>DATJMR010000259.1:0-11178 GCA_035508595.1 Dyella sp.
GCGGCGTGAAGGGCTACAGGTAATAAATCCTGCTCGTTTTGTCGGGGTCGGCCGACCCCGTTTTAGCGAAAGCCCACTGTCGTTCGACGTCGCGCCGAAGGCGCTGCGGTGAAGTAGGGGAAATGCACCGCTGCGGGGGCACGAGAATGTGCGGGTGCCGTATGATCGAACGTAACCATGATCAACTCCAATATAGTTGGTGGTGGCCAGCGGATCGTTTGGGTTACCGCCCAGGCGATCCGCGCTACTTCACTTCATGTCGGGCGTGTCGCGGTCATCACAGCGGATGGGCACGCCCGACTATCGAACCATTGCATAAGCGCAATCGGCAATCTGTCAGTGTCGAGTGCTTTGGCGCGTTGGCAAATCCTACTCGACGCATGCGAAACGGCTTGGAGGCCTGAACCAGGTACCGCTTTTTCAGGTACCGTTTGACAGCCCGGCTGCGCGTAGCGGCTGGCTATCCTTTCACGGCTGCTCTTCATCACTGCGACCGTAAAAGCCCATCGCCGATACCCAGACACAAGCGCAGCGACGTCACGGTTTGCTTCGCGAACGTGGCGCACGCCGCTTTTGCATCGGGTTTGCATTGACGTGCCGCAGGCGGAAACGTCGTCGTTTTACGCGGCAGTCTTGGTTCGATGATATGGCCGTGCAAACGCAGCAGGTCAATCCATGGCAACCACATGCCTAACTCCCGAGTGGGTTGATGCTGGTTGATCGACGGTGTTGCCGAAGAGCGGCGTTGCCTTCATCGAAGGGCGTGCGCTGAAGCGTCGATACCAGGCGGAAAGTCGCGGATGCTCCGCGCAAAAATCGTGGATATTGCGAAACTCGATCCAGCTGAGCGCGGTGGCGAGTGCGATATCGCCGATGTCTACAACATCACCCTCAACCCAATGCGCCTCCAGATAATCGCAGGCGGCGACAACTTTCTGTAGCTGGCCTTCACGCAGCGGCGCCCATCGCATCCCTTCGGGACGGCGTTCGGCTTCCCAGCGAACGGCGATGCCGGCATCGGCCAATCCCGTGGCGATGGCTTGATGGCGCAAGGCGCGAAAGCGCTGTGAGGATGAGGACGGAATGAGCTTGCGTCCATCGTGCAAGCCGTCCAGGTATTCGCAGATCACGCTGGAGTCGAACAACACCGTGCCGTCGTCGCACACCAGCACGGGAACCTTGCCCAGCGGGTTGAGCGCGAAGACGTCGTCGTTGCGTTGCACCGGGCTGGTCTCGTGGTGGATCACGTCGATGCGATCGGCCAGTCCGGCTTCATGCGCGAACACAAGCACTTTTCGCGCGTACGGCGAGTGCGACTGATACAGAAGCTTCATGAGGCGAATGCGAGAGGCGGTTGAAGGTGCGGGCTATGCTAGAGTCCGCTCGCGCGGCGAACCCGCAACTTTGGACGCCGCAACGCGTCTTTTTCCCGCCTTTGAGTGGTTTCGCGCGCCTATGGCCGACGAGTTGGACAAAATCGACCGACGTATCCTGGCCATCCTGCAAAAGGATGCGCGCCGGCCGGCCGAGCTGCTGGGCGCGGAGGTCGGTTTGTCCGCCTCCGCGGTGCAGCGGCGCATTGTTCGCATGCGGGACGAGGGCGTGATCCTTGCCGAAGTGGCCGTGGTCGACCCGAAGCGGGTTGGGCGGCCGTTGACGATGATCGTCGACGTGGAAGTGGAGCGCGAGCGGCCGGAGTTGATGGCAAGCCTGAAACAATGGATCGCCACCGAACCGTGCATCCAGGAAGCGTGGTACGTCACCGGCGCCGGCGATTATGTGCTGATTGTCGTGGCGCGCGACGTCGACGATTTCGAAGCGCTTATGCAGCGCATGGTTGCGGACAACGCAAACGTGCGCCGTTTCCAGACCCGAGTGGCGCTGAGTACGCTCAAGCGAGGCATGCTGGTGCCGTTGGATCCATCGACCTGAGCGATGCGCGCGGCCGACTCGAAGCGAGCTGGCCGCGCCTGAGTTTTAAAGCTGGCTCATGCCGCCGTCGACAATGACTTCGGTGCCGACGATGAATGCCGATTCCGGCGCCGTCAGATGCAATACCGTGGTGGCCAGCTCTTCTGCCGTGCCGAACCGACCCAGTGGAATTTGCGCTTGAATCTGTTGCGCCGTGGCTTCCCGTGTGGCGGTGTCCAACCCCAATTTGCCGTACAGCGGCGTCGCGATGGGGCCTGGGCTTACCACGTTGACGCGAATCCCTTGCGGCAACAATTCGGCCGACAAGGTCTTGGCCAGCGAAATCACGGCCGCCTTGCTCGCTGCGTAAAGGCTCGATCCGGGCATGCCGATGTGCGCATTGATCGAACCGTTGATCACGATGGCGGCACCCTTGTTAAGAACCGGCAACAACGCCTGGATCTGGAAATACGCGCCTTTCACGTTGATATCGAAAGTGTGGTCCCACAGCGCCTCATCCACCTCGGCGAAGGCCGCGAACTTGGCGATGCCGGCGTTGACGAACACCGCATCGAGACGGATGCCCTGCGTCTTCAACGCTTCAGCCAGTTGCTTGGCATCGTGTAACGAGGCGGCATCGCTGCGCAGCGCTAGAACACGGTTGCCGATCTCGCGGCTGGCTTGTTCCAGCGTTGCCGCATCGCGTCCGGTGATAACGACCCTGGCGCCTTCGGCGGCATAAGCCTTGGCAGCCGCCAGGCCGATGCCGCTGTTGCCGCCGGTAACAAGTACGGTTTTTTCGTGGAAGCGTTTCATGGTGTGTCTCCGTGGGAAGGCGATTGGGATGGACGTATGCTGCGCGCCCGCCCGCCATTTGCCGTACCATGATTTCGATGCACTCGTTCGAAGGTATCGAACATGTTGTCCGACGACGAATTGGCCTTGATTCAGGCTATCAACGACACCGGCAGCCTTACCCGAGCGGCCGCCGTGCTGGGCAAGGCGCCCTCAACCGTTTCGCATGCCGCGCGCCAGTTGGAGGCGCGTTTCGATGCGCTGTTGTTCGACCGTCGGCGCTACCGTTTGCAACTCACGCCGGCCGGCCGGCTCTTGGCGCAAGAAGCCCAACGGCTGGCGCTGGATGTATCGCGGCTCACGCACCGCGTCAAACAAGTCGCCGGCGGCTGGGAAGAGCGGTTGTGGATCGTGACGGATGAAATTCTGGAATTCGAAACGCTTCTACCGGTCATTCGCGCGTTCGACGCGTTGCAATCGGGTGTTTCGCTGCGCATCACGCACGAAGTGTTGAACGGTACGTGGGAGGCGCTGCGTGATGGACGCGCGGATATCGTGGTCGGCGCCACCAACGAGCCACCGGCGATACCCAAACTGCGATGGTTCGAGTTGGGCGTGATGGAGTGGGTCTTTGCGGTCTCGCCGCGCCATCCCTTGGCCAAGCTGCGCGAGCCGTTGCAGCAGGAACAGTTGCTGCCGTATCGCGCGGTGGTGGTCGCGGACTCGTCGCGCACCATCGATCGCCGGGGCTACGGTTGGCTTTCCGGCCAGCAGACGCTGGCCGCGCCCAGCATGCGTGCCAAGATCCTTTTGCAACGCGATGGCCTGGGTGTCGGCTGGCTTCCGCGCCGACGCATACAGTCGTTGCTCAAGCGCGGTGAACTGGTGGAAAAACGCGTCGCGGATGCGCGCGAACCCAACGTTCTGTATGTCGCGTGGCGCAGCGACAACGTGGGACGCGCCATGGAATGGTGGCTGTCGCAATGGCGTCAGCCACGGCTGGCGCAGCGCCTGGTTCAGGGCATCGACGTGATCGTGTGATGCGCCGTCGGCGCGCCGACGCGCAGGTCGACGCCACCGACCCTCAACGACGCCAAAACGGATTTGGCCGACTCGGGCATGCGATCATGTCGCATGACCGACTTCAACACGCTTCCCCTCAAGCCCGCGTTGCTGGCCAGTATTCAAACGCTGGGCTATAGCGCCATGACGCCGATCCAGGCGCAAAGCCTTCCGGCCATGCTGGAAGGGCGCGACGTGATCGCCCAGGCTCAGACCGGCAGCGGCAAAACCGCGGCCTTCGGCTTGAGCCTGCTGCAATCGCTCAGCGTGGAAACGATTCGTTTGCAGGCATTGGTGCTGTGCCCCACGCGCGAATTGGCCGATCAGGTGAGCAAGGCCATCCGCAAGCTTGCGGCGAACATTCCCAACGTCAAATTGCTGACCTTGTGCGGCGGCATGCCGCTGGGCCCGCAGTTGGCCTCGCTCACGCACGATCCGCATATCGTGGTCGGCACGCCTGGCCGCGTGCAGGAGCATCTCAAGCGCGGCAGCCTGCATGGCGGCGGCATCAAGGTGCTGGTGCTGGACGAAGCGGACCGCATGCTGGACATGGGTTTCAGCGAAGCGATCGACGACATTGTCGGGCGCATCGCCAAACACCATCAGACGCTGTTGTTTTCGGCCACGTATCCGGACGATATCCGCGACGCAAGCCGGCGCATGCAACGCAACCCGGTCGAAATCATCGTCGAGGCACCT
This sequence comes from Dyella sp., assembly GCA_035508595.1. Lineage (GTDB taxonomy): Bacteria > Pseudomonadota > Gammaproteobacteria > Xanthomonadales > Rhodanobacteraceae > Dyella_B. Next base: position 4,468 of record DATJMR010000259.1, read on the forward strand.
AGCGACACCGCACCGGCGATCGAGCAGCAATTCGTCGAGGTTGATCCGGCACGCAAACTCGATGCGCTGGCGCAACGGCTCACCGACGAGCGCGGGCAGCATGCGTTGGTGTTCTGCAATATGCGGCGCGACGTCGACGCGGTGGCGGAGGAACTGGATCGCCGCGGCTTTTCCGCGCTGGCGCTGCATGGCGACATGGAACAACGCGATCGCGACGAAGTGCTGGTGCAATTCGCCAACCGCAGCTGCGCCGTGCTGGTGGCGACCGATGTCGCCGCGCGCGGGCTGGATATCACCGCGCTGCCGCTGGTGGTCAGCTACGACGTCGCCCACGATCCGGATACGCATACGCATCGCATCGGGCGCACCGGCCGCGCCGGACAAACCGGCCTGGCGATAACGCTATGCACACCGCGCGAGAAGCCGAAAGTGGAGAACATCGAGCAGGCACTCGGTATGCCGGTGCCGTGGCGTCCACTGAAGTTGTCCGCGCCGCGTGGCAAAACGTTGCATCTGGCGCCGATGAAAACGTTGGTGATCGACGCCGGCCGCAAAGACAAGCTTCGCGCGGGCGATATCCTCGGTGCGTTGACCGGTGACGCCGGACTCAAGGCGGACGATGTGGGCAAGATCGATGTGTTTGCCACGCGTGCCTATGTGGCAGTCAGCCGGTCGCTGGCGAACAAAGCCCTGGAACGCCTGCGTGCCGGGAAAGTCAAAGGGCGCAATCTCAGAATTCGCGCGCTGCATTGATATCGACGCTTTCAAAGATCCGGTCTGACGGACCTTTCGTACGCGAAAACGTGTCGACTAATCGCCGGAAGGTACGCTGCGCTTGACCTGTTGCGCCAGCCAGCGATCCAGTTGATTGGCAAAGGATTGCCGGTCCCGTTGATGAAACGCGGAAGGGCCGCCCGTGCGAACGCCGGCACCGCGCAAATCTTCCATGAAATTGCGCATCGACAATCGCTCGGCCATGTTGTCGGGCGTGTAGCGCTCGCCGCGCGGATTGATCGCCACGCCGCCTTTGTCGATCACGCGCGCGGCGAGGGGGATGTCCTGCGTGACGACCAGATCGCCGGCCAGCATGCGCCGCACGATTTCATTGTCGGCTTCATCAAAACCGCCTTGCACGGTGAGCGTGCGGATGTAGCGCGATGACGGGCGCGGCAGCGCATGATTGGCGACCAAGGTCACGTGAATCTTTGCGCGCTCGGCGGCACGAAAAAGGATCTCCTTGATCACGCCCGGACATGCGTCGCCATCGACCCATATTTGCGGACCAAGTGCTTCCGAATCGCTCATTGATAATCCTTATTTGAGCGCGATCGCAATACGGCGAGAACCTGGCTTTCCATACTCCGCGCGAATGGCTTTGCAGTACGGACCGCCCATGACAAACCGCCGGCAGACAGCTGGGCGATTTTCATAGATACCGCAATTCATATGGGTGCGATCCACCGCAACGCACCAGCCGTCTTCGCCGTGCGCCATGACGAGGTGTCCCTGCTCGGTGTGTGCGGTGAGATGAGGCGGGATGTCGTCCCCGGGCTCCAGCACTACGATCAGACGGCAGCACACCGCTTCGCACCGGGCGCAGTTGGCTTTACCAACCGGTGTGACGGTGTTTGCGTGGCGAGTGGAAGAGTCCGGCATGGGTGCTCCCGAAGGGCGTCACCTCGCAGGCAAGGTGGTTCACGCATAAAAGTGGGAGCGAAGCGCATAGCCGTCCAACGGCCACACGAGACGCAAGAAGCAAGCACGACCTTGCAAACGCATATTACACCACGCCGGGCCGCCGAGATTGTGAACTGTCGGTGCCAAGTCGGATGGAAAAGGACGGGCCTGCGCCGCCAACTGTTTAGGAGTATGGTTGAACGTCCACTCACTCAGCACGCGGGTATTCGAATGAACGACAAACCGCAATCTCTGTCGGCAGCGACCATTCATTCGGTTTATTCCGGGAAGAAAATTACCTCTGTCGTCGAACAAGCCAAAGACTTCAAATCGACCAATAACTTCGCGCGCGATGCCGCGCACTCGGGGCAGGCACCGGAGAAACCCAAGACCGAAAAGGTGCGGTCCCAACGCCCCTGACGAGGTGCCTCTTACTCGCATGAGCATGGCAGGCCGTTGACGGCCTCATCCAAGGTTTACGGACCAAACAGATCTAAGTAGAGTCCGCTTCAACCATGCGAACGCTCGCGCAATAGCGCTTTGCCCGTATTCAGGTCGCCGGCTCTGCTGAGCGGGCGAAGGCTCCCCCGCCATGCGGCCCTAAACGATGAAAACGACAGTCGGGAAGATCTTGCGTTGGACCGGCAAAGCCGCGATGTTCGTGGTCATTGCCGCCGGGGTCGTGCTTCTGCTCGCGGAACGATTTCAAGAAACATCGTTTGTGAATTTCATACGCTCGTTGATGTAATGCCGGCTCGCGGGCCATGCGAGCGCAACGTCGCATGCAACACCCGTTATCGCGCCGAACGGCATTCACTCGTCGATACTGTCGTCGTATCGTTCGCCAAGGGTTCTGGATTTCCAACCGGCTCGCACCTGGCTCGCGGTCATGCCGAAGCGTGCGCGGAAGGCGCGTTGGAATTGGCGCTCGTTCGAAAAGCCGTAGCGTTCGATGATGTCGGTGATGCTTCGATACCGTTCGTCGCACAATTCGTGCAGCACCGCCTGCAAGCGCTTGTTGCGAATGTAGTGCTTGATGCCGCCGAGTTCCGCGAATTGCCGGTAGAGCTGCGCGCGCGAAATACCGAATGTCTTTTGCAGCTGCGCCGCACCCAGGCTCCGTTCCGTAAGGTGCTGGTCGATGTATTGCACGAGGCGCTCTCTGGCATCGTCGAACGAACTGCCCTCGCGACCGCGCCTATCGGTGCGCAGGCAGAAGCGCAGCAACTCCATGGTGGCCTTGATCATTTCCACGACGTTGTCGGCGTTGCAATGCCGAAGTATTTCGATGAAGTTGAGCAAATGCTCACGTAGCATCCGGCAGGGCAGCCACTCGGCGTGCAGCACCCGTCCGTGCACCGTCATGTCGTCCACTTCGGAGCGCGGCAGCATCACGTTGATGTGCTTGCAGTCCTCCAGCACCCACAGCTCCGAGGGCTGTGCAAGATCGGTGAGATAGATATCGCCCGGGTTGATCTCCACGTCGTCCGCGCCGAACCGCCCGCACACCTTTCCCTGCACCAGCAGGCGCAGAAACAGGCAGTCGTTGAATCGGCCGTTGTCGATGATGTGTTCGTCGCGTACGTAGTGAGCGACGCCCGAGGCCGACTGCGCCACCGTCATTTGACCGAGACGATAAGTGATGACCGACGCATCCAGCGGCTTGTCGTTGCGCGGTTCGATCGATGCGAAAGGACGAAGCCAGCGGCGGTAGGCGGTTGCTCTCATCCCGGGTTCGATCAGGGACGTGGCGAACACTGCGTCGGGAAACCTCTGCCTAGCTTTCTCCATCCGTGCCTCTCTTGCTGAAGCTCCAGAAACGGCACAAAGCGTGCCAGCGGGCCTTTGTTGTGCCGCTGCTGACATAAACCGAGTATCAAAGGGCCAGCGTCGATGGCAGGTGTATCGAACACGCGCCGTGGTGACGCGTGTTGAGACAAATCGTCGTGATAATGGAGACAAAACGTCGCCTCCAAGTTAAAAGCGCCGAGGGTGTGTCCGTCGACCTGCTGATACCGTCCGCTGTGAAGTGGCTACACGTTTAGATATGCGCGGACTGTTGCCGGGGCATTCACCAAGCTGAAAATTTTCCGACCGTGTGCTGGCAAAACGTCACTGCGATCGTGCATCCGCGGATGTCCATCGCGTCAGCAGCTCCGTCAGGCGTTGCGGTTTGCCAAGGTAAAAGCCCTGCGCACCGTCGCAGCCGTGTTGATAGAGCCAGCGATATTGCGAAGATCGCTCGATGCCTTCGGCGATCACGCGGACTTTGAGGCTTTTGCCGAGTGCGATGATGGCCTCGCAAATCGTCGCCGAACGTGCATCCCAGTCGACATTGCGTATAAACGCCTGGTCGATCTTCAACATGTCGATGGGCAAGTCGCGCAAGTAGGAAAGGCTGGAAAACCCGGTACCGAAATCGTCGAGCGCGACGATCACGCCGTCGGCTCTGAGCTCCCTCATGATCGCAACCGCCTTGTCCCGATGTTCGATCAGGCAGCTCTCGGTCAGCTCGATGTGGATGGCGTTGCCCGACAGCGAATACGTCTCGCGAACGGCGCGAAGGTTCGCCACCAGATCGCTGCTGCGCAATTCGGCCGGGGAAATATTCACGCCGATCGGCAGGCTTTCGAAACCGGCGTCCTTCAATTCCAAGCTGGCCTTGGCGACCTGATTGAGAACCCATCGTCCCAACGGCACGATCAGGCCCGATTCCTCGCATATCGGAATGAACGTGGACGGCGAAATGAGCGAGCCGTCTTCCTGCGGCCATCGGATCAAGGCTTCCAGCCCGATCAATCGCATGTCGGGGTAGTTCGTAATCGGTTGGTAGTGCATTTCAAATTCGTGGCGTCGCACGGCGCGGCGCAAGTGCGCGGCGAACTGCAACTTTTCCTTGGACCGTTGTGCGAGGGTCGGCTCGAAATAGTGAATGGGCTGATCGCTTCGAAGATGAGCATGTGCGGCGAGCGCGGCGCGTCCGACCAGCACGCCGCTCTGCGTGCCGTCCCGCGGATGACTGGCTATACCGATCACGACGTCGATCTGATGCTGCGTATCCTCGTAGTAGACCGGCTCGGTGACGCACTGCACGATCTCTTGTTGAAGCCGCGCATACGCCAAGCGGCCGATGGGCGCCACCCAGACAAATGCCTCGTGCGTGACCGCCGCCAAAAATTCGTCCTCCTGCGTACGCAGAAGCAGCCGTGCTGCCACGCTCTGCAAGACGCCGGTGCCCACAGTGATGCCGAAAGTATCCGCAATGGCGTCCATGCCGAGGAACTGGAGGTAGGCAACATCGAAGCGCGCGTCCTCGGCGATCAACGCGTCCATGCGTCCGAACAGCGCATGTTGATTGGGCAGCTTCGTCACAAGGTCGTGCGAAGCGCGATACGCCAGTTCGCGTTCGCCGGCCAAATGCGTGGTGATGTCTTCGGCCAGCACCAGGCGCGCTGGGCGGCCATTGAAGACGATGTCGGCGCTGTGAATGCGCACCTCCACCGCTTTGCCTTCCTTGGTCCGGTGTATCCAGACTTTGGGAATTCCGCGTGCGTCGTGCGAGGACAACATATCCGCGACGACCTTGGGGCGATCTTCGGTATCTCGGATATCCAGGATGCTCATCTTCAAGAATTCTTCGCGCGTGTAGCCGTAGGCCTTGACCGCGGCGGCGTTGACTTCCAAAAACCCAAGCGTCGATGTGTCGAACACCCAGAACGGAAGCGGGTTGTGTTCGAACAACGAGTGGAAACGATGTTCGCTTTCCGCCTGCTGCTGACGAGCTTCCCATTGTTCGGTCACGTCCACGACCGTGCCGGTCATGCGCTTGATGCCGGCCTTGTCGACCACGACCTGGCCGCCCGCCGATAAGCGGCGCGCCGCGCCTTGCGCTTTACGGATGCCGAATTCGATACGCAGCGGCGCGCTGTTTTCCCAAGCGGCCTTGACCTGACGAATCAGCGGCATTCGATCCGATGGAATGACCTGCGCCAGGAACTCTTTCACGCTCGCGCTGCTCGTGCCAGGCCGCAGGCCAAATATTTCACCGGCTTCGTCGGTGCATTCGAAGCGGTTTGCGTAAAACGTCCAAATGGCGGTTCGGCCCACGCGCTGCGCCGTGTGCAGGTCTCGTGTCTTGGCCTGCAAACTTCGAATGTAGTAGCGCTGCATCTTGGTGGCGCGATACATCACACCCAGCAGGCACACGAAACCAAGCACATAGAAAACATAGAAGGCGGTGGCGTTGATGACCTGCTTGCGCCAGGCGGCAAGCGCCTTCTGATACGTGATGCCCGCGACGACCTTGAACGGGTAAGGTTCGACTGCCGACGTTGCTTGAAGAGGGGTCGACTGTCGAAGCTTGAACAGCGTTGCGATCCACCACGGCTCGGCCGCCGGGTGGAGCAGGGTTGCCGCGGCATCTTTGTTGCCGCCCTGTACGACCGTTTGCCCGTGTGCATCGACGACTTCAAAGAATATGTTGTCGGCATGCGGTACGTTGGCCAAGGCGCGTTGCAAGATCGCAACCTGCATGTCTTCCGTCATCCACCGGTTCGCTCCCAACGGCACCGCCAGCGGCAACACCGCGCCGCGCGACGTTTGCGTGACGGCACCGAAGCATGGCGCACCGCTGGCGGGGGGAGCGCGCGTATCGCACGACGTCCAGGTGCTATCGGCGGAAATGGGCACCGTCGAACCATCGTCCGGCGCGGCTGCGCCTTTGAAATCGATATTCAGAATCTGCGGCTGGCGCCTAAGTATTTCGGCGATAAGACCCTTTAACAGCGCGTCGCTTTGTTGTGGCGCGGCGCGCTGAAGGCGACTGGACTCCTCCGCGACAAAGGTCATCGAATTGGCGCTGGCGCGTAGCGGTATGCGCACCGCCTGCGCGACGTTGAGCGCCACTTCGTTAACACGATGGCTAGTCTCGTTCAGCTGTGAGCGGAGATTGGACCTCAAGCCATTCACAAGAACGGCAAGCAACAGCACGGCGGTCACGCTGCCAAATACAAGAATGGCCGACTGGGAGGGAAC
>DATJMR010000260.1:0-16780 GCA_035508595.1 Dyella sp.
AAGAAGCTATCGAAGAACTTGGAATAGGTCAGCGAGGTACCTTGCTCGTGATAGTCCTGCGCGCTGTGCTGGGTGTAGTACTCCACGACATTATCGGAAACGATCTCGTTCTTGGAATTACTGTTTAGACAGCCGCCGGCAAGTTGGTAGTAGCAGGTGAAGCCGTTGTATTTGGAGAAGTCCACTTCCTGTGCCCACGCGCGCCACGAAAGGCTGTTGTCCTTGCCGAAGCTATCGTCCAGGCCGAGCGCGACGTCCGGGTTGTTTTGCAGATTCTGACCGTAGCTATAGCCGATGTTCTGGTCCTGCTGATGGTCACCAAGGCGCACAAAGCCGCTGAGCTGCTCGGTCAAATGAAAGAAGGCAGATAACTCGACATTTGTGTCACGCGCCGAATTGGCTTTGAGGTTGGGAAACTTCCACAGATATTGCGACGGCGTTTCGATGTAGCCATTCGTACGGTACTGGTCGATCGCCAGGTTCAACTCAAGCGCATCGGACACTTTGAAGTTCTGGCTCCACGCCACATTGGCCGTGCCCTCGCTACCGCCACCGACAGTGAGTGCGCCCGAATTGTCAGTAGGCCGCTTGGTAATGATGTTGACCATGCCGGCAACAGCCATGCTTCCCCACAGGCTGGACGTGCCGCCGCGAATAATTTCGATGTGGTCGATATCGGCAAGCGGCACCTTATAGAACTGCGTCGTGAGGTAGAACGGGTCAATGATGGGAACGCCATCGAGCAGCACCAGTACCTTTGCATTACCGAGACCTCGCATCTTGGTTTGCTGCCCGGTAGGGTCCGAAATCGCCGCGGGAATGCCCGTGAAATTGAAGCCGGGGATGGTTCGCAGCAACTGATCGAGCGTCTGTGCCGGTGATTTCTTAATGTCATCCTGCGTGATGATCGTGGTATGCAGCGGCATGTCCTCGACGGATGTTTGATTGAGGCTTGCCGAAACCGTCACGGTATTAAGGGTGATAGGGGTATTTGACGACGACGTAGAGTTGTCTTCAGCGAAGACATATCCCGAGTGCCCCTCCGCATAGATCACCAGGCCGCAGAAAATTGCCCTGATGGAACGCCTGAGCACTGCTTCTTTCATGATTAATCCTACGTCGGGGAATCGTGCGGCGCGCGAGGGCGCGCAGCGAAGGCGAAGAGTTGACATGTCGTCGGGTCCTGCGAACGTGTGGAGCACAAGGGCATGGAGTAACGCGGCGCGCACACCGGCTACAAAGTGGCGGGTGTGTGGAAGCGTTTTTCATGTTCGACGAGGGGACTAGACGACGACAGGTGGTCCGCGGGACCGCTGTTCAAGCAGAACAGGCAGGGGCGCGTCGCGGCGGCGATCACGAATCGCAAGCGGCGCGGCGGGGAGCGAGGGTACCGTGAGCGTCAAGCCGGTCGTCAGGACCGGGGAGTGACACATCAGTGTGCAGTAGCCACAAGCATCGAGAGCTTGGGGTGCATCCGGCGGCTGGCCGCCATGATGCATGGCGCCGTGCATCGCGCAGTCCATGCCCATGGCGGTGCCGGCGATCGAGGCGAAGGCAACGGTTCGGGAAATCGTCGGCACGAACAGGATCAGGCCCAGCGCGAAGAGGGCCAGCCATGTCACGGCACTGCGTTGGGCGCGTTTGTGCAGCAAAGTGTCCCCGAGGAAAACCAACCTTGGACCTGAGTCCAGACATGATGCCACGCCGTCCAGGGAACTATCCACGTCTGTGGATGTGGTCAAGTGCCGCCTACTAGCCTTTTCCCGCGAAGGTTGCTCGGTCCGGAACGCGGCATAGGCAGCAGCGAGGAACTGGGTTGGCTGCAGCGCCGGATTAGCCAAGTATCCCGTAACTCTAGCGCCCGTGAGGCAGATGGACGATTACACTAGGAGCGTGGACAAATTATGCTGGACGCAATCAGGTCGATGTGATCGCCGTATAGATCACGGCTGCCGGTTCTTATAGCGTAGCTCCACTTTTGGCGTCCGCTACTTTGCGGGGGGATTACCGCGTGATCTGCGCATTACGCGACACTGGATAGATCGGTGGCGGCCCTTATGTTCACGTGGAACAGAAACTAGATTGGCGTGAACTGCCCACTCGCCGATAGCTTTGTCGAGTGCCCTTCAGCGAGAAATGGCGTAGGAACTTAGTCGAACCTTCTGTCGAACATTCTTATTGGATCATGTTAAATCCGAATCGTGATCGATCGCCAATGGCGGCCACTGGGCTGACGGATCCCAACGACGACGCTTTCTGTAGCGTTCGTAGGACTTGAATCCAAATCGCATTTTAAGCGCTTTGCTTACGGCAGTCCGGGCAATGCGAATATGTACGCCGACCTCTTTTGCTGTTGCTTCCGCTAACAATGCTTGGCTGGAAAAAGGGGGCGAATGCACTTTTGTCACCACTTGGATTCAGTTGTAAATGAAGCACCAAAGTGTTGTGGCGAAGCTGTCCAGCAATCTCGTCATTGAAGCTTTGTGACAGAGAATCCGAGCAAATGAGGCTAACCAATCGATTAGAACCCTCGTCGCCGAATCGAAAGATTGTCTGACCTAGTGCAAGGTATTTCGACTCATAGAGATCGCCACCCATTTGGCACGTCTTGAACTGTATGAGAAGTGTTGGTTTAAGCAGGTCGTCATCATTTGTCGTGGTGAAGAGATAGCAGAGACAATCAAGAAAATTCCCGTTTATTCCTTCGGGAGGAGGGTCCACAACAACTCGGCAATGTTGTCGTAAAAAGTTCAAAGTTTCTGGCAGCGTTCGGATGTCGATACTTTCGCAAGCGATCGCCCAAAGCTTGCCGCCTGCTGGGGTTTCGCCGGCAGCAACCGCTTCGCAAAGTGCCTCCCAGGGGCACGAATATTCTGGACATGCTGCTAGGTCAACTTCACTAGACCGTGCTCGCCTAAGGAAGGCAAGCATTTGCTCTTTTAGGAGTGCGTGATCGCTTACTCCAACCTTGGCGTCAGTGGCCACGATGACGCCAACCGGCTGAAACAATAAAACCCGGATCAAATTGGCTTCAGTTGAAAGAAACGTGAGGTTAGAAGCTGTGAGATGCTCCTCAGCCAGTCTTTCCGATACATCACGAAGCGTCGTCATCCCCCTGCCTCCCTGTAAGCCGACGTTCACCGCCTCCTGCCGCGGGCATTGCCTGATTGAACAGGTCACGTGCTGGGTCCAATGAACATGCTCAATGATTTGGACGCGGTTGGAAAGCGGATGTAAACCAAAGCTAATCTATTTGGCTACCTCGAGCTGGCAGCGCCGGTGGACTACTTTACATTACTTCCCATAAGTACTTTCTTATCAGCTAGATAGGGTCCATTTTCGACCTGTTGCGCCGCAGCGAAGCATCGCGCTTTAGGGTGCTGCGGTACGGAGGCAAGGCCAACCTTTGAAGGATACTGAGGTCCGCAAGCCGCCACTGATGTGGCTTTGCCGCCGTGTTTCGGCGCAGGAGTGGGTATGCGCTAGATTCTAAAGAATACGGCCATCCGCTGAGCGGACAAATTATGGTAGACGGATGCGGACAAACTATGCTGGATCGCGCACCCCGATATGCGGTCATCGCTTTCTTCAACGAACAGCGAGTACTTTCAGCACGTGAAAATGTCCCGGGACGGGTGCATCTTCAAGGTGTAACCCGGCGCGTGCGAAATAGGTCAGGAGCTCACACGACTGGAGGGCTTCGAGATGTCGGATGTCGGTTCGCCATCGTATTCACCGCAGGTGCTTGCGCGGATTCTCGGCATCCTGGCGCTGACAGGTATCGTTTGCGGAGCGTTCGATATCGGTTACGTGCGCAACACGCTGATCGTCGATGGCGATGCTTCGGCGACCCTGCACAACATCATGGCGCATGAAGCGCTGTTTCGCGCCGGGTTTGCTGCGCACCTAGTCTTGCTGCTGTGTAACGTTCCTAACGAAATCATCGGCTTCATGCTGTTCAAACGCGTGAATGTGATTATCGCCGCCGTTTCGATGGGATGCGGACTGGTCGGGACGGCCATCGAAAGTATCGATATGCTCAACGCCTATGTGCCGTTGAAGTTGGCCATGGAAGGCGGCGCGTTGAATGCATTCACGACGCAGCAGTTGCAAACCTTGTCTTACGTGTCCGTGCAATTGCAGGACACGGGCCTGCTGATTTCATTTCTGTTTTACGGCATCGACGAAGTACTGTTCGGATCGTTGATTTTCCGATCCAACTTTTTGCCGCGCATCGTGGGTGTTCTGCTTAGCATTTCCGGCTTGTGCTATTTCACGGACGGTTTCGTGAGCTTTATCGCACCGCGATGGCAAGCGCAGTTGCTCCCGTACCTGCTTTTCCCTTGCTTGCCGGGCGAAGGATTGTGCGCGCTGTGGTTCGCCATCAAAGGATTGAACGTGGAAAAGTGGCGAGCCTGGGGCGAGGGCGTGCGGTGGGCGGACGGCTTGCCCCATTCGCCATCGCGCTGAGCCGGCCCGTTCAACGGATGGCAAAAACGTGAATGTCGTCGCCGATTTTCCGGCTATCGCAATCGAGGCGCGGAGGTTAATGTACGCAAGGCAACACGGGGGCTGCTATGGGACGACACGCGCGGGCTGAGTCGACGGCGGGAGGCGGTACGGCCGGCGATACGTCGTCATGGGTGACCATGCCCGACGGGCAATCCTTGTTTTTGCGCGATTGGCCCAACGCTTCGGCGCATAACGCCGTATTAATCGTGCACGGTCTGGGCGAGCACAGCGCACGCTACGAGGCACTCGCGCGATGGTTCCTTTCGCACGGTTACGCCGTGCGCAGCTACGATCAGCGCGGGCACGGCCGAACGCCGGGCCCGCGTGCAGCGTTGCGACACAGCGACGATTTGCTGAGCGATCTGGCGACGGTCTACGAGAACTACGCCGGGCACCTCGGCAAGCGCCCGCTTCTGCTTGGCCACAGCATGGGTGGGCTGGTCGCGCTGCGAACGGTGCTGGATGGCCGGATAGAGCCGCCCGGGCTGGTGCTTTCGTCGCCTGCGCTGCGGGCATTCGAGGCGCCATGGCTGAAGCGTTTGGCGGCCCTGTTGGCGCGCGTGGCGCCGAATGTGCCGCTGCGCAGCGGCCTGCCCTTGGACGGTCTGTCGCACGACGAAAAAGTCATCCAGACGTATCGCAACGATCCGCTTTGTACGCGATGGGTTACCCCGCGCATGGCGGATTTTATTTTTCGTGCCGGCGCATCGAGCATCGCCGATGCATGGCGTTTGCGCGTGCCGACGCTCTTGCTCGCGGCTGGCAGCGACCGTCTGGTCGATCCGTCCGGCAGCCGGGATTTCGCCAATGGCGCATGGGCGACCAAACTTCTCACCAGCCGATTCTTCGATACGCTGTATCACGAACTGTTCAACGAGACCGAAACAGGGCGTCATCAGGTGCTGGCGCAATTGGCCGAATGGTTGCGCCGCACGCCAGCGTAAGGCGCGGCGTGCGTTATCAGAGCGCTTTGCGATAAACGATAAAGCCTGAGTTCTGCGCCACGTTGTCGTAGAGCTGGCGTGCCGTCGTATTGGTTTCGTGCGTCTGCCAGTACACGCGTTGGCAACCCGCGTCCGACGCGGTGCGATATACCGCCTCGATCAGCGCGCGCCCTGCGCCCAGGCCGCGCGCGGCTTGATCGGTGAAGAGATCCTGCAGATAGCAGCTTGGCTCGATTTGAATGGTGCTTCGATGAAACAAGTAATGCGCAAGACCTATCAGCTTGCCCTGATGCTCGGCCACCAGGGCATGCACGGGTTCGTACGCATCGAAGAAGCGCAGCCACGTTGTCTGTGTGATTTCCGAAGGCAACGCCGTGGGTCCTTTTCTTCCGTAGAAGGCGTTGTAGCCGTCCCATAGCGGCAGCCAGGCGGCAAGATCCATTTTCCGGATCGGTCGAATGGATAGCGACGTGTTCATGCGGGGCCTTTGGCCTATTGATGGCGGTGATACCGGCGACCATGCTAGTTGCGGAGGAATCGCAGGCCAATGACCACTTCGTTGCAAAACATGCTTGACGCGTTGCTACAGGATCGGTCGCTGCGCGAACCGGACCAACTGGATCGCCGCATCGACGCGCTGGATCGGCTGGAAGCATGGCTGCTTTATGACGAATCTTCGTTGGAGCCATCGCTGCGTCAACGCGCCGCTGCCGCTATGGCGGAATTGGACGCGGTCAACGAGCGGCTCTTTCGATCGATCCGCGACGATATTCGCCAAGGCAACGGTGCGAACTCGCTGCGCGACTGGGCGGCTTCGTTACGGCATCAAGGCGATGCGGAGCACTACGATCCGCTCGATACGCTGATCGGCGGCGTACTGAGTTTCGAAGAGCCCGGCGATGTGCTTGAGCTGGCCAATGAGATGGTGTTCTATCAGCCCACGCCTGCGCGACACATTTTCGATTTCATGGCCAGGGCGCATCTCGATGAACGGGATGTCGTCATCGATCTGGGTTCAGGGCTCGGGCACGTAACGTTGTTGACCGCGATCTGCACGCCTGCACGCTGCGTCGGCATCGAATGGCAGCCAGCTTACGTTGCCAGTGCTCGCGAATGCGCGCAGGCACTCAACGTAAGCCGTGCATCGTTTATCGCGCAGGACGTGAGAGCGGCCGATTTGTCCGAAGGCACGTTATTTTATCTGTATACCCCATTCGCCGGAACGATGTTGCGTTCGGTACTGGATGCGTTGCGGCACGAAGCCACCCGACGCGTTATTCGCCTGTGCACGCTAGGGCCTTGCACGACCGTCGTCGCGAACGAGCCGTGGCTGACCGCGGAAGCATCGAGCGATCCGAACGGCACGATGCTGTTGCGAAGTCTTTGAGAAGATGCACGGTTCGCATCGGGTGCTCAGTAACCGAGCAAGGCGCCGCAACGCATGAAGGGTGGCGCCTTGCCGATTGCTTGCCTCAGAGTCGCGGTCCCCGGCGGATGCCGCCAAAGATCAACGACAACACGAACAACACGATAAAAACGATAAAGAGAATTTTTGCGATGCTCGCCGCGCCTGCGGCGATGCCGCCAAAGCCGAACACGGCGGCAATGATGGCGATGATAAAAAATACGGCTGCCCAGTAGAGCATGACGAACTCCTAGGATGGTTGCGTGGGGGAGATCTGTTACCCAGGCGAGGGTTGCGGCGAAAACTCTGCTGCCAGTTGGCTCCGGTGTCGGGCTCAGTGGCGGCGCGGGTTGGGGCTATGGCGGCTCATGTCCAGGTCGCGCTCGAAGGCGCGAATTTGCCGTTCCGCTTCGTCACGAGCTACGCCGTAGCGTTCTTGCAGGCGGCCCGACAACATATCGGCGTTGCCTTGGATGATTTTCACGTCGTCGTCGGTCAATTTGCCCCAGTGCTGCTTGATCTTGCCGCTGATTTGCTTCCATTGGCCGCTGATCGTGTCGCGATTCATACGATTCCCTCAGGTTCCCGTCGATAGGTGGTGCAAGACACCTCGCACCTCACGCCATCGATTCGATCAGTGCCTCCGTGAAAGGATCGTCCTTGATGAATCGGCCGGTTCAGCCACGTGAAAATGCGTGCTTCGATCGTTCACGCCATGTCCGGTCGATCTATTGAGTTATGCAGCGATGTGCTGCCGACATACATGCAGGCGTTCGCACGTCTGCCATGGACATGCACGCTTGTCCGTCGTCAGCGAGATCTGGATACAGCAAGGCCAGCGTGACCGCTGGCCTGTTTCCCCCGCACCAGCCCTAACGCGCCTTCGATAGCGGCGCGTGCTGGTGCGGGGCCGCGTTGGATGGGATTAGTGATGCGTCGTCGGCGCTTTCTTGCTGTTCAAGCTGCGCTCGAATTCGCGCACTTGCTTTTCCGCTTCATTGCGCGCGATGCCGTAGCGCTCTTCGATTTTGCCCATCAGGTATTCCATGCTGCCCTCGGCGACTTTCAGGTCGTCGTCGGTGAGCTTGCCCCAATGCTGCTTGATATTGCCGGAGAGCTGCTTCCACTGACCTCGTATCATGTCTTGATTCATGGCGAAACCTCGTCGGATGGGTCACAGGTATTGAGAGATCGCACGAGCGCGCACACACCTCGTGCATCGATCGATTTGATCACCTTGCCTGTAAACCATTCGTCTGTGGCGTGTGCACGGACGTGACGAACATTTATTTTGTTCAAGGCGCAAAGCTGCAAGTCCGCGCCATCCGGCGCGGCGATGCGTGATGTCGACGTCGAGGCCGCGTGCAACGGCCGTGCAATGGGGTCAGGGTGTTGCGGGCGGTGTTGCGGAAGGCTGGTCGCTAGGCAGTTCGCCGATCATGCGTGTGGCGAGTCCGTCGTAGTTGTAGTCGAAATGATGATCCCCAGGCATCACATGAACTTTTACCCAGGCAGGCAGGTGCGGATCGTTGCATACGGTGTCGTCGCTATCGTCGCGGCCGTAGTAGCAAACCGTCGGGGGTTTGTTCTGCAAGGCCGTCAGCGCAGGCAGCGCCGGGTAGTGCGGCACCGGATTGAACCATTGTTTGAGCTCCTGCAGATGCGTCTTGAGCCAGTTCTCGCGCACCATGATGTAGCCTTCCATCTCGATCTCGAAGTTCACGTCGGTGCTGGGCGAAAGCAGCGTCATTTGCGTGATGCGTTCGCGATTGGCGGGACTGAGTTTGCCGACGATGGTGGGTAGCACGTCCGCGCCGAACGAGAAACCGATCAGCCACACTTTCTGCTTATGCCATTGCGCGGTGTATTGGGTGATCAGCGCATCCAGATCGTGCGCCGATTCGTCCGCCGGACGCAGGCGCCAGTAGTAATCCAGGCAGCTGACGCCCAGTACCGGAATGCCGCGCGCTTGAAGGCGCTTGCCCATTTCCTTGTCCAGGTCGCGCCAACCGCCGTCGCCGGAATAGAACACCACAAGCACGTCGTCGTGACCGGCCGGCGCCGCCACGGTGGGGATCAGTTTGACCGTGGCTTGGTCCAGGCTCGGGCGAGGAAACGGCTTCCAGATAACGAGCGCGGCGATGATCGCCACAACGATAACAACTATGGCGACACGCAATTTCATCGACGCACGACTCCGCTAAGGCCGCCCGAAATCAGGCTGGCGACATTGGTGAGCACCACCGGCAACGCAATGCCGCCGGGGGCTGCCAGGTACCGCGGCTCCCATTCGGGATCGAACTTATCCTTGTAGCGGTGCAGGCCCTGGAAATTATAGAAGCGCTCACCGCGACCGAAGATAAGCGCACCAAAACGATTCCACAGCGGCGCCAGGCGGCGGCTCTGCAAGCCCGACAGCGGCGCCATGCCAAGGTTGAACCAGCGATAGCCTTGCGCTTTGGACCACTGCATCAGTTCCACGAACAGATAATCCATCAAGCCGGGGGGCGCATCGGGCAGATAGCGCATCAGGTCCACCGAGGCTTCTTCCATGCTCTGGCACAGGAACAAATTGGCGAATGCCACGGGTTGGTCTTCCTGCCACACGACCGCGATGGGGGTGCGCAGCAGATAACGCTCCTCGAACGCGCCGAGCGAGAAGCCCTTCTCGCGCACGCGCTTGTCGCGCAGCCATGCGTCGGAAATGGACTTCAAACGCGGCAACAGCGACGGCAATTGTTCGACGGGCACGATCTCCATGCGCATTCCCTCACGCGTGAGCTTGTTCACCGTGTTGCGCAACACCTTCTTGGACTTGCCGTCCAGGTTGAACTGCGCCAGTTGCACACGAGCCTCTTCGCCGACTTTCAGCAGGCTCATGCCGACTTCGAGGTAAAGGTCCAGATCGGCCGGATTCACCTGGTAGAACACCGGCCAACCGCCGGCGCGTTCGCAGCGCTCGCGGAACGTCCACACCAATTCTTGTCGCGCGCGATCGTCCATGCCGACCGGATCGCCCATCGCCACCCAACTGCGGCCTGCGATGCCGTACATGATGAAGGCTTTGTTTTCCGGATCGAACAGCAGGCTCTTATCGCCCATCAAGGCAAGATGCGCCTGGGCGGAGGTGAACTGTTTGATCAACGGCATCGCGCGCGTCAATTCGGTTTCATCCGGCAGCGTGGGGCGTGCACGCGCCGATCGAATCAACGTGGTGAGCGCAAATAGAAACGCCACGCCGGTAGCTCCGACCAGGGCGCGCAACGCGCGCGGCGCGTTGCCGTGGTAGAAACTGAATTGCCACCACAGATCGTTGCGATATTCCACGTGTTGATAGCTGAAAAGCACGAGCCACGCCGTGCAACCTAGCACGGTCGCGCAGGCCAGCACCCAGCCGAACGAAAAGCTCATGTCGAGCATTGATGCGCGGCGATAAAAGAGTCGATGCGCAGGCGCGAGCGCCACCGCGAGCAGCATCAGCAAGCCGGCTTCTTCGTAATCGATGCCCTTGAGCAGCGATGCCACCGCGCCCGCTACCAGCAACACCAGGGTCAGCCAGTACGCCGCATCGAGTCGGCGTTGCAATCCGCGCGCAAGAATCAGCAGCGACATGCCGATCACGCTGGCCAAAAAGTGCGAAACCTCCAGCACCGGCAGCGGCAGTAGATCGCTCAGCAATTCCAATCGACCGGGCAGCACGGCGGTGGCGCCGGAGAACAGCAGCACCGCGCCGGATACCAAGGTAAGCCCCGCAAAAAACGGCGGAAGAATGCCGTTGAACCACGGCGTAAGCAGCGTCGCCTGGCGCAACCCGCGCGCTTCGCGAATCACCACCGCCACCGTCGCGGCACACAGCGGCAGCAAGTAATACACGCCGCGATACGCCGCCAGCGCGCCAAGAATCGGGGCGGACAACGCTTGATTGCCGGTTGCGCCGAAGCCCGCCAGCATCACCGCTTCGAACACACCCAGGCCGCCGGGTACATGGCTGATCAGGCCGGCGATCTGACCGAGCGCGAAGATCGCCAGGAACGAACCGAAATGCAGCGCCAGGGAGTCGGGCATCAATGCATAAAGCACGGCGGCGGCCAGTCCCCAGTCCAACGCGCCCACAAATACCTGGCGAAGACCTATCGACAGTGGCGGCAACTGCACCTTCCAACGCCACAGCTTGATGGGACGCCGAAACGTCGCGCCACCGACCAGCCACAACAACGGAATCGCACACAGCGCTATGCCGAGCAGAAGACGCTGGTGCGAGAGCGGCAGACCTAAAGGAATGGGCACCAACAGCAGCGTTACGCCAGTGACCGCAAACAACCCCAGCCAGAAGCTGATGGTGCAGAACACCACGACCTTGGCGACATCCATGGTCGACAAGCCGGACTGGATATAAAAGCGATAACGGATCGATCCGGACACCAGCATCGCCATGCCCAGCGTGTTGCTGAAGGCGTAACTGATGAAGGAAATCAGCGCGACGCGCGGCGCCGGCAGTTTGCGATCGATGGCCTTCAGCGCGAACAAATCGTACAGCGGCATCACGGCGTAGCCGAGCATGGTGAGCACAATCGCCTGGCCGATGCGGCCGCGACGCAGGCGATGCATGTATTCGCCCACCTGGTGATAGCTGACTTCGCCCCCCAGTCGATACAGCGCCCACAACGCCAAGCCCAACATCAAGACCGACAGCGCCGGCCCGCCAAATCGGCGCAACCACACCGGGCCCGGCCGGCTCAAGGCGTTCTCCTGGCTAAGGGCTTCGGCCTCGCCTTGTTGCTCCACGCTACCAACGCCTCTCAGAGACCATACAAAGGCTCACCCCAGACCGCGATGGTGCCATACCTGGCATGACAGGTAATAACTTGCGGCCTTGTGCCGCCGCGAATGTGGCGGCGATGTATTGCAAAACAAAGGGCGCTCCGATGGAGCGCCCCGGTCATCATCATGCTGCGAGGCTTAGATTTTCTTGACTTCGAAGCTCTTGCTGGCGACTTGCTTGCCGTCGACCGAGATCTCCACTTTGTACTTGCCTTCGGGCCACAGGTCCGGATTCTGCAAACGGAACGTGGTGACGCTCGGGCTGTCGGCGACGATGGACTGGCTGGTGCTCATGATCATCTGGCTCTTATCCAGATACGTCCACTTTGCATTGAGCGTGGCGCCCGGCGTGCTGCCGGTGGTTTCGACGCTCACATAGATCGTCTTCTGGCTCGGCGAGAAGGTGCTCAGATCTTTTTTGACCTTGTGATCGGCATTGACGGTATCGCCCAGCGTGACCGTGCTCACTTGGAAGCCTTCGGCAGCAGCAGGCGCCGCGGCCGAGGCCGGTGCTGCCGTGCTGGCAGGTGCGGGCTGGGCCGGTGCCGCCGCGGTAGCGGGCTTGGCCGGCGCGGTGCTGGCCGGAGCCGGTTTGGCCGCGGTGCTCGCCGCAGCCGGTGCGGTGCTGGAGGCAGCCGGCTGGTTCGCCGGCTGTTGTTGCTCGTTCTTGCCGCAGGCGCTCAGTGCCAGCAGGCCGACCAAGGTGATGCTGTAAACGGCGGCGGAACGTGCGGAAAGTTTCATGTGCGGGATTCCGAAATGAGGAAAAACGTTACCGGAGACCGGTGACTCTTAAGGCTAGCGCCAGCGATCTGAAGTGCCGATGACCGGGCGCAGAGTTTAGGGATTACTGGCGCACCGCGCGAGCATTGCCGGGCAACGGAGCGTCGGTGCTGCGGAACGGGTTGATGTCCAGCCCGCCACGGCGGGTATATCGAGCATAAACACTCAATCGCTGCGGGGCGCAGCGCTTCATCACATCCACAAAGATGCGCTCCACGCACTGCTCGTGGAATTCGTTGTGCGTGCGGAACGACACCAGGTAGCGCAGCAAACCCTCACGATCGATCGGCGCGCCGCGATAGGCGATCTGCACGCTGCCCCAATCGGGTTGTCCGGTGACCGGGCAATTGGAGCGAAGCAGATCGGAGACCAAGGTTTCCTCGACGAGCTCGGCGCTCCCCTTGGCGCTCAGATAATCGGCCTTGGGAGGGCCGTAGTCGTCGGTGGCGATCGGCAACTCGTCGATCGACTCGCCTTGCAGATCGGCGAACACATGTTGCGCCATGCGCGGCGCGCGAATCGTCACCGTCACGACCGCGCCCGCCACACGCGTGAGATCTTGCTGCAAGAGCGCGCGCAGCGCGGTCGCATTGGCCAGCGGTTCCTGTGCAAAGCCGTTGAGATAAAGCTTGAACGATTTGGACTCGATGATGTTGGGCGAATGGGCCGGCACCTGGAATTCCGCCACGCCCACCCTCGGCTTGCCGTGCATATCCAGCCAGGACAATTCATACGCGTTCCAGATATCCACGCCCTGGAACGGCAGCGGTTCGCGCACCCCGATCTCGTCGCGCTTGACTTGGCGCGGAATCGGAAACAGCAGCGAGGGATCGTAACGGTCGGCGTAAACGGTGTGCTTGCCGAGCGGGGAGTGTTCGGGGGTGGTCATCCCGCCATTTTAATAAGGAAGCGCCTCGAGGTCTCTCGCGAAGCTGAATCGTCGCCCACGAGACGTCGCTAGTCCTTGCAAAGCGCTACCGCTTCCACTTCCAGCCATACCGATGGATGGAACAGTTTGCTTACCTGGACGGCCGAGCTGGCACAGGCGTGTTCGGCGGCAATGTACTCGTCGCGGACGTCCCGATAGATCGGCAAGTCGCGGGCGATATCCACAAAAAAAGCGGTCAGCTTCACGACCTGGTCGAACCCGCTGCCGCCCGCCGCCAGCACCTCGCCCAGGTTCTCGAACACCTGCTCGGCCTGCGCCCGAAAATCGCCGACACCGACCAGTTCCCCGCCGGGGCCCAGCGGCACCTGCCCGGAGACAAACAACAGGTTGCCGACCCGGGTCGCGGCGCTGATGCCGGGAATCGCAAAAACCGTTTCCGGTTGTAGGCGCTCGATGGGGTCCACGGGATCACTTGACGACGTGTGCCATACCTTGCGGAGCATACCGCTCCCCGGCAACGGCTTCCGGCGGAAAAATACGGTCGATCGATTCGAGTTCGTTCTTGTCCAGGCGCACGTTGAGCGCACCGAGATTTTCGTCCAGGCGCGCGCTGCGACGCGTGCCCGGAATCGGTACGATGTCCTCGCCTTGCGCCAGCACCCAAGCCAACGCCAGTTGCGCGGGCGTGCAGCCTTTTTCAGCGGCGAGCGTTTCCACCTGCTTCACCAGCTGCAGATTGCGGATGAAGTTTTCCCCCTGAAAGCGCGGATTGGTGCGACGGAAATCGTCCTGGTCGAAATCCTCCGGCTTGGTGATGGCGCCGGTGAGAAAACCGCGGCCCAGCGGCGAATACGCGATGAACGCGATGCCCAATTTGCGGCACATCGCCAACGAGCCGTTTTCTTCCGGATCGCGTGTCCACAGCGACAGCTCGCTTTGCAACGCACTGATCGTGTGCACTTTGCTGGCGCGTTCGATGGTTTGCGCGGAGGCTTCGGACATGCCCAGATAACGCACCTTGCCCGCCGTCACCAATTCCGCCATGGCGCCGACGGTTTCTTCGATCGGCACGCTGGTGTCCACGCGGTGCTGGTAATACAAATCGATGTGATCCACGCCCAATCGTTTCAGGCTGTTGTCGCAGCTGCTGCGCACGTAGTCGGGTCTGCCGTTGACGCCGCGTTTGGCGGGATCGGACGGATCGCGCATGATGCCGAACTTGGTTGCGACAAATGCCTGATCGCGACGCCCTTTGATCGCCTTGCCGACCAGTTCTTCGTTGATAAAAGGGCCGTACATATCGGCGGTGTCGAGCAAGGTGATGCCGCGGTCGAGCGCGTGATGAATGGTGGCGATGGACTGGGCGTCGTCGCGCGCGCCGTAAAAATCGCTCATGCCCATGCAACCCAAACCGATGGCGGAAACGAGGGGACCGTTTTTGCCGAGCGTGCGTGTTTGCATGATGAGCCTCGCAGGAATAGGTGGGGTCTATCCATGTTGAGATGGGCACTGCATAAGCAAAGTCAACCGCGCGGAAGCCCGTGTTGGGCGGCCTGGGTCCCCATCGTTTCACAGGTAAGCGGCGCGCCCGCGGCGGCCAGCGCGTCGCGCTGTTGCGCGAGCGGAATACGCAGCATGGCATCTTCCAGTCGCGCCAACTTTTGGAACGGGGCCAAGGCCTGCACGCGTGCAACAAACGCCGCCGTGCGCGGCCATCGTGCGGCATCCACCACGTAGCGCACGAACGATGCGGTGCGGAAATAGCAGGCGATGCTGATATCGGCGATGGATAGTGCGCCGAAGATGAAACCGTCTTCCGGCAACTGCGTTTCCAGGTAATCGAGCGCGGCGGGAATCTCCGCCTCGCGCGCACGCTGTACCACGGTTTCGTCGGTTTGTTCCTGAAACACATGGCGACGAATGGCGACTTGATAGAACAATCGCCAGATCAACACATCCGCCAGATGCGTATCGGCGTATTCCTCCAGCCAGCGCGCTTTGGCGCGATCCGCCACATCGACGGGATAGATCGATGGCGTGGGATATTTGTCTTCCAGGTATTGGCAGATGACAGAAGAATCATTGAGGATCAGGTCGCCGTCGATCAGTACCGGTATCCGCCGCAACGGGCTTAGCCGGCTGAAATCGTCGTTGCCGACGAACGGCGCGATCGGGTCGATCTCGTAGTCGAGCCCTTTCAGGTCCAGACACACCAAAACCTTGCGCACGTACGGCGATACATAGTTGCCAATCACGGTAAGACGCTGGGACATGGTCGATCTCCGAATCAGGCAAGGGGCAAGGGCGGTACGGCCGTGGGCGAGCCGTTGGAATCGAGCGCGATCATGACGAAACGGCCGGTGGTGCAGACGCGGCGATCGCCCGTGAGCGGGTCTTCCGCCGTCATCTCCACTTCGACCGTCATGGAGCTGCGCCCCACCTGGACCAGGCGCGCCACCAATTCCACCAGCTGACCTTCTCTTACCGGCACGCGAAAGTTCACTTCTTCCGAGCGCGCGGTCACTACCGTTCGGCGCGCATGGCGGGAGGCGACGATAAACGCCGCTTTGTCCATCCACGCCAACGCCTGGCCGCCGAACAACGTGCGTAAGTGGTTGGTGTGATCGGGAAAAACCATTTCGAGCAGGCGGGCTTCGGGCAAGGAAGCAGTCATGGGGATCAACGTGATGAGGGAGGGGCTACACAATAAGCCGCCATGCTGCGTTCGCACAGTCTTGCAAGGACCTTTGGCAGGGGTGGTCTGGGGCGCCGGGCATTACGATCAAGAGTTGTGACACGATTTTGGGGGAGGCCGCCGTTGCGGCCGCTCGTTTTTCATTGGGAGCAAACATGCATTCGATAATCGGCAGGTCGCGTCTGTACGGCGCACTGGTGTGCGGGCTGCTGGGCCTGGCATCGATTCCTGGCGGCGCGATGGCCGAGGGCCGCACGCTTACCGCGCAGGATTATGCGCAAGCTGAGAAGTACATGCCGTACAACACCATGCCACTGGTGGATCACGCGGTGGAAACGGTGCATTGGTTGGACGGCACGCATTTCTGGTACGTCGACCACGATGCCGCCGGCGACCATTACATGCGCATGGATGCCGCCAACGGCAAGGCTTCCCCGCTGTTCGACCAAACGAAACTGGCCGCCGCGCTGGTCAAGGCCGGCGACAAGAACGCCAAGGCCGACAAGCTCCATGTCATGGATTACCGCGTCGCCGCCGATGGGCGCGACGACATCGTCGTGGGTGGCAAGCACTACCTGTGCGATCTCAAGCAAGCCGGCGATTGCCAGGATCAGGCCAAGCTGGTGAAAACCGGCAAGGAGCCCGGCGTCCTGTCACCCGATCGCAAGCAAGAAGCCTTTATCCGCAACTGGAACTTGTGGGTGCGCGACGTCGCCACCGGCAAGGAAACG
>DATJMR010000261.1:0-8780 GCA_035508595.1 Dyella sp.
GGCTACGATCTGATGGAGTTGACAGCGGCGCAATATGCCCAGTTCCCCGCCTACGACTATCAGCCTTCCTGCTTTCTTCTCAACGCAGGTGCAACTTGGCTCTCACCAGGAGGCATCTTCAGAGTTACCGCTTATGGCCGGAATCTCTCAAACAAAATGATCAAAAGCGAGATCAACTTGAATCAGGACACTTTCCTGGTGGTACCAGGAGAGCCCCGCGTTTTCGGTGTGGCCATCAGCGTGCATTTTTGAGGCGACGTCCGTGGTGAATTCCGCTAATCACGCGTTCACTTTGCTGATGGCGGCGACTTGCGTACTGCTGATGTCCTGCTCCATTGCGCAGGCACGCGACGTGACGCCCGACATGGGCCTGGGCCAGTACGCACATAGGACATGGACCTTCGGCGAGGGTGTCGTAGACACCCCGATACACGCCATCGCTCAAACGCCAGACGGCTATCTTTGGCTGGGTACGCAAGTTGGCCTGTGGCGCTTCGACGGTGTTAGAGCCGTACCCTGGCGCGCGCCTGGCGGCCGGCATCTTTCAGGCAAGTGGATACAGTCGCTGCTGGCGACGCAGGACGGGACGCTATGGATCGGCACCGACGCGGGGCTCGATAGCTGGCGCGATGGCAAGTTGGTGGAGTACTCCGCATTGGACGGGTTGGACGTACTTGCATTGCTGGCGGATCGTGAAGGCACCGTTTGGGCGGCCACTGAGTCGAGATCCACATCCACCGGCAGGCTCTGTGCCATTCGCGATGGTGCCGTGCGCTGCTATGGACAAGATGGCAGTTTGGGTGCACGCATCTATTGTCTATACGAGGACGGTAGTGGGCATCTCTGGTTCATGTCATCGAGCGGCGTCTGGCGCTGGAGCTCTGGCAAGCCAATGTTCTATCCCATGCGCGATTCCATCACAGGGTACTTCCAGAGTCTGACCTCGGCTCCCGGTGGCGGCATACTGGTCTCAGGACATGACGAATTGGAGGAAATTGTGGATGGAGAGGTCCGCGCGTTTCCACTTCCGGCGGCCCTGCCGCAGGGGCCGCCGCCATGGGTGCTGACGGATCGGGATGGCGCCCTCTGGCTTGGAACAATGGGCAATGGCCTGCGATACGTCCGCGCGGGGCACATGGATTTTCTCGAAAAATCTGATGGCCTCTCAGGCGATCAGATCATGAGGATGTTCGAGGATCGCGAGGGCAACGTCTGGGTCGTCACTAAAAGCGGCCTTGACGAATTCTGGAAGATCGCAGCCGCCAGGTTTCCGGGCGAGTCAAGCCTTTCGAACGGCAGCGTGACTTCTGTTCTGGCGGACGTCGATGGCAGCATCTGGTTTGCGATGCAGACCGGACTTTATCGCCGGAAAGATGGCGAGATGACGGTATACAGAGGCCACGAGCACAAGAGCGAGCGGCCAGCCGCCCGGGAGATCATCGTCAAGGGGTTGCCGATCGATACCTCCGGCCCGCTCTACCAGGATCACCGAGGACGCATTTGGCTCGGGTCCCCTGCAGGGCTCGGTTACCTGCAGAACGACAGGTTTGTGGCGGTTCCGCGCGTGCCTGCTGGCGAGCTCACCTGCATTAGCGAGGATGATCAGGGAAACCTGTGGGTCGCACACCGCAAGCTCGGTCTCTTTCGTATCTCTCCCGAAGGTGACGTCCAGCGGTTTTCCTGGGGCGATCTCGGCATCGCCGAGACGTGGAGTATCGTTTTCGACCCATCGCGCCACGGACTTTGGCTCGGCTCCATCCTAGGCGAAATTGCCTTCTTCAGAGACGGAAAAATTCTCGAATCCTACGCAATAAACAGCCCCGGCAAACGGGGCGTCAGAGACCTTCGCCTCGATGCTGATAATACGCTCTGGGCCGCCACGGAAGCTGGCCTAGTCAGATTGAGCAACGGTCATCTGGCGATACTGAACAGCGAGAGCGGCTTGCCATGCGACATCGTCCACGCGACCATCGATGACGATGCGGGTTCGACCTGGATTTACACAGCTTGCGGCCTTGTTCGTGTTGAGCGATCCGACCTCAAAGCCTGGGGCAGAGGCACACTCGGGAGGCAGGTGATTCCAAACCGGGTTCTGGACGCCTCCGACGGTGTCAGGAGTAGCGATGTCTGGCACTTCAGTCCAAAGATCGCGAAGTCATCGGATGGACGCTTGTGGCTTGCGAGTGCCACCGGCCCGATGGTAGTGGACCCTCGCATTCTTCCTCGTAATGCGCTTCCGCCGCCAGTACACATCGAGCAGATCGTCGCGGATCGAAAAATCTACGATACATCTTCGCCAGTCCGCCTGCTGCCGCTGGTGCGCGATCTGGAAATCGACTACACCGCGCTAAGCCTGGTCGCGCCTGAAAAGAATCAGTTCCGCTACAAATTGGAGGGAGTCGATCCCGATTGGCGTGACGCCGGCCATCGGCGGCAGGCGTTCTATAACGACCTTGCGCCCGGCGACTATCGCTTTCGTGTGATCGCCAGTAACAACAGCGACATTTGGAACAGCCAAGGCGCGACGCTCGCTTTTTCCATCGCACCGGTCTACTGGCAGACGGGCTGGTTCCGCGCATTGTGCGCGTTGACTTTGATTGCTTTGCTTTGGTTCTTATATTTACTTCGCGTGCGACAGCTCGCACGCCAGTTCAACATCACGCTTGAGGCACGGGTTAACGAAAGAACTCGTATCGCACGCGAACTGCACGACACGCTATTGCAAAGCTTTCAGGGCTTGCTGTTGCGGTTCCAGACCGTCGTGGAGCTTTGGCCGACAGACAAGAGCAAAGAGCTTCTTGCGAACACGATCGAACAGGTTGCCGAAGCAATAACTGAGGGCCGCAGTGCGGTGGAGGGTTTGCGCACCTCGACTACTGAGACCAACGATCTCGCCAACGCCATTCGACGGCTGGGGGAGGAACTTGCTAATGAAGCCACAGACAACGACGTCATCTTGCGCATCGAAGTACACGGAGCATCACGGCCCCTGCATCCGCTTCTGCGCGATGAAGTGTTCCGTATTACTAGCGAGGCCGTGCGCAACGCATTCCGGCACTCCGGTGCGAAGCAGATTGACGTGGAGTTCCACTATGACAAGCGGTATCTCCAATTACGCGTGTGCGACCGCGGCAGGGGCATTGCTCCGGACATCCTGAGCCAAGGTGGCCGTGAGATGCATTACGGTATGCGCAGCATGCGCGAACGCACTAGGATCATTGGCGGTGAGCTGACCGTGCGGAGCTCGCTCAATGCGGGGACAGAAGTCGAGCTGACCGTCCCGGCTTCGCGCGCGTATACGCCGTCGCATTCCACATGGCGATCCCGGATTGTGGGATGGCTGCGCTGAATAAGTGCCACCAGCAACTCGTGAACATCAGCACCAATCGCATTCGTGTCTCAGGCAATTCGTTAGGATCGGTCGCTAGTCCGAAGCCTCCATCGGAATGCGCATATGCGGAATGCAGAACGTCTTTTGATACAGCACATGAGGTGTGTTAGGTGCTGCCCTTTGGACTATCTGCTCCTACGCTGAGATAGTTCGCTTATGGGATCAGTACTGCCCGTCCCTTGATACCCCCCAGGCGCAAGCGCTGATAGACGTGCACCGCCTGCTCAAGCGGAAAAGCTTCCACCAACGAATGAATGCGATTTTCGGCGGCTAGTGCGATCACTTCGATGAGTTCTGTACGCGAACCCCAGTATGGAATTGTCACTGCGCAGCCGTAGGGCGGCTGATTGGCGCTGTAGTGCACACAGCCACCGCCGAGCCCCACGATGGTGATGCGACTGTTGCGGCCAACCACACGCGTGCACAGATCAATGGTAGGTTGCGCCCCGACAAAGTCGAGCGCGAGCACGGCTCCGCGAGGACCCGTCAATTGGTTGATCGCCTCGGCCGCCACGTCGGTATTGCGTGTGTTGATGGTATGACTCGCGCCGAGTTCGCTCGCATGCATCAGCTTGCTATCGTCGATGTCGCCAGCAATGACGGTGGCAGCACACAGCGTCTGCAACAACTGCACTGCCATTTGACCCAGACCGCCGATGCCGATCACAAATACATGCGTGTCCGGTGTAAGGATCGGCAACGCTGCCTTGATGGCATGGTATGGCGTGAGCGCGGCATCGCTGAGCGGTGCGGCTTTCGCGGGATCGAGCTTGCCTAGGGGCACCAGCAGCCGCGGCGAGGGCACCACCATATATTCCGCCATACCTCCATCAGAACCTAGACCGCCACCCATGGTGCCCAACGCGGCGTGGTTTTCACAGTAGTTTTCGGCGGAGGTCTGGCAGGTATGGCAGCGACCGCATCCCCATGGGCCGTACACCGCGACCGCATCGCCCTCCCTACACCCCTCCACGCCCTGGCCGACACTAGCGATCCACCCGGCGTTTTCATGGCCCAGTGTGAAGGGGCCCTTTAACCCTAGGTCTTCGTCCATAACGTGTAGGTCCGAGTGACACACGCCGGCGCCACCGATCTTTACTAATACCTGTCCGGGGCCTGGTTTGGGTTGTGGGACATCAACGATCTGTGCAGGCTTTCCGACCTCGACGAAACGCACGGCCTTCATGGCGTTCCTCCTTGTGGGTACGGTGTTTAAGTGACGATGTCGACGACGAGGTTTGCGTCGTCGACTACTACGATCAGGCGGGGCGTGTGCAGTTCGCGAACGGCTTCATCGACGCGTGCTCATCCGCGCTCGCGGCGGCGTGTGATTCGTACTGCCGACTTGTCCAAGACCTAGCAGGTGTCCAAGCTTCTCCTTCTTGGTCCGCAGATAGGAGAGCGAGTGCGAATTCGGTGTCGCCTCGCACGGGATGCGTTCGGCAATAGCGATACCTGCGTTAGTCAATGCATGTGCTTTACGCGGATTGTTGGAGAGCAGGCGCACACGCGTGATGCCCAATTCATGCAGGATCGCCGAGGCCAGGCTGAAATCCCGGTAGTCGGCGGCGAAACCGAGTTCGAGGTTGGCTTCCACGGTATCTAAACCGCCATCTTGCAGAGAATAGGCGCGCAGCTTGGCCATTAACCCGATGCCACGGCCCTCCTGAAGTTCGTAAATTAGCAGTCCTCGCTCTTCGGTAGAAATACGCTGCATGGAAATCTGTAGCTGATCGTTGCAGTCGCAACGCAGCGACCCGAGAACCTCACTGGTGAGGCATTGCGAGTGGATGCGGAGAAGGGGGGCGCCGTCAATTACATCGCCGAGTATCATCGCTAGCGCGGTATCGGTGTGTCCGTTATCATCCAATGCGGGGCGCTCGAACGCGAGCAACTGAAACTCACCCCATTGCGTCGGAATGTGAGTGGAGACAATGCGCTGGACCGCACGGGTCTGTGTCATGGCGATCACGCTCTCATCTTCGATCACTGTTCAAATGTCTCAGTGAAGCTTCAGTTGCGGTCCGTTGCGCCGCGCAGTAGACCGCGCAATGATGCCCAGAATGGCGCGCACGTTACCGTTGAGCGCGCGTTCGTGCATGATACGCAGGGCGCGGTACATGATTCCGGCAAACACGCCTTCGACGAACAAGCTCCCACCGGTCAGCGCGCCCATCAGGTTACCGACGGTGCTCCATTTTCCTATCGAAACTAGCGAGCCAAAGTCCCGATACTTGTAGGGCTTCAGTGGTTTCTTGCGTAGCCGACGCTCGATTTGGTGCATCATGTGCGCGGCTTCTTGATGCGCCGCCTGAGCCCGCGGTGGAACCAAAGCTGATGTACCGGAGCGTGGGCACGCAGCACAGTCTCCCATCGCGAAGATCGCCGGATCTTTTGTCGTCTGCAACGTCGCGTTGACGACCAGCTGATTAATGCGATTGGTTTCGAGTCCATCGAGTTGCCGCAGCACATCGGGGCCTTTGACGCCGGCCGCCCAGACGACTAACTCAGCCGCAATGAAGGAGCCATCGGCAAGCTTGATCCCCTGCGCGGTCACTTCTGCCACTTTGGCGCCGGTGTGGATCTCCACGCCGAGTTTCTCAAGCAGTTGATGTGCGACTCTGGAAATTCGCTCTGGCAGTCCGGGAAGTACACGTCCCGCGCCCTCGAGCAGCACGATGCGAATGTCGCGCTTTGGCTCGATGCGGTCGAGTCCGTAGGCAACCAGCTCTCGCGTCGTACGATGCAGTTCGGCAGCCAATTCGGTACCGGTGGCGCCAGCGCCGACGATCGCTATATGAAGCTGGCCGGGTCGGACCGGATCCGTTTGCGTTTGTGCCCGCGCATAGGCATTGAGCAGACGTCGATTGAAGCGCTGCGCATGCGCCGTGGTTTCCAGCGGAACGGCATGTTTGGCGACTCCAAGTGTCCCGAAATCGTTTGTCACGCTGCCGACCGAGATCACCAGCGTGTCATACCCAATCGCGCGCGCTGGTGTAACCGGCAGGCCGTCTTCATCAAGGGTTTCCGCTAAATACACCTCGCGCCTGGTGCGATCGATACCAATCATCTCGCCAATGTGGTAAGCGAACCCGTGCCACCTCGCATGGGCGAGGTAGTTCACCTCGTACGCGCCTGGATCGATGCTGCCCGCGGCAGCGGCATGCAGCATCGGCTTCCACAAATGCGTGCGCGCACAGTCCACCAGGGCGACCGATGCACGTTTTCCGCGACCGAGGCGATGACCTATGCGGGTGACAAGCTCCAGACCCGCGGCGCCACCTCCGACCACGACGATACGATGCAATGTCGCTTTACGGATATCAGTGCGATGCGGAGCGATGTCGACCGGTGCTTCCGCACGTAGGCTTTCTACATCAGTTTGAGGGCTGATTATCTCCGGCATACATCGCTCCCGCTTTATGCGTCAGACGGCGATCGTTGACTTTTTGGCTTGCGACTGCTGATTCTTCTCGGTCAGCGCCTTTCTCACACCATCTGCATAGCGTGGATCGGCATTGTGAAAGTGGGCCAGCTGACGTTGGATAATTTCGTCGGGCACCCCCGCCATGGCCGCCGCGATGTTCTTAAATAGACGCCCTTGCTGTTCTGCGGTCATCAACCGGAATAGTGCGCCCGGCTGCGAGTAGTCATCGTTACCGTCACGATGATCGTAGCGGTTGGCGTCGCCGGAAATTTTCAGCGGTGGTTCTGCGAAGCGCGCGTCCTGCTGCGGGCCATTGAAGCTATTTGGTTCATAGTAGGCGTCCGTGGCTTTCGGTATGTCAAAACACATTGAGCCATCTCGGTTATAGGTATTCACAGCGCATTTCGGTCGGTTCACAGGCAACATTTCGTAGTGCGTACCGACGCGATAACGGTGCGAGTCGGCGTATGAAAAAATCCGTGCCTGCAAAACCTTGTCCGGAGACCAACTGATCCCGGGGACTACGTTCGATGGACTGAATGAGGCCTGCTCCACCTCTGCGAAGTAGTCTGTCGGGTTGGTGTTCAACTCGAGCACGCCGACTTCGATCAGTGGATAGTCGCCATGTGGCCAGACCTTGGTGAGATCAAACGGGTTCCAGCGATACCTCTCGGCATCTTGTTCCGGCATGATCTGCACATAGAAACGCCACCTTGGGAAATCACCACGTCGAATCGCCTCGAACAAATCGCGCTGCGAGCTCTCGCGATCGTTGGCGATGACTTGGCCAGCTTCCTCGTTGGTCCAATGTTGGTGCCCTTGCATCGTCTTGAAATGGAACTTCACCCAAAACCGCTCATTGCGCGCGTTGATGAAGCTGTACGTATGACTGCCATAGCCGTTCATATAGCGATAGCTCCGCGGTAGCCCGCGGTCGGACATCAAGATCGTCAATTGATGCAGGGATTCGGGGGAGAGTGACCAGAAATCCCACATGGCTGTGTTGCTGCGCAGGTTTGTGACGGGATGACGCTTCTGCGTGTGAATGAAGTCAGGAAACTTGTACGGATCGCGGATAAAAAAGACGGGCGTGTTGTTACCCACAAGATCCCAGTTGCCTTCGTCCGTATAGAACTTGAGGGCAAAGCCGCGCACGTCGCGCTCGGCGTCAGCCGCACCACGCTCGCCGGCCACCGTGGAAAAGCGCAGGAAACATTCTGTCCGCTTGTCGACTTCAGAAAAAACGCTGGCTTTACTGTACTTACTGATGTCTTGCGTTATCGTCAGGACGCCGTATGCACCTGAGCCCTTGGCATGCACGGTGCGCTCCGGAATGCGCTCGCGGTTCTGATGCGCGAGCTTTTCGATAAGCTGGTAATCCTGCATCAGCACCGGCCCGCGGGAGCCCGCGCTGAGCGTATTTTGATTGTCGGCGACGGGGTTTCCGCCCGTCGTGGTCAATTGCACCTTCTCAATGATCTTGGTCATGGCTGTGTCTTTCCTGCAAGTTCGAATTTCGCCGCGCTACTCAAACCGCTGCGCCTGCTTAAGTGCCCTAGTTCGACTGCCTGGATGCTCCTGCTCCCTCGGCTCGAAGCTTGAGAAGTCCTACTATTACGCGGTTTTCGTCCTTGGCGAGCACTTCCACCGAGCGCCCGGCGGCCTCACTCATTACGCCGTCTATGACTGTCTGCTTCAGCTCGGGCGTGATGTTCGGGGTCCCCAGCGCTTTCATCATGCCCTCTAGCGGCCCCATCAAATGCTCCATAAAGTGCTTGATCCCACCCGCACCACCTCCGATGTGCCATTGCAGGCTTTGCCCCATGACGCCCCAGCGAACTCCCGGGCCATAGCAAACTGCGGTGTCGGTATCCTCGACGCTAAGCACACCCTGTTCGATCAGGTAAAGCATTTCACGGTAAAGCGCCGCTTGCAGACGGTTAGCCACGTGCCCGGGTAGTT
>DATJMR010000262.1:0-3364 GCA_035508595.1 Dyella sp.
GGTTCGGTGGCTGCGCTCAGAACGGGAAGCTTTCCAATGGATAGTGATCGTAATCGACAACCGCCCCATCACACCGGCTCGTGCCGGTGCGGTGGGAACGACATGACGGCGTTGTAGTGGTTTAGTGCGCGCCTCTCTGCAAAGCGGCAATACGTTCTTCGAGCGGCGGATGGCTCATGAACAGGCGCTGCAGACCGGTCGCCAACGGACCGGAAATACCGAACGCCGCCATCGTCTTGGGCAAGGTGCTTTCGCCGTGATTGAGCTGCAAACGCTGCAGGGCGGAGATCATCGAGCCGCTGCCGGCAAGCAGCGCGCCCGCCGCATC
Organism: Dyella sp.; assembly: GCA_035508595.1. Lineage (GTDB taxonomy): Bacteria > Pseudomonadota > Gammaproteobacteria > Xanthomonadales > Rhodanobacteraceae > Dyella_B. Next base: position 329 of record DATJMR010000262.1, read on the forward strand.
GGCGCGGAACTCGCGCCAGCGCGAAAACGCCATCACGATCATCGAGGCGAACAGACCGAACACTAATTGCAACACCATCACGCACACGAAATAACCGATGCCGCCACCCCGATTGTCGCGGCCGCCGGAAAGCCAGCTATCGACAAGCCGGCCGACAATGCGCGCGGCAAGAATCACCAACGTGTTGAGCACGCCCTGGATAAGGGTGAGCGTCACCATGTCGCCGTTGGCGACGTGACCGATCTCGTGACCGAGCACGGCAGCGACCTGGTCGCGATCCATCTGCAGCAACAAGCCGGTGCTCACGGCCACCAGCGAATGGTTCTTGGACATGCCGGTGGCGAAGGCATTCATTTCGGGCGCATCGTAGATAGCGACCTCGGGCATGCCGATGCCTGCGGCATGCGCGTGATGGCGCACCGTATCCAACAGCCAGCGCTCGGTTTCGCTTTGCGGTTGCTCGATCACCCGCGCGCCGGTGGACATCTTCGCCATCCACTTGGACATCGCCAAGGAGATGAAGGCGCCGCCCATGCCGAAGATCGCCGCATAGATAAGCAACCCGGTCATGCCGCCGTAGCCGTGCATGGCCGCCCACTGGTCGATACCGAATACCCGGCAGACGATGCTCAGCAGAAGCAGGACGGCGATGTTGGTAATAAGAAACAGGGCGATGCGGCGCATAGTTGTCCTTGGATTCGGTCACACCGAAGAAAACAATGGTAATCCGATGCGAGAGATTCGGGCTAATCGTCTATGTTTCAAGCGTTAAGCAGGGATACCTTTGCCGACACCCGCACTTCAGTCAGCTTACGTAAAATGTCTTGATGAGCTACCGCGGACGCTTTGCCCCCTCCCCCACGGGTCTTCTGCATGCCGGGTCGCTGGTCGCCGCGGTAGGCAGCTGGCTTTGCGCACGCCACGCCGGCGGCCAATGGCTGGTCAGGATGGAAGACATCGATCCGCCGCGCGAAGCGCCCGGTTCGGCGCAGGCCATCCTCGCCGCGCTGCCTGCGTTCGGACTGGTGGCGGATGAGCGTGTCATCTACCAGTCATCTCGCATCGACGCCTACCATGCGGCTTTTGAGGTGCTACGCAAGGCCGATCTGATATTTCCCTGCTGGTGCAGCCGCAGCGACCTGGCCACGGTGGACGGCATTCATCGGGATGGTCGCTGCATCGCGCGCCCCGACGCGGACCGAGAACCCGCTTGGCGCATACGGGTACCGGATGAAACCGTCGCCTTCGTCGATGAGCTGCAGGGATTGCAGACACAGCGCCTGCGGGAGGCGGTGGGCGATTTCGTGATACGCCGGGTCGAAGGCTTCTATTCCTACCAGCTGGCCTGCGTGGTGGACGACGCCTGGCAAGGCATCACCCAGGTCGTGCGCGGCAGCGATTTGCTCGATTCCACCCCCAGGCAGATCTGGCTGCAGCGCTGCCTGGGTTTGCCGACACCGCGATATCTGCACTTACCGCTCGTGCTCGACAGCCAAGGCCGAAAATTGTCGAAGTCCGAGCGCTCGCTGGAGGTTGATCCGTCCTCGCCGATGCCGAGCCTGCGCCGCGCCTTGTCGTTTTTAGGCGTCCCGTCCGACGAGTCGGCCATCCATCCACCCGAATTGCTCGATAGCGCATTATTTCATTTCGATCCGAACCAATTGACGCGTTGCAGCGATCATCACGCAGCTTAACCCGGTATAACGAACGGACGCAGCTCGGCATGTTGCAATACAGAGAACCGATATTCCTTCATGATGTCTGCGTATAAGCTCACGTAGACTCGCGCACGTCGCGCGGAACGCATCACGCAGACAATAAGGAGATCAAGGCATGATTCAGCGTACGGCATTGGTAACGGGCGGCACCGGCGGCATAGGTACTGCAATCGTGCGCTATCTGGCCAAGCAGGGACATCGCGTTGCCACCAATTACCGCGACGAAGCCAAGGCCGAAGCATGGCGCGTGGCCATGGCCAAAGACGGTATCGAGGTGACCATGGTGCCGGGTGATGTCTCCGACCCGACGTCGTGCGAAAACATGATCGGCGCGGTTCATCACAAATGCGGCCCGGTGGACATTCTGGTCAACAATGCGGGCATCACTCGCGACACCACCTTCCACAAGATGACCTATCAACAGTGGATGGACGTGGTGAACACCAATCTCAACGCCTGCTTCAACGTCACCCGCCCGGTGATCGAAGACATGCGCACCCGCAAGTGGGGCCGCATCGTGCAGATCAGCTCGATCAACGGCCAGAAAGGCCAATACGGGCAAGCCAACTATGCCGCGGCGAAAGCCGGCATGCACGGCTTCACCATTTCGCTGGCACAGGAAAATGCGCGCTTCGGCATCACGGTGAACACCGTGTCGCCCGGCTATGTCGCCACCGACATGGTGATGGCCGTGCCGGAAGAAGTACGCGAGAAGATCGTGGTGCAGATCCCGGTGGGCCGCCTGGGCAAGCCCGAAGAGATTGCGCACGCCGTGGCGTTCTTTACCACGGACGAAGCGAGCTGGATCACCGGCGCCAACCTGGCGATCAACGGCGGACACTACATGGGCTGGTAATGCCCTGGCGCTTCCTCTCCTTTCGGGGAGGGGAAGCGCGCGCCGTCAGCGCTCAAGCAGCTTTTCCATCACTTTACCCACCGCCGCGAACGCAAACGCACCCGTGACGTGCGTGGCGGCGCCCAGACCGCCGCCGCAGGCCAGATTCAGCGAATCGCCACCGGGCGGGCGCGTGCCGCACACGGTTCCATCCGGCTGCGGGTACTGCACGTTCTGCAACGAATAGACCGCCGATACGCCGAAATAGCGGTCGGGATTGCGGGGAAACCCGAAGTCCTGACGGAGTTTCTTGCGAATGAGGCTGAACATCGCATCGTGCTCGGTGCGGGAGAGATCGCGCACGCGAATCTGCGTAGGATCGGTTCGCCCACCCGCCGACCCTACCGTCACCATGGGCAGCTTGCGGCGGCGGCACCAGGCGATCGCCTCGAGTTTTACGCGAAAAGCGTCGCAGGCATCCAG
>DATJMR010000263.1:0-12489 GCA_035508595.1 Dyella sp.
CGGTCAGGCGAAAGTGCTGGGCGTGGCCGGCACCTGGAAAGACCTCACCGACAACGTCAACCTGATGGCCGGCAACCTCACCGGCCAGGTGCGCAACATCGCCGAAGTCACCACCGCGGTGGCGCGCGGCGATCTTTCCAAAAAGATCACCGTGGATGTGAAAGGCGAAATCCTGGAGTTGAAAAATACCATCAACACCATGGTGGATCAGCTCAACGCCTTCGCTTCCGAAGTGACGCGTGTGGCGCGCGAGGTGGGTACCGAAGGCAAGCTGGGTGGTCAGGCGCAGGTATCGGGCGTGGCCGGCACCTGGAAAGACCTTACCGACAACGTCAACCTGATGGCCGACAACCTCACCGGCCAGGTGCGCAACATTGCGGAAGTCACTACGGCCGTGGCGCTAGGCGACTTGTCCAAGAAGATCACGGTGGACGTGAAAGGCGAAATCCTCGAACTGAAAAACACCATCAACGTGATGGTCGATCAGCTCAACGGCTTTGCCTCCGAAGTGACACGCGTGGCGCGCGAAGTAGGCACCGAAGGCAAGCTCGGCGGTCAGGCGAAGGTGCCGGGCGTGGGCGGCACCTGGAAAGACCTTACCGACAACGTGAACCTGATGGCCAGCAATCTTACCAATCAGGTGCGCAGCATCGCCGAAGTGGTAAACGCGGTGGCGCAAGGCAACCTCAAGCGCAAGCTGGCGGTGGATGCCAAGGGTGAAATCGCCGCGCTTGCGGACACCTTCAACGGCATGATCGAAACGCTCGCCACCTTTGCCGACCAAGTCACCAACATGGCGCGCGAGGTAGGTATCGAGGGCAGACTCGGCGGCCAGGCCCGCGTGCCCAGTGCGGCCGGCTTGTGGCGCGACCTGACCGACAACGTGAACCAGCTGGCCGCCAACCTGACCAACCAGGTGCGTTCGATCGCCGACGTGGCCACGGCCGTGACCAAGGGCGACCTCTCGCGCTCCATTGCGGTGGAAGCCTCCGGCGAAATGGCCTCGCTGAAGGACAACATCAACGAAATGATCCGCAATCTCAAGGACCAAACCTTGAAGAATGCGGAGCAGGACTGGCTGAAGACCAACCTCGCCCGCTTTTCGCGCATGCTGCAGGGCGAGCGCGATCTGACCACCGTCTCCAACCTGATCATGTCCGAACTCGCGCCGCTGGTGAACGCCCAATACGGCGTGTTCTACGTAACGCGTCGCGAAGAAAACGAAACCATACTGGATCTGGTCGCCAGTTATGGCGCACAAAGCCGGGACATACTCAAACCGACTTTCAAATTGCACGAAGGTCTGATCGGCCAGTGCGCCGCGGACAAGCGCGCGCTCATGCTGACGGATGTGCCGGGCGAATTCATTCGCATCAGCTCTGGGCTTGGCCAGATGACGCCGATCAATGTCGCCGTGCTTCCGGCGCTGTTCGAAAACGACGTCAAGGCGGTGATCGAGCTGGCATCCTTCAACCGCTTCAACGAAACGCATCTGAGCTTTCTCCATCAACTGCTAGAGTCGATCGGCATCGTGCTCAATACGATCGCCGCGACCATGCGCACCGAGGGCTTGCTGAAGCAATCGCAGTCGCTGACGCAAGAACTGCAGGCCCGACAGACCGAACTCACCACCAAACAAGAAGAGCTGCACACCACCAACGAGGAGCTGCAAGAAAAAGCCCAGCTTCTGGAAAACGAAAAGAAGCAGGTGGAAGCGAAGAACTTCGAAATCGATCTGGCCCGCCGGGCGGTGGAAGAAAAAGCCGAACAATTGGCGCTTACATCGAAATACAAGTCGGAATTCCTTGCCAACATGAGCCATGAGTTGCGCACGCCGCTGAACTCGCTGCTCATTCTTTCGCGACTTCTTTCCGACAACCCCCGAGGCAATCTCAACGATAAACAGATCGAGTTCGCCCGCACCATTCACTCGGCGGGCTCGGACTTGCTCAACCTGATCAACGACATTCTCGACCTGTCCAAGATCGAATCCGGCACGGTGTCGATCGAACTGGGCGACATGTCGATGAGCAGCCTGAAGCAGCACATGGAACGCACCTTCCGGCAGCTGGCCGCCGACAAGAACCTGGACTTCAAGGTCGATTTCGGTGCGACGATACCCGCCGCCATCCGCACGGACGAAAAACGCTTGCAGCAGATCGTGCTGAACTTGCTGTCCAACGCGTTCAAGTTCACATCTCACGGTAGCGTCACGCTTGCGGTGAACCTGGCCAAGAGCGGCTGGAGTGCCAACCATCCCACGCTGCGCGACGCCGACAGTGCCATCGAAATTGCCGTCAGCGACACGGGGATCGGCATTCCCAAAGACAAGCAAAAGCTGATTTTCGAGGCATTCCAACAAGCCGACGGCACCACCAGCCGCAAATATGGCGGCACGGGCCTGGGGCTGTCGATCAGCCGCGAAATCGCACGCTTGCTGGGTGGCGAACTGCAAGTTCGCTCGATACCGGGACAGGGGTCCACCTTTACGCTCTTCGTGCCCATCGAGCTGTCCTCGCAAGCCACCTCGTTCAACGCAGAGAGCGCACGCTACGACAACAGCGGCGCCATGGTGCCCACCGCCATACCCACGCAGTTGGACGTCGCCGACGATCGGGACACGCTGGGAGATTCACCGTTCGTGCTGATCGTGGAAGACGATCCCACCTTCGCTTCGATTCTGCTCGATATCGCACACGAAGCCGGCTTGAAAGGCGTGGTTTCCACCGCCGGCGCGGGCACGCTGGCATTGACGCGGAAGCTTCGCCCACACGCCATTACCCTCGACCTTGGCCTGTCGGACATCAACGGCTTCGTGCTGCTGGATTTGCTCAAGCACGATCCTTCCACCACGCATACGCCCATCCATATCATTTCTGGCGCCGACAACCTATTGTCCGATCCTTCGCTAGGCGAACACGGTGTCACCGAGAAGCCTGCGACGCTGGAGCGCCTGAGCAGTGTGTTTGCCGATCTCGCTCGGCACATTCGCCAGGTGCCGGCGACGCCCTCTTCCCTTACGGCGGACGGCACCACGGTACTGGCAACGGAACTGCCCGCAGTGCCGGAACTGTCCGGAGCGAAAATCCTCATCGTCGACGACGACATCCGCAATATCTATTCGCTGACCAGCGTCCTTGAAAACTACAACGCGAACGTGTTGCACGCCGAGCGCGGTCGGGATGGTATCCGCATACTTGAGCAGACGCCGGGCATCGATGTGGCGCTGATCGACATCATGATGCCCGAAATGGACGGTTACGAAACCATGCAGCAGATCCGTGCGCTGCCCCGGATCGGCAACGTGCCGCTGATTGCCGTAACCGCCAAGGCCATGAAAGGCGATCGGCAGAAGAGCCTGGATGCGGGCGCCTCCGATTACATTGCAAAGCCGGTGGATATCGAACTGCTGCTCGCGTTGCTGCGCGTATGGGTAACGCGATCGCGCAATCGCGCACTGGCACCCGTTTATACGTTGGATGCAGCGCTGGAGCATCGCTCATGAGCCACCTTCCTTGGATGCCTGCGCAAGCGATTCCCAACGAGCCGCCATCAGCCTCGCTCCGGGCCCGCGTTCTGCTCGTGGACGACGACGAGCGCAATCTGCACGCCATCAAAACCGTATTGGAAGACATCGCGGAAGTCGTGCTGGCCAGTTCGGGCGAGGAAGCGTTGCGGCAACTCCTCAAGGGTGAGTTCGCCGTGATTCTGCTGGATGTATTCATGCCCGGCATGGATGGTTACGAGACGGCCCAGCTGATCCGTGCGCGCGAACAGACCAAGCGTATTCCCATCATTTTTCTTTCGGCCATCAACAAAGAAGTGGAGCATCTTCTTCGCGGCTATGCGATGGGTGCCGTCGACTATGTGTTCAAGCCGGTCGAACCCATCGTATTGCAATCCAAGGTAGCCGTCTTCGTCGATTTGTTCACGATGCGGCGCGAAGTGCAGTGGAAAGCGCTGCAAGAACAGAAACTGCTCGACGCGACATTGAGCGCCCATGCCGAAAAGTTGCGCGCCGAACAGGATCTGCATCGTGCCGAGCAGCGGCAGACGGCTATCATCGAATCGCTGCCGATCGTGCTCTACCTGGAAGAACACGATGCCGCCGTGCATGCACCCACGTTCGTAAGCGGCAATTTCAAAGCGCTCACCGGCTTCGCGTTCGACGAACTGACCGCCGCGTCCATGCCGTGGATGGAGCATGTGCATCCGGACGACCTCGGACGCGTCACGACCCAAATGGCCGCACGCAAAGATCGACACAATTACGCCGTGGAATATCGATGGCGCACCGCAAGTGGGCAGTATCGATACATGTTGGATCAAGGCGTCTTGTTGCGCGACACCCAAGGCCTGCCGTTGGAATATGCCGGCACATTGCTGGACGTCACCGATCGCATGGAGTTGGAATCGCAGCTGCTGCACGCGCGCAAGATGGATGCATTAGGTCAGATTACCGGCGGTATCGCGCACGATTTCAACAACCTGCTTGCGGCCGTGCTCGGCGGATTGGAAATGCTGGAGCGATGCGTGCCGATGCAGCCGCAACATAGCAGGCTGCTGGCTGTTACCCGTCGCGCTACCGAGCAAGGCGTCGCGCTGGTCGCGCGCCTGCTGGCGTTTGCGCGCAAGCAAAAGCTCGAACCGGCCAGCATCGAGGTTGCGGAACTTTCCGCCGCCGTCGCCCAATTGCTGGAGCACACGCTTGGCGGCATGGTGACATTGGAGTGGCATCAGGAAGAAGATCTCTGGCATCCCTACGCCGATGCAGGTCAGTTGGAACTCGCCCTGGTGAATCTGGCGATCAATGCGCGCGATGCCATGCCCGAAGGCGGCACGATCCGCATCCATTGCCGCAATGCGCGGAACGAACACAACGACTTGCCCGACGGCGATTATGTGGTGTTAGCGGTTTCCGATACGGGCATCGGCATTTCGCCTGACAACCTGGAGCGGGTCACCGAACCCTTCTTCACCACCAAGGAACTGGGCAAAGGCACCGGGTTGGGCCTCAGCATGGTCTACGGGTTCACCCGGCAATCGGGCGGCGTGGTGCGGATCCAGAGCCAAGTCGGCCATGGCACGATGGTGGAGATCTGGTTGCCGCGTGCCGCGCAATTGCCGCAAAGCGCAACCACCCCACTCGCGCAGTCCGAACCTCCACGCCGCCACGTCCATAGCACGCATCACATTTTATTGGTGGACGATCACGACGGCGTGCGCCTGACCACGACGACCTTGCTCGAAGAGCTCGGCTATTGCGTCACCGCCCTGTCCGATGGCATGCAAGCCACCGGGCTGTCCGACGAAGAACTGCAGCGCGTGGACGTGCTGATCAGCGACTACGCCATGCCGCAGATGTCCGGTACCGATATCATTCGCAAACTGCGCGCCAAAAAGCACTCCCTGCCCGCCATCATCATTACCGGCCATGCGGACGCGATTTCCAATATTCCCGAAAACGTGCGCGTACTCACCAAACCTTTCACGTTGACACAATTGCGTGATGCGATCGTCGTGGTCGAAACGGCGTAGCTGCGCATCGCGCGCGATCGGGCGTCGGGGGAAATGACGAGCATCTTGAACGGAGCGCGTTGAACGGCGCGTTCGTAGCCGTTTAACGCCGCACGCCATCGGCGAATGATGCCAAGCGATCGGTGCACCTCAAGGTGCGGCGCTACATCGGTCACCAATCGGCCCGTTCGGCGGCGACGACCAATGACTTTCGATACATTTCTTTTTCTTTCGTTCATAGGTGAAATCACGCTAAAGTAGGCACGACCGGATCTGGAGCGGAACCATGAGCACGTTCGAACCCGGTAGGCGCAGCCTGCTGAAGGCCTCCCTGTTGCTCCCCATTGCGGGCAGCCTCGTAACGGATTACGCCGCGGCACGCGAATCGACCAAGGCGGCCTCGGCCCAGGCCAGTTTTGCCATAAAGCCCGATGGCAAAGGGCGTGTCGTCAGCGATTCGCTTGCCAGTCTCAGCTATGAAACCGGACAGTTGGCCGACCCGGCGTTCTTCTCCCCGGACAATCATTCGCTGATTGCCCTGTTGCGTGAATTGAATCCGCACGGCGTGTTGCGCATCGGCGGCAACACCAGCGACGTCACCGCATGGAGCGAATATCACGGCACGTTGCCGGCTGAGCAACCGCATAAGAGCGGGCCGCAGCATCCGGTCACGCTGCAACCGGAATCACTGCGCAATCTCGCCGGTTTCTTGCGCGCCACGGGCTGGAAACTGGTGTTCGGCGTGAACCTGCGCGTCGGTGTACCGGCCATGGCCGTGGCATTGGCACAGGCGGTACGTGATGCCGTCGGCGAGAGCCTGCTGGCGATCCAGATCGGCAACGAAGCGAACAACTACGAAAAAGATTACGACCAATTCGATGCAGCGTGGGCGCCCTACGCGCAAGCGTTAGGCGCCGCCGGCTTGCCGTTGGCCGGCCCCGACACCGGCGCCAATTCCGATTGGGTGATCGACTATGCGCGCAAGCATGCGGCGGAAAATCGCTTTCTCAGCCGCCATTATTATCGCGATGCCGCACCGCGCGGCTCGATCGGCGATCTGCTCGGCGGCGACCCAGGCTTGCTGGAAGGCATGGAACACCTTGTCGGCGTCGCCGACGATGTTCACCTGCCGGTGCGCTTGACCGAAGCCAATTCCTATTATTTCGGCGGCCGCGACGGCGTGAGCAATGTCTTTGCCGCCGCGCTGTGGGCGGCGGATTTCATGCTCGGGCTCGCCACGCTTGGCGTGGCCGGTATTCACTTTCACGGTGGCACCTTGGCTTCGGTCGAGGCGTCGCTGGGCAACGACGTCGATGGCACCGCCAACGCCGGCGAACTGTCCGCCAAGCGCAACGCCGTCAGCTCGCGCTACTCGCCCATCGCCGGCAACGTCGCACTCGGCTTTCAGGCGCGCCCGCTCTATCACGGTATCGCCTTGGCGCAACGCTTTGCCGGCGCGCGCATGCTGCCCGGCAAACTCGATACCGGTGGCGCCAACCTCGGCGCCTATGCGGGGCGACACGAGGAAGGCGTGCTGGTAGCGCTGATCAACAAGGATCTCCTGCTCGACGCAGAGGTATCGCTTCAGGCCGAAGGCTTCTCCATCCAAAATCTTGAGAGGCTGCAAGCCGCGTCGCCGGACAGCCGCGAAACTGCCGGATTGGTTGCCACGCCCTGGCGCGGCGACGCCGCGAATGGTTTGCGTATTCACGTACCGCGCGCGAGTGCCATGTTGGTGCGTATGCAAAAACGCAGCACCTGAACCCAAACCGCCTTGCCCAGACAAACCAATCACCTCGCCGTGCACAAAGGCGACACATCGCAAAAATGATGAGCGATGACGATACTTCGACATGACGTCGACGTTTACTACATCGTGTGTTCTTGTACATGTAGCGCATGGCCGCCACGGACAACCACGCGCACTCAGGATCCGATAGTTCACAACGATCGTTGCCAGCGCTCGCATTGGCAGCGACCGGCGTGGTTTTCGGCGATATTGCGACCAGTCCGTTGTATTCGCTGCAACAAGCATTTGGCGAGCACGGGGTAAAGCCGAACCACGACAACGTGCTGGGACTTCTGTCGCTTTGTCTTTATGCGCTGCTGCTCGTCGTGACGGGCAAGTATGTATTGATCGTGATGCGCGCCGACAATCATGGCGAGGGAGGCATGATGGCGCTGGGCGCACTCGCTCGCGGCGCCATGCGCGGACGAGGGCGCATCACCTGGCTGACGATCATGCTCGGGCTGCTCGGCGTGGCATTGTTCTTCGGCGACAGCGTGATCACGCCAGCGATTTCCGTATTGTCCGCCGTCGAAGGCTTGCAGCTGGCGGCGCCTGCGCTCCAATCGTGGGTACTGCCGATCGCAGTAGGCATATTGATCGGCCTTTTTCTGCTGCAGCGTGGCGGAAGCTCCCTGCTGGGGTATCTGTTCGGCCCGCTTATGGCGCTATGGCTGCTGTGCATTGCGACACTGGGCGCCGCGGAAATAACCATGCATCCCAGCGTCATTCAAGCCATCAATCCTTATTACGCGGTGTTTTACCTGGGCCACAACGGCTACAAGGGGTTTGCCTCATTGGGTGCCGTGGTGCTGGTGCTTACAGGGGCCGAAGCGCTCTATGCCGATATTGGCCATTTCGGTACCGCCCCTATCCGCTTAGCCTGGCTTTGTCTCGCCCTGCCCGCGCTGCTGCTGAATTACTTTGGCCAAGGGGCGCTCTTGCTGTCGCACCCCGATGCGAGCAGTGCACCTTTCTACCGTCTGGTGCCTCATGTGTTGCTTTATCCAATGATCGTACTGGCGACCCTGGCCACGGTCATTGCGTCACAAGCGGTTCTCTCGGGTACATTTTCAATGGTTCGCCAAGGCATACAGCTCGGCTATCTGCCACGCGCCCGCATTCTGCATACGTCCAAGGACGTGGAAGGACAAATTTACCTGCCAGCCGTAAACCTGTTGCTGTTCGTGGCCGTTATCGCGAGCGTTCTGATCTTTCGCTCGTCGCAGCGTCTTGGCGGTGCGTACGGCATCGCGGTAAGCGGCACCATGTTGCTGACCACGATACTTTTGATGGTGGTAGCCAAGCGAAAGTGGCACTGGGGAATCGTCAAACTCGTCGGCTTTGGCGCGCTGTTCGGCCTTATCGATGGCGCATTTTTTACCGCCAACGTGCTCAAGTTGCGCCAAGGCGGCTGGTTTCCGTTGATGCTGGCGGTGTTTGCGCTGCTGGTCATGACCACCTGGCGCCGCGGGCGCTCGCTGCTGGTCCAACGTCTTCATGCCGAAGGCGAGAAGCTTGACGAGTTGATTCAGGATACGGCGGCGCGCAAGCTGTTGCGCGCGAAAGGCACCGCCGTGTTTCTCACGCGAAGCCGTCAATGGGCGCCGCATGCGTTGCTGCACAACCTTCGGCATAACCAGGTGTTGCATCGCCGAAATATCTTGCTTCACATAGACGATGACGCCGACACACCGCGCATCAGGCGTGGCCGGCGCAGCGAAGTAAAGGATCTTGGCGAAGGCTTCTATTGGATACGCCTGCGCTTCGGCTTCAACGAACACATCGATGTTCCCGCTCGACTTCAGGCGTTGGATTTCGACCCGGCATTGAAGGCGGAGGAACTGACGTATTTTATCGGCTCGGACGAAGTTACCGCGGAGCGAAAAAGCCAGATGTGGCGCTGGCGCAAAATGCTTTTTGTTTACCTAAACCGCAACGCCGAGCCGGCCGTCCTTTACTACGGCATGCCGGCACGTCAATTGATCGAGATCGGGACCAAGATCGCGCTTTAATCCTTGGAGTCAATGCGACGCCACCAAGACAGGAGCGATGGCACAGACAAGGCTTTGCGGTTGCTCGCGCCTACCCGCGTGCAGGGAGGCCTCGATACGCATGTATCTTTTCTTGTACGCAACGGTAACCCGCAACAGCCTAGTTTGTTGCATAACGCAACAGCGATACTCTCCATGAAGAAGCGGCTTGCCTGGATTTTCTTTATTGTCGTTCTGTGCCTGTTTTTGCTGTGGGGCACCTATCGTGCCATTCGGCATCAAGAAGCACGGCCCTTCACCCCTCCCGCCTCCTCACGCACGGCCCAATAGTTTGCACCGGCGCAACAGCGATCCACCCTTTCGTTCTTGACGACCGGGTCGCGACATCATGCGCCCAGGATCGCCCTACGCAGCACCGTAACCTTTTATGGCACAAGCGGCACTCATAGGGACACATCCGTCCATGAGCTTGTCAGCAAGGTAGCCAGCGGCATGCATACCGGGGAGCAATACCACGCCCACATCCAAGCCTCGCAACGCGATCGCAGGGCGCGCGACAGGTTTCAGAAAATGGCGCTCGGCTTGCTCACCCAAGGAGCGGACATTCTCGATTTTGGTGCGGGCACCGGTATCGACGCCAAGGCCTATGCCGCCAACGGTCATATGACTTTCGTGTACGAACCTTCCGATACGATGCGCGATTATCTGATACGGCATTGCCGCGAGGAAATCGACCGGAAAACCATTGTCGCGATCGGATCGCCACTGACCTGCAAAGTTCAGGCGGTCACGGCAAACTTTGCCGTACTCAATCATTTCGACGAGCATGTGTCGTTGTTTGAAGAGTTGTCACGCGTTGTCCATCACGGCGGCTTTGTGCTTGCCAGCATGCTCAATCCGTTCTACCTCGGCGATGCCCGCTACGGCTGGTGGCGAAGCAATCTCGTCAATCTTGTGCGATGCGGACACTACGCCATCCCGAGCGAAAGCCGCATTCACCGTTTTGTCCCGCGTGTCGTTGCACGTGCTGCCGCACCGCATTTCAAGCTGGAGCGCGTGGCTCCGCGTGGCTTGGGATTGGCTATCGATCTGTATATGTTTTTATTGTTTCGGCGAATTTGAGATGCTGAAAGAGTGGATAAGGCCGTTCGTGCGCCCGTTGCCGCAATGGTCTACGGTAGCCATCACGCCGCCATCGAATGCGGTGACCGCAATCTTGCGCTGGGGTGGCACATCGGCCGATGTCACCACCGACCACACTGTGGCCTCGCTTATGCCGCTGGTGATCGCCACCAGTCTTCATGCCGGCCAGCACCCGGTACTTGAATATCGCGACAGCGCAACCGCAAAACTTCTAGGCCTGCTACATCTGGCGTACGCAGGATCGATCAACACCGAGCAAGCATCGCTCACCCTGTACCATGTTGCCGCCGGCGAACATCACTGCTTGCGATGGCCGCGGCGTCCGTGGAATGCGTGGCTTCAAAATCGGTTGATGTCGAAACATCGCGCACCACACCATCTCGCGATGGAGCCATCCGCGGTACAGCAATTGATGATTGCCTATCTGTGCCCGCGACCGGTCGTCCTGGTTTCGGTCAGCGCCCCGGGCCATCGAAATATCTTCCCCATGGACTTGATCGGTCCGCTGGAGCGCAGCGGTCTTTTCTCGCTCGCGCTACGCAGTACCAATATTTCCCAACCCATCATGCGCGAAGTGCACAAGGTCGCGCTATCCAACATTTCTTCGGCGCTGAAGGAGACCGCTTACGAACTGGCCAAGCACCATAAGCAACCTTTGCCGGACTGGGACACGCTGCCGTTTCCGGTTCGATTGTCGCGCGAATTTCGCATACCCGCCGTTGCGTCGGCATTGCGCGTTCAAGAGCTCAGCATTGTACACAGCCAGGAAATCGGCTCGCATACGCTCTTTCTTGGGCATATCGTTTCCGAGGAACATCTGGCGCAAGGCACGCAGCTGCATCACACGCCGGGCTTTTATCAGGCCTATCGCCGTCGAGAGAACAGGCCGTTTACGGAAATCTAGTCCGAACGGGCATCAATCGCCCTTCTGCGCCGCAAGCCGCTTTCCAACATAACTGTCCCACGAAAACGGCCCGGCGCCGCCCACGCAAAGCGCGAGCAGTCCTGCGATGTAGAGCAGATCCGTTTCGTAGCCGGGCTGACCGAAATGGGCACCGCTCGCGTCGTACGACATCAGCTTTATCGAACTGAACCCATAAGGAAGGTGCGCCGTGAAGATCGCCACCACGAGAACCACGATCATCGGCAACGCGGCCACCGGCACAAAGGCACCGGCAAGAATCAACAGACCGCCAATCACTTCAATCGCTATCGTTGCCCATGCGAGCAGATCGGCGAAGGGCATTCCCATAGCGTGCAATATCCCGGCGAACACTTCCGGCCCGCGAGCGAGCTTCGCATAACCGTGTTCAAGGAAGCCGAAACCGACAATCAGCCGAATCGGCCACGCATACCAGCTGTGTCGCACGGGCAACGGCGACACAGCCAATCGTGAGAGCGAGATCGTTTTCATACTCGGTACTTCGTTGCCCTGGCAGTCTCGGTTACATGGCCGCGCACGACTTTATTTCTTGGAAACGTACCGGCTGTCGCTCACATACCATCGCCATGGATAGTCGGCCGCCTTGGTCAGCCCGATGCGTGTGGTTTGCACGGCGCTATCCGGAGGCGAGGTTCCATCGTCCAGCAACGCATAGGTATCGCCGGCGATCAGATCAATGCCGTTTTGGAGTTTGCTGATGCTCATCGACTGCGTAAGGCAGGCCGGTCCATTGCACAGTTGCCGATCGCTTTTCGCCAGCGGCCGCGCGGCGTACATCAAATCCAGGCGCGCGAGGGGCTGCAATGCGCGAATGAGCACGGCATTGCCCTCGCCCTTGGGCCCGCAAACGACATTGCTGCACCAGTGCATGCCGTAGGTGAAATAGACATACATATGCCCTGGCGACCCGAACATCACCTCGGTGCGCGGCGTTTTGCCCCGATAGGAGTGCGCGGCCGGATCGTCGGCGCCACGATAGGCCTCCACCTCCACGATGCGCCCCGCGCGGCCATCGCGGCATATCAGCACTTTATTGAGCAGCTCCGGCGCGACGACGAGCGGATCGCGGTTGTAGAAGGACCGTGCAAGCGGTCGGGATGTTTGTT
>DATJMR010000264.1:0-3897 GCA_035508595.1 Dyella sp.
CGAGCAGTTCAAGAGCGAGAACGGCGAGTTGGAAGTGCGCGTTGGCGACGAGGTGAAGGTTGCCCTCGATGCCCTGGAAGACGGCTTCGGCGAAACGAAGCTCTCCCGCGAGAAGGCCAAGCGTTCCATGGTGTGGGACGATCTGGAGCAGGCCTTCGACAAGGAAGAGACCATCGTCGGCAAGATCTCCGGCAAGGTCAAAGGCGGTTTCACCGTCGACATCAAAGACGTCCGCGCGTTTTTGCCGGGTTCGTTGGTCGACGTGCGCCCGGTCCGCGATCCGGTTTACCTGGAAGGCAAGGACCTCGAGTTCAAGATCATCAAGCTGGATCGCAAGCGCAACAACGTCGTTGTCAGCCGCCGCGCCGTCGTCGAGACCGAGTTCTCCGAAGAGCGTGAGAAGCTGCTTGAGCGCCTAACCGAAGGCGCCGTGGTAAAGGGCACCGTCAAGAACCTCACCGACTACGGCGCGTTCGTGGATCTGGGCGGTATCGACGGCCTGCTGCACATCACCGACATGGCATGGAAGCGCGTGCGTCATCCGTCCGAAGTCGTCAACGTCGGTGACGAGCTGGACGTGCGCGTGCTGAAGTACGACCGCGAGCGCAACCGCGTGTCGCTGGGCCTGAAGCAGCTGGGCGACGATCCGTGGGTGGCCATCTCGCGTCGTTACCCCGTTGGCAGCCGCTTGTTCGGCAAGGTTTCCAACGTCACCGATTACGGTTGCTTCGTCGAGATCGAACCGGGCGTGGAAGGTCTGGTCCACGTCTCCGAAATGGATTGGACCAACAAGAACGTCAATCCGGCCAAGGTGGTGCAGGTCGGCGACGAAACCGAAGTGATGGTGCTGGACGTGGACGAAGAGCGTCGCCGCATCTCGCTCGGTATCAAGCAGACCCGCTCCAATCCGTGGGAAGCCTTCGCGGCCACCCACAAGAAGGGCGACAAGGTGTCCGGTCAGATCAAGTCGATCACCGACTTCGGCATCTTCATCGGCCTGGACGGCGGCATCGACGGTCTGGTGCATCTGTCCGACATCTCCTGGCAGGCTTCCGGCGAAGACCTTGTCCGCAACTTCAAGAAGGGCGACGAGATCGAAGCCGTGGTGCTGGCCGTGGATCCGGAACGCGAGCGCATCTCCCTCGGCATCAAGCAGATGGAGCAGGATCCGTTCGGTCACTTCATGGCCGTCCATCCGCGTGGCGCGATCGTCAACGGCACGGTGAAGGAAGTGGACGCCAAGGGTGCGGTGATCGATCTGGGCGACGGTGTCGAGGGTTACCTGCGCGCCAGCGATATCGCCAAGGAGCGCATCGAAGATGCCACGCAGCATCTGAAAGTGGGCGACAAGGTCGAGGCCAAGTTCACCGGTATGGACCGCAAGGGTCGTCAGCTGTCGCTGTCGATTCGCGCCAAGGATGAGGAAGAGCTGCAAGACGCCATGGCCGAATACTCGTCCGCGTCGGGTGGCACGACCAAGCTTGGTGCGCTGCTGAAAGAGCAGCTCAACAAGGCTGACTGATATAGTGCCTACGTTGGGGCGGCGGTCTCGCCGCCCCAATTCGTTCCACGTCACGGACATTGGGGACCCATGACCAAATCCGAGCTGATTGAGGCGCTGGCAAGGCGTCAGACCCATCTTGCGTTTGGCGACGTCGAGCTGGCGGTCAAAAACGTTATCGAGCAGATGAGCCAGGCGCTGTCTACCGGCGAACGCATCGAGATCCGTGGTTTCGGCAGCTTCGCGTTGCATTACCGTCCGCCGCGTATGGGCCGCAATCCCAAAACTGGCGAAGCGGTCGCTTTGCCGGGCAAGCACGTTCCGCATTTCAAGCCAGGCAAAGAGTTGCGCGAGCGCGTCAACATGCACCTGGAGCAGCAGGGCGGCTAAACGTCGTTGCAAAAAACTTATTCCGACAGGCAGGCGGTTTCGAACCGGTCCTGCCTTTTCTTTTTTAAGTCGCCGAAAACGGCGGCGCTTGCTGAATTTTCCTTCAGGCAGTCCCCTGTGAGGCGTTCAGGCAATCAGGTAAAGTTGCGCGATGCGACTGATCGTTATGCTGCTATTGCTGCTGTTCATCGCCGGGGGAGTGGTACTGGGGGCGCTCAACGCGGACCTCGTCGGCTATGACCTCGTGTTCACGCGCGTCCAAGTGCCCAAAGGGGCCGCTTTGCTGACCATGCTGGCGCTGGGCTGGGTCTTGGGTGGCCTGACGGCGTGGCTGGGCGTTACCACACGATATCGTCGCGAGCGACGACGCTCGGTGAAGGCTCAAAGCGCGAAGGTGCCAAAAACGCCATGAGCGCCTTCTATCCGCTGCTGGCTCTATTGATACCGGCGGCCTTTCTGAGCGGCTGGTGGACGGCCCGACGTGCCGGTGTGCGCCGTTCGGGCGCACAGGTGAGCGAGCTGTCCTCGGACTATTTCCGCGGCCTGAACTATCTGCTCAACGAAGAGCAGGACAAAGCTATCGAGGTGTTCCTCAAGCTGGCCGAATACAACCGCGACACCGTGGAAACGCACTTAGCGTTAGGTAATCTTTTTCGGCGTCGTGGCGAAGTGGATCGAGCTATCCGATTGCATCAGCACCTGGTTTCAAGGCCGGGCCTGTCCGAAGGCATGAAGACCGTGGCCTTGCTGGAACTGGGCGAAGACTATATGCGCGCCGGCCTGCTCGATCGCGCCGAAGCGTTGTTCTCCGATCTGGTGGCCATGAACGCGCATGCGCCGTCTGCGCTGCGCCATCTCATCGCGATCTATCAGCACGAACGCGACTGGCATAAGGCGATCGAACACGCGCGCCGCCTGGAGGCGATGACAGGCGAAGAAGAAGCAACCACGATCTCGCAGTTCTATTGCGAACTGGCGGAACAATCGCGTCAGCACGGCGCTCGCGCGGAAGCACGCGAGTACTTGCATCAGGCATTTTCCAGTCAGCCCGACTGCGTTCGCGCCTTTATGCTTACCGGCCGTTTGCACGCCGAAGAAGGACATCACGCCGAAGCCGTGGATGTCTACGAGCAAGCCGTCAGCGCGGATATCGCCTTCGTACCGGAAATTCTTCCGCCGTTGCTCGACAGCTATGCGCGTTCGGGGCAAATGGAGCGTGCAGAGCGTTTTCTGCGAGATATTCTCGCGCGCTATCACGGTATTTCGCCGGTATTGGCGCTTACGCATTTGTATCAGCGACGCGACGGCGAAAAGCCTGCGATCGATTTCCTCACTTCGCAATTGCGGCAGCGTCCTTCGGTGCGCGGCCTGATGGCCTTGATCGATGCCACGATGGACAAGATCGAAGGCGAGGCAAGGGAGAATTTTCTGATTCTGCGCGACCTCACGCACAAACTGCTCGAAGGGCAGGCGATGTATCGCTGCAGTCACTGTGGCTTTGGAACCAAAGCGCATCACTGGCAGTGCCCTAGCTGCAAAGGCTGGAGCACCATCAGGCCGATTCACGGAGTTGCCAATGAGTGATGCACTCGTGGCTCACGTTGCCCCGATTGCATTGGCGGTGTTGTTTGCTTTCCTGATCGCGTGGGGCGTTGTGCGTGTTGCGATCACCTATGCGCATCGGCGCGGCATGCTGGACCAGCCCGGGCAGCGTCGCTCGCACACATTGCCTACCCCTCGCGGAGGCGGTATCGGCATTGTCGTGGCGGCCTTGGCCACGATTCCGGTGTGCTTGTGCCAAACATGGTCGCCATGGCCGTTTCACATCGTCGTCACGCTGCTGCTTGCGACGGTGATGATTGCGGCTATCGGCTGGTGGGACGACCACAGTTCCTTGCCGGCACTTCCACGCTTTGGCGTGCAAATATTGGCGGTGGCATTGTTTTTCGCGTCCTTGATCAGCGGAAGCCCAGGCTGGCTTTGGTTGCCGGTGTGGGTGCTGGGCG
>DATJMR010000265.1:0-3794 GCA_035508595.1 Dyella sp.
GCACGGTGCTGATCCTGGACTGCTGGAATCCCGATCTCGCGCAAGCCGAACGCGCTGCCGTTACCGAGCTGATCGAGGCCATTGGAGACTTCAGTGCCGACGGCGGCAACTAAACAGGGCGTGTCGTTCAGGCGTACCCAAGGCGTTCCATGACGGGACGCAACATCGGCAAGACAGGTTCGAACTTGTCGTGATAAGCGAGCCACCGATGCACCGCGCGGCCATGAATGCCTTGCGTCACCTGGGCATAACTCGGTGTGCTGATGTACCCCTTGCTGCGGGCGTGTTCCGCAAAACGCATCATGGGGCTGGGGTCGTCGATATCCAGGAAGCGACCCAATTGCATGACGTGATCATCGAAGTGAGCGACGACCGACTCGTAGCGCCAAATCATCAGGCGCGGCGCAAACACATCCACCTGGTTGAACCAATGTTCGAAAGCACGCACGTAGCCGCGCGCGAGGCGCTCAAGCGAACTGCACAACACCATGAAAGCCGGCGAGCGGAACGATTGCATGTAACAGCTCAACAAGACATCGCAGGGATGCCGAAGACACAGCACGATGGGCGCGTCGGGAAACAGTCGCGCGATCATCGGCAAGCACAGCATGTTGAGCGGATTTTTGTCGACCAAACGTCGTGTGCCGAGATCGGGCGCGACGTTCCGCACCATCGCTGCGTACAAGGCGCGCAATTGGTCGGCTTCCGTTGGCGTGATGTCGGCCAAGGCTGAAGGGTAGGACTGGCCGGCAGCGGTCATGCGCTCGGTGAGCTCATAGATGAAAGCGCGCTCGTCCATGGCGTGAAAATTCGGGTGCGCGTCCAGCATTTGCTCGAGCAGGGTCGTGCCGGAACGCGGAAAGCCCACGATAAAGACCGGGTTTTGTTCGTTGTCGGGTGGGGTCGATCGTGTCCATCGAGCATGTTCGGCATGGCTGACGGTCAGGTTCGCCATCGCCAAAGGTTCGCTGCTTTCGGCGATCAGCTCCGGCACGATGACGCGCGCAATGGCGAGCTGTGCTTGATGCGCGTCATGCAACGCATCCCACGCGTCGACATAGCGCTCTTGTTGATGGCGCACGGCGGCCAATCCGAACGCGGCCTGGGCACGCAGGTCGGCGTCGCTCGGTGTTGCCATGATGCGTTCGTAGAGTTCCGCTGCGCGCTGCGTGTCGCCCCGCCGCACTGCGACGGCCGCATGCGCAAGCCATGCCGCGCAAGACAAGGGTGGTTGCTGTGCAGGCAGCTTTTCCAGCGGCAATTGCGCGAGTTCGACTTCGGCCTCCTCGAGTTTGTTGCTTCGCTCGTACAACGCGGCGCGTAGCGCCGTGATACGCATGCGAAGTACGTGCGCCGTATCGTCGCTCGGCAACACGGCCTGCTTGAGGACGTGAAGGGCGGCACGCTGATTGCCCAGCGTGGACAGCATGCTTGCCAGCGTCAGTGCCTGCTCCACCGGTTGCGCAGGCCAGTCGATGGCGGCTTCCAGCATGATTTCTTGTTGACTGTTGTCACCGCAAACATGGCAGGCGTATGCGGCTTGCAATCGCGCATCGATGAAATCGGGCGAAAGCCGCACGGTTTCCAGCAGCGTTTCGCGCGCCGCGAGCCAATTTTTTTGCTGGAGATAAAGCAGACCCAGGTTGTAATGCACGTCAGCCTGCTGCGGCGCCAGGTTCACGGCGTGCAGAAGGGCTTGCTCGGCCGTGGCTGCGTCGTCGGCTTCGCGCGCTGCCAAGCCGAGGTTGTTCCAGTACTCGAATGTTTGCGGCTGAAGCTGCGTCAGCCGTGCAAACAGAGGCAGGGCTTCGCGCACCTTGCCGGTGGCGCGCAGCGCGAGGGCGCGCAGCAGCAGGGTGGTTTCGTGGTTGCCGGAGAGGCTTTCGCTCAATGACAGCACGCGAGTCATGTCGCCTTGATGGAAGGCGGCGAGCATGTCGTCTACTTTGGTCTGTTCGTCGGAAAGAGAAGCCATTAGCGCATGTATCCCTCACTCGAGCTTCCGATATTTGCCCCTCCCCCTGTACAAAGGGGAGGGGCTAACCGTTGCAAGTACGAGCGGGAATCTAACTCACCCGAGGCAACGTCAGAACTTCACCGTCGCCCGCGCCCAGTAGTAGCGGCCCAGGACGTCGTAGGTTGCCGTATCGACGTTGTAGTTCAGCCCGTTCTGGTAAATCAGCGGCGGCGCCTTGTCGGTAATGTTGTCCACACCGAATTCGAAGCGTGTTTTGATCGACGGCACGGTATAGGCGATCTGGGCCGAGTGATAAAGGACCGAGGCCATCGGCGCGCTGGCTCCGGTGATGGCGTCGGCGTTGAGGTTGGTCAGGTGATGGATGTAGCGCGTTTGCCATTGCGCACTCCAGTTGCCCAGCGACCAGTTGAGTGTCAGCGAGCCGCGCCAGCGGGCGATATTGCCAAATTGCTGCGTATAAGTGCCCGCGTAGTCGATGGTACGTGCGCCCGGCTGTCCCGGCGTGGCGTCGTTATAGAACGAGCTGGTGTAGGACGTGTTGAGCGTCAACTTGAACTTGCCGGGATCGAAACTGCCCAGGTCGAAATGGGGGATCGCATAGCTGGCGCTGAAATCCACGCCGCTGGTACTGAGGTTGCCCAGGTTCACTTCCGGCGTATTCATGAAGAAGATCGCGCCGGCCAGCGCATTGTTGCTGGGATAGCGATGGATGAACTGGCAATACGGACTGTTGTCGTTGGCAAAACACGCGTTGAGCACGCTCTGCGCAGCCAGCGGCGTGAGCAGGTCGCGCAGATTGATACGCCATGCATCGACGGTGGTAGAGAAACCGGTCAGCCAGCTTGGCGAGTAGACCAGGCCGAGGTCGTACGACATGCCATGTTCAGGCCTCAGATTGACGCCGGCGGGCTTGCCGCCCGAATAAAAGCCCGTGATCTGCGGTGTCGGATTGCCCGCCCATTGCGGCGGTACGTTTTGGCAAGCCGCCGGGTGCGCGGCCAGCGTGGCGGCGGTGAGACCCACGCACGGATCGTTGATGGTGGGATTGGCAACGGTAATGCCGTCGTACAACTCGTCCAGATCCGGGGCGCGGAACACTTGCGTGGCTGTGGCGCGTACCAGCAGGTCGGCAATGGGACGCCATTCCAGCGCGATCTTTTTGTTGGTGGTGGTGCCGGAGGTGTCGTAGTCGGACGCGCGTACGCCCAGATCGATGTTCAGCGAATAGGCGCCGGGTTGTTCGGACAGCAACGGGATGAGCGTTTCGCCGTAGAGTTCCTTCACATTGATGCTGCCGCGTCCCGGCGAGCCGCATGCTTCGGCCAATACGCCGCAGGTGGCCGTAGCGGGATCGAGAATCGCGTCTGGCGTCACCGTGTAGTTCATCGCGTTCCAGCGATACAGCGCGCCGGCAGACAGTTCCATGGCGCCGGCAGGCAGATCCCATAGCTCGCCCGATGCGTTGAATTGCAACTGCTTCATCGTATTGGTGAGCGTGTAAGTCGGAGAGTCGACACCGTTCCTCAACTGCGCGGTCACGGACGGATCGGCCTGGTCGAAGATGTTGCCGCCGGAGTTGATCACCGCTTGCAGATCGGCGACGTTTACTTCGTTGTAGTCGACTTGTTTGCGGTTGGTGTAGCCGTAATTGAGGCTCGCGTCCCAGGTCCAGCTGCTTTGGCCGAAGTGCCCGCGCAGGCCGGTGTTCATTTCCAGGTTGTCTGTGTCGAAGGTATGCTGGCGCGTACCCAAGCCTGTGAGTCGCGTATTGATGACGTAGCTGGTGCCCGTGTACCCAGGCGGCGTACCGAACGTG
>DATJMR010000266.1:0-20327 GCA_035508595.1 Dyella sp.
ACTATCGTTGACGGTAAAATTGCGCATATCGACGATGTGGCGCGCTAAGGTGGATTTCGCAGTGTTCTGAGCAGGGCCTGCGGTTGCCATCGAACGTAGCACTGCTCCGCTTCCCGCATGAGCGCGACAAGGTATGCGTTGGCCGGTGCGCGCAAGCCCTTCGATGTTGCCAACGCGACGATTTCGCCGTTGATGTAGTCCACCTCGGTACGACGTTTTGCCTGCAGGTCGTCCCACGTTGATGAGCGTGCCAGCGGATCGATAGCCAGCATGCGTGAAGCGATACGGTGGAAGACCGCATCCGGCATGGACAACACCGTCGGCAGCCAGCGCGCGGGCAGCGCCGTCAATTGCGCAGGGCGAATGCCCGCGGCATGCAATACGCGCAATCCTTCCTGCTGCAACAGTGCCAGGCATTGCCGCCAGGCGCGCTGCGCCAGTTCCTCGCGCAACGGTAGTCCGCTGAGTGCGTTGAGTGGGTTGTTGAGATTGATCAGCAGCTTCGCCCACAACACGGCCTGCATATCGTCGCGTTGCTGAAGTGGCAATCCGCTGGCGGAAAATGTCGCGAGCAACGATGCGAGCGCCGGCGATTGTTCCGCCATCAATACACCCGAAGAGCCTTGGTGAAAATGCGCCGGCTCCGGTTGCGTGACGTTGAACGGCACCATGCCTGCTAACACCGGGCAGGAGGGAAGCGCCGCGCGCAGCTCCGCCGTGTTGCGCACGCCATTTTGAAAACTGATCACCAGTGTGCCCGGAGCAAGTACGTCCGCCAATTCATGCGCCACCTCCATGGTGGCGGCGGATTTCACCGTGACGAGCACGGCATCGACATCGCGTGCGGCATGCGATTGCGTCGCGATGTCGAGCGATTCGGCCGGAAGGTGCTTGCGATATCCGTGCAGATCGCTGACCGTCAGGCCCTGTTCTTTCAGCGTCGCCGCCACATGGGGGCGTGCGATGAAGCGTACCTTCGCGTGCTCGTGCAAACGGCCACCCAGATACGTGCCGACCATGCCCGCGCCATAAATGGCAATGCGCGGTTGTACGGTCATGCCATGTTGGCCGCAGCGGAACGTCCCGCGACGCGGCCCGAAAAGAGACATCCGCCGAGAAAGCTGCCTTCCAGCGCGCGATAACCATGCAACCCGCCGCCGCCGAAACCCGCCGCTTCGCCTACGGCATAAAGTCCCTGTATGGGTTTGTTGTCGTGACCGAGCACGCGCGCTTGCAAATCGGTTTCCAAGCCGCCCAAGGTTTTGCGCGTGAGCAGGTGCAGACGAACCGCGATAAGCGGGCCGTTGGCGGGATCGAGCATGCGATGCGGTTTGGCCACGCGCACCAACCGGTCGCCGCGATAGCGCCGTGCGTTATGAATCGCCATGACCTGACTGTCTTTGGCGAAGGGGTTGTCGAACTGCCGATCGCGCGCTTCGATCTCCCGACGCAAAGAGGCAACGTCCAGCAGCTGACTGCCCACCAGTTCATTCATGCCGACAACCAAATCGTCCAAGTTGTCTCGCACGACAAAATCGCGGCCGTGGCGTTTGAATGCTTCCACCGGTGCGGGCGCTTGTTTACCTACCGCGCGCTTTGCCACCTGTCGCCAGCTTTTGCCCGTGAGATCGGGATTCTGTTCGGAACCGGAAAGTGCGAATTCGCGTCGGATGATCTGCTGATCGAGAATGAACCAGCTGTAGTCGAAACCCGTGCGGCGCAAATGTTCGAGTGTGCCCATGGTATCGAAACCCGGCCACAGCGGAACGGGCAGCCGATTTCCGCACGCATCGAACCACAACGAAGAAGGGCCGGGCAGGATACGAATGGCGTGCATCGGCCAAATCGGATTCCAGTTTTCGATGCCTTCGACGTAATGCCACATGCGATCGCGATTGATCAGTCGCGCGCCCGCCGTCTCGGTGATATCCAGCATGCGTCCGTCGACATGCGCCGGTACGCCGCACAACATGTGCTGAGGCGGAGCGCCCCATCGTTCCGGCCAGTGCTTTCGCACCAAATCGTGATTGCCGCCGATGCCGCCGGAGGCGACGATAATCGCTTGCGCGCGGTACTCGAAATCGCCGGTCACGTCGCGCGAACTCGGCTTGCCGCGCTCAATGGCATCGTCGGCCAGACGCGCGCCGCGCACGCCGATCACTGTGCCGTTTTCCACGAGCAATTCGTCGACGCGATGACGGAAGGCGAAAGTAAGCAATCCTTTTGCCTGAGCTTCGTGCGCTCGCTTGACGAACGGCTCCAATACGCCCGGTCCGGTGCCCCAGGTCACGTGAAAACGCGGCACCGAGTTGCCGTGACCGATGGCGCCATACCCGCCACGCTCGGCCCATCCCACCACGGGAAACCAGCGCATGCCCATGGCGTGTAGCCAGGCGCGTTTCTCGCCGGCGGCGAAATCGACATACGCTTGCGCCCATCGGCGTGGCCAGTGGTCTTCCGGGCGATCGAACGCGGCCGTGCCCATCCAGTCCGCCAGGGCAAGTTCGCGCGAGTCCCGCACGCCCATGCGACGCTGCTCGGGCGAATCGACGAAGAACAGGCCGCCGAATGACCAAAACGCTTGTCCACCCAGGCTTTGCTCAGGTTCCTGCTCGATCACCAGGACGCGTTTGCCCGCGTCGGTCAGTTCGGTGGCCGCGACCAGGCCGGCTAGACCGCCGCCTACAACGATGGCATCGCTGGATTGCATAGAAGGCCCCTGGGCCGCGCTCCCAGCCGGCAACTTATCGTGCACCCGCGCATTTGCCTATGTGCGCTGCGCCATCGGCGAATACGGCCGCCTATGACCGATGGCAGGGAATGACGTACGGCTCATGCCGCCGAACCGCCGCGCGTTAAACCTTATGCGCACTGGCGCGCATCCAAGCACGCAATAGCGGTTCGGACTGCATTCCTGGGAGGGACTCGTTTATGCGTCGTCGTGGCCTACTTTCATGCTTGCCCGTGCTTGCGCTCGCCTTGACCGGCGGCGTGCAGGCGAGCGGGTTCCATTCGCATCATGACTTTCAGTGCCCTTACTCCACCGATTACGACGTGCAGGTCGAACCTGGCGGTATTGCGTTTACCCGTCACGACGGCGATCCCGGCGAGGTGTTCATGCACGATGGGATTTTGCGCGTGGATGGCCATGAGGTGTCGGTCTCCCATGCCGATGCCGTGCGTTTGCGCGAATACGAACAACAAGTGCGCGATTTGGTTCCCGCCGTAGCCGCTATCGCGCGTGACGGCGTGGATATCGGCTACGCCGCACTCACGACGGTGGTGGCGACGTTGTCCGAAGACGCCGACGAGCGCACGCGGTTACTTCAGGAATTGCGTGACCGCCACGCCGATGCGCGACATCACATCGACGACACGCTAGGTCGCGGCACCTGGCAATCGGGCGACGGCGCCGATTTCTTCGATCACGATCTGCAGAGGACCGTGGCCGATATGGTTGGAACGGTGACGGGCGACGTGGTGAAAGATGCGCTTAGCGGCGATCCCAACCGGCTGGCCGCGCTCAAGGCGCGCACGGATTCCCTGGATACCACGCTGGACAAAGCCATTAACGCACCGGCCGACAAACTCGGCGAACGCGCGCAGGCTTTGTGTCCGCAATTAGGCCAGCTTCAACAGTTGCAACAGCAATTTCAATTCCGTCTCGCCAACGGCGAGCGCTTGCAACTGATCTCCACAGACAAGGAACGTTCTGACAAGGCGAGCCAATACGCCCAGCGGTAGCCCCCACCATGCTCCCCCAGCATGGACAGTCACACGCCCGGCCTCCCTTCCGGGCGTTTTTTTGTCCTTATTCGTCCCGATGCGCGGGGATGCATCGGGCTGCGTCGCAGGCAGATCGGGTTTCGCCGCTGCTAGGCTTTGTCCAGTTCTGCCAGGGATTGCCTTATGTTCGAGCGCCTTCTAACCCTTTCCCGCGATGACCTGATTGCGTTTTTCCAAACGCACGGTGCAGCTTTGATCGGCGCCTTGCTGGTGTTGTTGATCGGCAGCTGGCTGGCGGCGCGGATTGCGAATTTCCTTCAGCGTGCGATGCACCGCGCGTCGGTCGACCCGACGCTGAGCGGCTTCTTGCGCAATCTGCTGTACGGCGTGCTGATCGCCGTGTTGATCGTGATCGCTCTGCAAACCGCAGGTGTTCCGAGCGCGCCGCTGCTGGCCGCGCTGGGTGCCGGCGGGCTGGCGATCGGTCTTGCCTTGCAGGGGTCGCTCAGCAATCTGGCGTGGGGCGTGCTGTTGATCGTGTTCCGTCCGTTCAAGGTTGGCGACTTCATCCAGGCGGGCGGGGTCGACGGCACCGTGCAAGCGCTCAATCTGATGCACACGCAGCTGGTGTTGGCGGACAACCGCGAAGCCGTGGTGCCCAATGCCAAGATCGGCGCGGACGCCATCATCAACTTCAGCCGCCGGGGGACGCGGCGTTTCGAGTTGCGCGTGGGCATCGGCTATGGCGAGGACATCGGCAAGGCCATGGCGGTCATGCAGCGCTTGATCGCGGCCGACCCGCGAATTTTGAAAGACCCCGCACCTACCGTCTGGACCGATAGCCTGGGCGAAAGCGCGGTGTATCTGCTGCTGCGCGCGTATAGCTCAACCAGCGATTTCTGGCCCGCGCAGACCGATTTGCTGCGTGCCGTGAAGGAAACCTTCGATGCCGAAAGCATCCACATTCCCTATCCGCAGCGCGAGGTGCGTGTGCTGGGTGGAACGGTGGAGCTCAAAAAGTAAGACAAATTCGCCGCATACGTATGCGCATGGCCGCTTATCGCGTTTTTGCCATGTCCGCGAGGCATGCCGATTGCTATGATGGAAGCCTTGCGGCCGCCTCAGCCCTCCCCACGCGGCCGCCCTCGTTCCGCAGGAGAAATCATGGCCGACCTGAAAGAAGCCCGCGTTCCAGATATCGGCGGCCACGCCGATGTGCCCGTCATCGAGGTAATGATCAAGCCCGGTGACACGGTCGAAAAGGATCAAAGCCTGATCACCCTGGAGTCGGACAAGGCCACGATGGAAGTGCCCGCGCCGTTCGCCGGCACGGTCAAGGAAGTGAAGCTGAAAGTGGGCGACGAAGTGTCCGAAGGCGCCCTGATCGCCGTCATCGAGGCATCCGACGGCGCTGCCGCACCGGCTCCGGCCAAGGCCGAAGCGCCTGCCAAAGCGCCGGCACCTGCTCCAGCCCCCGCACCCGCCGCGCCTGCACCGGCGCCTGCAGCTGGGGTGAAGAAGGAAGAACCCGCACCGATCGGCGGCCGCAGCGTGCTGCCAGGCAATGCGCCCGAAGGCGACGTCGCCCCTCAGGCACGTCCGCCGTTCGACGCCAAGCTGGTGATGCCGGGCGATGCGCCTTACGCCACGCCCGCCGTCCGCGCTTTCGCGCGCGAACTGGGTGTGGATATCCAACAAGTGAAGGGTAGCGGCCGCAGCGGCCGCATCGTGCGCGAAGACATCACCGCGTACGTCAAGCACGCGCTCGCTTCCGGCGCACGTCCCGTGCCGGGCGGTGCGGCGACGGGGGGTGGCGGTCTGAATCTCTTGCCGTGGCCGAAGGTGGATTTCACCAAGTTCGGCGAGATCGAAGAGAAGCCGCTGTCGCGCATCCAGAAGATTTCTGGTACGAACCTTGCGCGCAACTGGGCGATGATTCCGCATGTCACCCAGCATGAAGACGCCGACATCACCGAGCTGGAAGCCTTCCGCAAAAAGCTTGGCGAAGAGAACAAGGATCTGAAGATCACCCCGCTGGTGTTCCAAATCAAAGCCGTGGTCGCGGCGCTGAAAAAATTTCCGCAGTTCAACGCCTCGCTGGACGAAAGCGGCGAGAAGCTGATTCTCAAAAAGTACTTCCACGTCGGCATCGCGGTGGATACGCCCGACGGCCTGGTGGTGCCGGTGATTCGCGATTGCGACAAAAAAGGTCTGCTGGATCTGGCGGCCGAGCTCGGCGAGATTTCCAAGAAGGCGCGCGACAAAAAGCTCGGCCCGAACGACATGTCCGGCGGCTGCTTCTCGATCTCCTCGCTGGGCGGCATCGGTGGTACGGCGTTTACGCCGATCGTCAACGCGCCGGAAGTGGCGATCCTCGGTGTATCGAAGGCGCAGACCAAGCCGGTGTGGAACGGTAAAGAATTCGCCCCGCGCCTGATCCTGCCGCTGTCGCTCAGCTACGACCACCGCGTGATCGACGGCGCGTTGGCCGCGCGCTTCGCGTCCTTCCTGGCAACACAGCTCGGCGACATTCGCCGTCTGTTGCTCTGACGCGGAGACTGAGATCATGGCCAATACGATCGAATTGAAAGTCCCCGACATCGGCGGTCACGAAAACGTGCCGGTGATCGAAGTGATGGTGAAAGCCGGCGACACCGTGGCGAAGGAACAGAGCCTCATCACGCTGGAGTCGGACAAAGCGACGATGGAGATTCCCGCCAGCGCCGCCGGTGTGATCAAGGAACTCAAACTCAAGGTGGGTGACGAGGTTTCCGAAGGCGCTGTCATTGCCGTTCTCGAAATGGGCGGCGCCGAAGCGGAGGCACCCAAGGCAGCGGCTCCAGCGCCTGCACCTGCCGCCGCCCCGGCTCCTGGCCCCGCACCTGCGCCTGCGCCGGCAAAATCGGCGGCTCCTGCTCCGCAAGCGGCTGGCGCCACCGGCCGCAAAGCCGATATCGAGTGCAAGCTCGTTGTGCTTGGTTCGGGTCCTGGCGGTTACACCGCTGCGTTCCGCGCCGCCGATCTGGGCGTGGACACCGTGTTGGTGGAACGCTACGCGGCGCTCGGCGGCGTGTGCCTCAACGTGGGTTGCATTCCGTCCAAGGCATTGCTGCATGCCGCTGCGGTGATCGACGAAGCAGAAGCCATGGCCGCGCACGGCGTGAGCTTCGGCAAGCCCAAGATCGATATCGACAAGCTGCGCAGCTTCAAGACCAAGGTCGTCGGCCAACTCACCGGCGGTCTCGCCGGCATGGCCAAGCAGCGCAAGGTTCGCACCGTGCAAGGTGTCGGCGCCTTCGTGTCACCGAACGAGATGGAAGTGGAAACGGCGGATGGCAAAAAGCTGATCCGTTTCCAATACGCCATCATCGCCGCCGGTTCGCAAGCCGTGCGCTTGCCCGCGTTCCCGTGGGACGACGAGCGCATCATGGATTCCACCGGCGCGCTGGAACTGAAAGACATTCCGGCGAAGTTGCTGGTTGTCGGCGGCGGCATCATCGGTCTGGAAATGGCGACGGTGTACGGTGCGCTCGGCAGCGAAGTAACCGTGGTCGAGTTCATGGACCAGATCATTCCCGGCGCCGATGCCGACCTCATCAAGCCGCTCGCCAAACGCTTGGGCGGCAAGCTCAAGGGTGTGCACCTCAAGACCAAGGTGACGGAGGCCAAGGCCACCAAGAAGGGCATCGAGGTCAGCTACGAAGGCGAAAGCATTCCGGCGACCAGCGTGTTCGATCGCGTGCTGGTGTCCGTGGGGCGTTCGGCGAACGGCAACAAGATCGGCGCGGACAAGGCCGGTGTCGCGGTGACGGACCGCGGGTTTATCCATGTCGATACGCAGATGCGTACCAACGTGTCGCACATCTTCGCCATCGGCGATCTGGTCGGCCAGCCGATGCTTGCGCACAAAGCGACCCACGAGGCGAAAGTCGCAGCGGAAGTCGTTGCCGGCATGAAGAGCCACTTCGATGCACGCGTGATTCCTTCCGTCGCATACACCGATCCGGAAATCGCCTGGGTTGGCGTCACGGAGCGTGAGGCGAAGGAAAAGGGTTTGAAGATCGGCGTGGGCAAATTTCCATGGGTTGCCAGCGGCCGCGCCATCGGTATCGATCGCACCGAAGGCTTCACCAAATTGCTGTTCGATGAAGAAACACATCGCGTCGTCGGTGGCGGTATCGTCGGCCCGCATGCCGGCGATCTGATTTCGGAAATCGCGCTGGCGATCGAAATGGGTTCGGAAGCGGCAGACATCGGTTTGACGATTCATCCGCATCCGACGCTCAGCGAATCGGTCGGCATGGCAGCCGAAGCTTACGAAGGCACCATCACCGATTTGTACATGCCCAAGAAAAAGTAAGACGCACGGCGTTCATCGCCACACAAAAAGCCCGGAGAAATCCGGGCTTTTCTTTTGCGGACGGGTGCATGCGAAATGCGTGGACCGTGTTCGTTGCATAGGATCATTACTAATTCACACGTCGAAATCGAACGTGTGCTGTATCTGTTTGCGAAAGACGGCCAATCTCGGCGATGTCCACGGATACAATGGCATGAGGAATCGCTGATCAAGTTTTGCGATAGCGCGCGTTATCGCGCTCGCGGAACGTGGCGCAAGTAGAACTTGGATGTGGGTGCAACATGGCGTTTGTCATGCCACACGTTGGCTTGCAAACCGTCAGTGTTCCGCTTTCCGTAATATTTGGAGCACCCATCGCCGTGAATATGGATAGTTCTACCACCTCGGGGTCTTGCGGGCGTCGCACGACACATTTCTCACGCTGGCGCAGCGAACACCTCATTCGAGGCGTGGATCACGCGGCGGTCATGGCTAACGTCATGGATGGCGGCATTCTCACGCCGCGCTATGTGTTTATGGCGATCGTGTCGTGCTGCATCGCCATCCTGGGGCTTTTGCAATCCTCCGTAGCGGTGATTATCGGTGCGATGCTTATTTCGCCGTTGATGGGGCCCATCGTTCAATTGGGGTTTTCTCTGTGCGTGGTCGACTTTCGCATGACGCGTCAGGCGCTCGTGGCGTTGCTTGCCGGTATGGCACTAGCGTTGCTTACGGCAATGAGCATCGTGTGGATGTCCCCCTTGCGCGAGGCTACCAGCGAGATTCTTGCGCGAACGCAGCCTACGCTTTTCGATCTTTTGGTTGCCTTGTTCTCGGGTTTGGCGGGTGGCTATGCCGTCATTACCCGCAAGGGCGAAACCATTGTCGGTGTCGCCATTGCAACCGCGCTGATGCCGCCGCTTGCGGTGGTTGCTTATGGATTGGCCACACGCAATCTCGATATTGCGGGCGGTGCGTTCTTTCTGTTTATGACGAACCTGCTGGTGATCGCGCTCAGTGTGACCTTGATTGCGAAATGGTATGGCTTCGGCACCGATAACTCGCCGCAACACACCGCGTGGCAAGCGATTGTGATTGTGGTGACGTTTGCGGTATTGAGCATTCCATTGGGGTTGGCTCTGCGCAATATTGCTCGGCAATCCTGGACGGCCAAGCAAGCCACCGCGGCCATTGAGAATTATCTGCAAAGGCACAGCGGAAGCATCGAACAACTTAAGATAGACGAGCAAGGAAAGCGTTACGCCATCGATTTGCTTTTGCTGGTGCCCAATTACCTCGACGACGCGCAGGGAGAGATCCAGCAACTGCTCGATCAAGAGCTCAAACATCCATCGGTCGTGCAGGTGCGTCAAACGCTGGAGGCCAACGACACGCAGGCGCGCGAAAAGGCCAGTATCGACACGCTTCGTAGTCAAGTCGACGACCTGAACCTTCAGGTGGCAGAACTGAATCGGCAGGCCGAACCGTGGGTCGTTCTGCATGTGAGGCAGCTACTGCCGCAACCGAGCGACGTTGTGGTTGATATGCGCAAGCGCAAGATCCAGGTGACGCTGCCTGCGACCGGCGCCGGCGATGCGGAGCACATAAACGCGCTGAAAGAACGCCTCGCTGCACTTGAGCCTCGTTGGCGCATCGACATTACGAAAGCGCCGGAGTTACCTGCGGCGATGCTAGAAGGTCGACCTGTATCTCAGGATCCGTCCAGCCACTACGTCGATTAGCGTGTCCATGTCTCGCCTCCGCGAAGCGATGTCGTATTACACAAACAGATCGGCCTGCGACACGAAACTATCCTGATCCACGAAACCGGACAGCCCTACGCCGACAAGGCGATAGCGGCTGTCGGAGGGGCGCTCCACGCGGTCGCGCAAAGCGCATGCCATATCGGCCAATGCGTGCGCCGATTGCGGACGGATGGATGGCGTCAAACTGCGCGTAAGCGTGTGGAAGTCCGCGGTTTTGAGCTTGAGCACGATGGTGCGAGCGATACGGCCGCGCTGTGCTTCGCGTTCGTGCGCGGCCCATGTCTTTTCCGCCAGGCGGCGAATATGCGGCTCGAGTTCGTCGAGGGTCAGATCATTTTCAAACGTGTCTTCCGAGGACACTTGCATCGTCAGTTGATTCGGTTGCACGGGATGGTCGTCGATGCCCTGCGCGAGTTCGTGCAAGCGACGGCCCCAGCGGCCGAAGCGGAATTCCAGATCGGCAAGCTCAAAAGCACGCAAGTCGTTGACGATCTGTATGCCCAGCGCGGCCAATTTCGTCTCCATGACCTTGCCCACGCCAGGCAGGCGGTTCACCGGCAACGGAGCGAGAAAGGACAGCACCTGATGCGGACGAATGACAAAAAGCCCGTCGGGTTTCTTCCAGTCCGATGCGATCTTCGCGAGAAATTTATTCGGCGCGACGCCCGCCGATGCGGTGAGCTGCGTTTCCTCGCGAATGGCGGCGCGAATCGCTTCGGCGGTGGCCGTGGCGGTTGACAACTCGGTCTTGGTGGCGGTGACATCGAGATAGGCTTCGTCGAGCGACAGCGGTTCGATCAAGTCGGTGTGGCGTGCGAAGATCTCCCGCACCTGTCTTGATACCGCTTTGTAGCGAACGAAATCCGGCGGCACGAAGACCGCGTCGGGGCACAGTCGTTCCGCGCGCACGGCTGGCATGGCCGATCGCACGCCGAACTTGCGTGCTTCATAGCTGGCCGCGCACACCACCGACCGTGCGCCGCGCCATGCCACCACAACGGGTTTGCCGCGCAGCGAAGGATCGTCGCGTTGCTCCACCGATGCGTAGAACGCATCCATGTCGACGTGAAGGATCTTGCGTGGCGCGTCGGGCACAAGTTTCGGGGTAAGAGATGACACGCAGATTTTATGGGAGATGTCGTGGCCGTGCTGTCCCAGGAAGTCATGGCGCTCGCGGATGAGGCGGGGCGTTGCCGGCCCTGGTATCAGGCTTATACATGGCTAAATATGATTGATGTATAGTCAATTCATTACAAATTGACATGATAAAGCCCGTGAAAGCGCTGGATCTCGATGCCGTCAAAGCCTTCGTCTTTATCGCGGATTTGCAAAGTTTTACGCGTGCGGCCGAAGTGCTGGAAACCACCCAATCGGCACTCAGCCTGAAGCTGCGGCGCCTGGAAGATCAGCTTGGTCGCCGGCTGCTTGAACGCACCCCGCGGCAGGTGCGCTTGTCGGCCGAGGGGGCTGTATTTCTCGATGCGGCACGCTCGCTTATCGGTGCGCATGAGCGTGCCGTGGCGTCGTTCCAGGCCGAGCGGCGTCGGCTGACCATCGGCATCAGTCAAATGATCGTCGGCAGCGAATTGCCTACGCTTTTGCGTCATATGAACGAGCACGATCCCAATCTGCTGATCGAAATGCGCGTGGCAGGTTCGCGCGACGTCATGCAGGCCTACGAAGAAGGCGTGTTGGATGCGGCGCTGGTCATTCAGCCGGAAAGTCGCCGCAACCAGGGCGAAGTGATTTTCAAGGAACACTTTGCATGGATCGGTGCGGCCAATTGGGAGCCGCGTTACGGTCAACCGTTGCCGCTATCGACGCAAGGCGAATCGTGCAGCATTCGCGCCGCGGCAGTGCGCGCGCTCGATCAGGCCGGCATTGCCTGGGCCGAGGTCTTTATCGGCAAAGGCGCGGCCGTCGTTGGCGCGGCGGCGGCAGCGGGGCTGGCAGTCGCCGTGCTCGCGCGACGCACGGCGCCAAGCGGCACCATCGATGTGGGCCAGACGTTGTCGCTGCCGCCGCTGCCAAGTCAGGAGGTGGTGCTCTACACCGCACTGAACGACCGGCGTTCGCGTCACGCCATGCGCACGTTAACGACGGCGTTCAAGAGTCTTTCGGCTGCTTGACGCCGCCTCGTTTTTTGGCCGGATGCTCAGTCCAGTTTCTGCCAGACCACTTCGCCGTGAGCGCCTTCTCCGGCACCGCTGCTGGGCTTGGCCACGATGTAAGTCAGCTGATTGCCGCTGAGGGTATAGCTGGTGGTTACGCCGCGTCCGTTCCAGTTGGGAAAAGACGCCTGAGCGATATGCGTCGTCATCTTGTCGCCCATGATGCTGATGCTGCCGAAGTGCGCATTGCTGTCCAGCGATGCCGCGCGGTACTCCACGGGCGTGCCTTTGGATTTGTCGCCGGACGTGAACGGCGTGCGCTGCACGCGCGCGATCTGCATCATGTAATGACCGTGCGTATCGATCATCCACGAGCCTTGCGGGTGCGGTCCGTACAACTCGACACGATGGCCATCGGGATAGACATTGTCGCAACGTACCAACGTCCAAGTGCCCGCCAACCACGTGGGCACGGATAGGTGTGCCGTATCCGTCATCGGTTTGGCATTTTCTTGAGAAGAGCCGCTGGTTTGCGCGATAGAAACGGCCGATGCAAGCGTCGCTACGGCCGACACGAAAAGTTTTAGATAGGGATGCATGGGGATACCTGTGAGTACAGATGGAGCACGAGCACTCTATGCCTGCCTACCCATCGTTCGACACGGGGCAAATGCATATTTCAGCGATTGCAAATCGATATGGTGGATCGCTACGCCCGCCGCTTTGAAGCGGCGGGCGGTGGCCATGTATCCGCCGTTGCGATCAGGTCGCGGCTTCGCGCGATAGACGCCGCAATCGCTCGGCGATATGTCTAGCGAAACGTTCGGAGGCATCCGGTCGCTCTGCAAGGAACAGGGACGGCTCGATCAGCTCCAGTTCCATGATCAGGAACTGATCGCCCACCATCACGCCATCGACGCGCGCATAGGCGGGTTCGCGATATCCCAGGGCGGCGACGGCTGCCATCGTTTTGCTGGCGGCACGCAAGATGGCGTCGTCGGGCGTGGCTTGCTCCATGGTGCCGCCATGTTTCTCTTGCACGCGGTAATCGCCCACGGTCGGGCGCTTGAGAACGGCGTGACTATAGGTTCCACCGAAATAGAGCAGCGACCATTCGCCATGGCTGGCGATCTCGGGCACGAACGGTTGCACCAGATAGTCGAATGCTTTCGGCAACTGTGTTAATGCATGTTGAAAATCCGGCGAGCCGACCTCTCCACGCACGGTATGCCATGCACCGCCGCTTACCGTGGGTTTGATAACCACGTGACGATCCGACAAGGAAAGCGCGACGTCCTGCAAGGCGTTTCCTTGCACGACGCGCGTCGGAATTATGGGAATGCCTTGCCGCTCAAGATCGAGCAGATAGCGCTTGTCGCTATTCCAGCGAAGCGTATGCGTATCGTTGATCGTGGTGACGTCCAGCCGTTCGAGCATCTGCAGCCAATCGAGGTACGACGCGTAGTGTTCGAAGTAGTCCCAGATGGTGCGGATCAATACGGCATCAAATGCAGTCCAGTCGACGTCAGGATCGCTCCAGACACACACGGTAGGTTGGATGCCGAGCAATTCCAGCATCGCAACGAAAACGACATCGTCCACATGGACAGTCGGAAACTCCCTGGACGACGCGATGGCAAGACGAAATTCGGAAACGGGCGCAGACATACAGACACCTCCAAATCATTGGGGTGGGCGCCCTTGGATCTTGGGGTGGTCGGCGGGCCGAGCGTGGCGGACTCGTGTCCGTCGCAGCACCCCTCGGGGCCGATGCGCCGGCTAGCAACTCATGGCGCGTGATGCACGGAGTATCGGGAGCTTGTTCGGAGGAGTCAACATGACACAGGTCACGGGCAGAGCGGTGTTATTTGCCGCCCAACCGTATCCATTTGTTCCCCACGTATGCGCAGACGCCGCCTTCAGGACAAGCGGCCAAATGGCCCGCTGAAATGGCGGCGTTGATGTCCCCGACCCATTCCGACCGTTTGATTTCCTCGTGGGCATGCCAACTTGCGTAGATGGCCACGGCGATGACGGCAACGGAGCCCAATGCGCTGGCGATAAATGTTTTCCATGCCAATGATGCGTTCAAGCGACCTACCTGGTGTGTGCGCTGGTTGAGCTGCGCAATGGCATGGTCGATCTTGCTTGTTCCGGCTTGTATTGTGCGTTCGAGTTCATGCAGGGCGTCACGGACGCTCTCCTCAATGGCTTGTCGCGCGCCATGACGAAATTGCTCCAGCGCTTGCCGAATCACGGTATTGGCGGTTTCCAGCGATTGTCGGGACTGTTGATCGAGCGCTTGCGTGGACTGCAGCGATTGACGCGCCGCATGATCGATGCGCTTCTCCAGTACATCGAGGACTGTGCTGAGCTGCAGCGTCAGGGCTTTAAGTTCCAATGTAGACATGGGGCGTTCCTTCTATTGCGCTTTAAAGACTCAAAACAGGTCCATGGCGAGCCATCTGCTGCGGCGTGGCCGTTTGCAATGCCAATTGCCGGTTGTAATCGCGCCCCTGCTGCACAAACGACTGGCCGTCGGGCGATTGCAGGTAAGCCCGGGCGACGGTGCCGAGGGCGGTGCGATCTTGCGCCAGGCTTGCCTGATACAAAGCATCGAACATCGTATCGATAGAGCTGTGCCGTGTGACAGCGGCGACGTCGCGGTTGGATGCGGGTTCATAGTCGCTAAGTAGATGTTGCAACATGCTTCGGTGCGCCGGCATCGGGTGCGTTTGTTCGCGGTTGAGCGGGCTGTTGGGAATCGGATCGCGAATGCCGCGCACGTCCTCGACGTTTTCGGCAGGGCGGTAGGAAGCCTTGCCTTCCACGCTGCCGGGCAAGGTCATGTGCTCGAAACCCACGCGATGCGGCGTGACTACAGGCACATCGATATACGCAGGCTCGCGATGGATGCCTGCTCGATTGAGCGCGGCCCACGTGAAATCCACGCAGTTGTGGCGGATATCTTTGTAATAGAGGTCGAAGCCGAAAGTCGAGGGATCGTTGCCAAAGGCGTTCAACGTGTCGTATTGCGCCTTGGTGATTTCCAGGGTGCGGGCGTAGAGAGGATCCAGATAGGTTAGCTTGTCGCTATCATAGGTCTTCCCAGGGCCGTCGAGGCTGCCATGCACTAGAGGGGCGAAGCCAAAGCTTTTGCTATTTTGGCCATCACTGAGCACATAGAACATGTGTCCAGGTTCTGAAGTAACGGCGTTGCCATGCTTGTCGAGTTGCGGTACGCCTTGCTTGTCGAGAAGCGGGGTCCCCGGTGCCGCAATATAGATCGTGACTGTATATCGAAATTCCGAGGTCATTCCTATTCTCCTGGATTAAAGACTTCCGTGACGCTCAATTCGGAACGAAGGCCATGCAACGCGGGTGTGTCCTGCAAGGCTTCTATCTCGGCGCGGTAGTGGCCGTATTCATTCAAGTCAAAGCTGGCCACTAGCATGTCTGCAAAGTCCCCAGTCCATGCAGTGAGATAGACGTATGCGATGTCGTTGCCAATGACCTGCGGCCTTGCAGTGTCTCCCGTTGCAAGGATTAAGGAGCGGTCTTTTAAGGGAACGCTCTGTTGGTTTTGGTTTTTTATCAGCCAGAGATGAATTCTGACTTTTGGTCTAAGCGCCGGTTTGTCGCTCATGAACAGCACCATGGGGTCGTGCGATCCATGACGGTCAAAGCTGAAGCTCACCATGTAGGTTTTACTTAAGTCGGCATTTCCCGGCACAGCCCAAAAATCAATCACAGCCTTGTTTCCTGCCTTATCCATCGCAAACGGCACGGAAACGGGTAATTGGGGGTTGAGGAAGAAGTAGGGATCGCCGCGCGAGCAAGCGAACAAGGCGAAACACACAACCCCTAAGAAGATTGCGTTGCATGTGTGCATAACGAAGCCGCGGGACACTCTTCCGTTGGACATGGCGTTTCCGTCAGGCGTATCGCCGATGCCTTGAACGGTCCTAAAGTCCTGGGCAGGCATCAAGTCGGCGATCACCGGTTCCTGTGTGGGATGCCGGGCCGACCTTTCGACCGCCATGGCGCTTGGCCTAGGACATTCGGTGCCGACTCGGGTTAATGTCGGTACTTATGACCAACGAAACTTCATCTTCTCCTTCCTATCTGCGCAGCCTCGGCATGTGGAGCGGCGCGGCCATCGTGATCGGTGGCGTTATCGGCAGCGGTATTTTCCGCACGCCCGCCACGGTGGCCGAACGCACCGGGTCGGGCCTGTCGTTGCTTGCGCTATGGGCGCTGGGCGGTTTGCTCACGCTGGCCGGTGTGCTGTGCTACGGCGAGCTTGGTGCGCGCCGTCCGCAAGCGGGTGGTATCTACCTTTATTTGCGCGACGCTTTCGGCGCGCTGCCGGCGTTTTTGTTCGGCTGGACCATGGCGCTGATCAATTATCCCGGCAGCGTGGCGGCGGTGGCGGTGACATTCGCCGATTACGCCTGCCGGGCCGTGAGCTTGCCGGCCTTGTGGGTGAAGCCGGTGGCGGCGGGTGCGATCGTTTTCATCGTTGGCATCAATTTGTTCGGCATTCGGGCCGGGTCGTGGCTGGTGAATGTGTTTACGCTGCTGAAGCTCGCGGCGATCGCGCTGCTGCTGGTGGTGGGTCTGGTGTTGGCGCATGGGCATCTGGGTGGCGTGTTTGCCGTGGATGCCACGCACCGGGTTTCCGGTGGTGCCTGGATCGGCGCGTTGTTGCCGGTGCTGTTTACGTACGGCGGTTTTCACTATCTCAACGATATGGCAGGCGAAGTACGCGATCCCCAGCGCACGCTGCCGCGTGCGCTTACGCTGGGCCTGGTTGGCGTTGCGGTGTGCTACGTACTGGTGAACGTGGCCTATCTCGTGGGCCTCGGGCACGCCGGGCTTGCGGCGAGCAAGGCGCCTGCGGCCGATTTGATGAGCAACATCTTCGGGCCGCATGGCGCCACGATCATGGCGATCGGCATCGCATGTTCCACCTTCGGCTATTGCAGCATTGCCATCGCCGGTGGCGCGCGTGTGCTGCAGACAATGGGGTCCGACGGCATGTTCTTCCGGTCCGTGGGGCAGATCCATCCGCGCTGGCGCGCGCCGCAAGTCGCGTTGGCGGTGCTCGGTGTGTGGGCCATCGTGCTGATCCTTACCGGTACGTTCGATCAACTCGTCAACTACACGACCGTGGGCGAGTGGCTGGGGCACGCATTCGGTATCGCCACGTTGTTCTGGTATCGACGTCGATTCGGCGCTGAGAGTTCGCCGTTTCGCGTGCCGCTTTATCCGGTTTTACCGTTCGTGTTCGTGTGCACCGTGCTGGGCGTGATCACGGCTACGGTGATCAATACGCCCGGCGATGCGGGGATGAGTCTGCTGATCATCGCCTGCGGCATTCCTGTCTACGCCGCGTGGCGCGGATGGAGCAGATGGCGGGCGAAAGGGTAGCGATCTGCACATTGGAGTGATGCGCAGGTCTTCATACTGAAGTGATCCAATTGCCATGGGTGGCTCATGAAACGCATCTCGCTATGCCTCGGATTGACGTTGGGTCTGTTGTCGTTCGGTAGCTTCGCGGAGGAAGTCGCCGACCTCGCAGCAGCTTCGACGCGAGCGCAGGTTCAATGGCAGCAGGTGCAACGTGTCGGGCAGGTGGAGCACGATGCTCACGGCACGCCCATGCAGCGCTATGCGTTTCAACCGTCCCCGCAACCTCAGCTGGTGGTGACGCCGGGTACGGGAACGTGGAATTGGTCGGGACAGGGTGTGCTGCAAATTCAGCTGCAGAACGCGATGCCATGGGCGATCACGCTCGATGTCGATATGGATGGCGCCGAAGGCGAGCATCTGCACGCCGTGCTGGGTTTGCCGCCCGGTCCGGAACAGACTGTGCTTATCCCTTTGCACGCGACCTCGCCTCGCGCCCAGGGTATGCAAGTGGGGCCGCCAATGCCTATCGACAATCACGGTCGCCTGGTCTTCGTGGCAACAACCGTCGAAGGTTCCGTTCACCTTGCGCAGGTACGTGCGATTCGTTTCAGCATGTCCGCGCCGCAAGCGGCTCAGCA
Source organism: Dyella sp. (assembly GCA_035508595.1). GTDB lineage: Bacteria > Pseudomonadota > Gammaproteobacteria > Xanthomonadales > Rhodanobacteraceae > Dyella_B. The sequence goes on from DATJMR010000266.1 coordinate 17,996, forward strand.
AATTTTGCTCGGTAAAATCGATACGGCGATCGGTGATGCCGGCGCGCAGGATGCGTACCGCGGCATTGTCGATCCATGGGGGCAATACACCCGCGGCAAGTGGCCGGAAAAGATCGATAGCGATGCCGCGCTGCGCAGCGCGCATGCGCAAGAGAATCAGCGCCTGCGAACGCAACGTGCTTCGCGGCATGGGTGGGACGCCTACGGTGGTCGCGACAGTGTCGCGCTGACACGCACCGGCTGGTTCCACACGCAAAAGGCAAACGGGCGCTGGCAGTTGGTAACACCCGAAGGGCATGCGTTCTTCTCGCTTGGCGTCAATACCGTCACGCCCGGCGATACGCGCACCTACGTGGAGGGGCGCGAATTCATGTTTGTCGATTTGCCGCCGGATCGTACGCCTTGGAGTGCGTTCTACGGTTCCAGCGATAGCCGCGACGCCGAACGCGCCGCGAGCGCCGGCATCGGCGCTAATCATGGGCGTTGGTTCGATTTTTACGGTGCCAATCTTTATCGCGTAGATGGCGATGGATGGCGTGTTGCATGGCGCAACCGCACGATCGATCGGTTGCAGGCTTGGGGGTTCAACACACTGGGCAATTGGAGCGACAACGCCTTGGGCGAGATGCATCGACTGGCCTACACCCAATCGATCCCTATCGATGGCCCCTTCGGCAATGTTTCCAGCGGCTACGATTATTGGGGGCGCATGCCCGATCCGTTCGATCCTCGCTTTGCGCAAGCGGTAGAACAGGTTATGACCCATGCGACGGCCATATCGCGCGACGATCCATGGCTGCTCGGCTATTTCGTCGACAACGAATTGGCGTGGGCGGGCCAAGGTCCGCAAGGGCGTTGGGGTTTGGCGGTGGGTACGCTGCGAGGTGAAGCGCAAAGCGATGCAAAGCAGGCGTTCATCGCCATGCTGAAAAAGAAATACGGCACAGCATTGAAGCTGGCGACCGCTTGGGGCATCACGCTCACCGATTGGTCGACCCTAAACGCGACGAATTTTCCGGCACCCGAACCCGACGAAACGCACCCGGCCATCGCCGAGGATTACAGTGCGTGGCTGCGGCGCTATGCCGATCAATACTTCAGTCTGGTCGCGGCGGCTCTGCATCGTCACGATCCGCATCATCTGTTCCTTGGCGGCCGCTTTGCCGTGAATACGCCCGAAGCCGTGGCTTCATGCGCGAAGTATTGCGATGTGATCAGCTTCAACGTGTACACCGATGTGCCGCAACACGGTGTCGATCTGGATGCGTTGCACAAGCTCGACAAACCTGTGCTGATCACGGAGTTCCATTTCGGTTCGAACGATCGCGGCCCATTCGGCAAAGGTGTGGTGTCCGTGTGGAACGAAGGGCAGCGCGGCGAGGCATATGCGCGATTCGTGCACGCGGCCGCCAGCGACCCATCCATCGTCGGCACGCATTGGTTCGAGTACGTCGATGAACCGGTGACCGGGCGTCTTCTCGACGGCGAAAACAGTCACATCGGATTGGTGGGAATCACCGACATACCGTTCGGTAGTTTCGTGGATGCGGTGAGCAAAACGAACCTTGGCGTGAGCCATTAAAAAAGCCCCTCTTCCGGGGAAGAGGGGCTTTTGAGGATCGACGCCGGAGGCGATCAGTAACGATAGTGATCCGGCTTGTACGGGCCTTCCACCGGCACGCCGATGTACGCGGCCTGTTCCGGCGTCAGCTTGGTGAGCTTCACGCCGATCTGCTCCAGATGCAGACGAGCCACTTCCTCGTCCAGCTGCTTGGGCAGGCGATAGACGGTCTTTTCATACGTGTCTTTGTTCGCCCACAGGTCGATCTGCGCCAGCGTCTGGTTGCTGAAGCTGTTGGACATCACGAAGCTCGGATGGCCGTGCGCGCAGCCCAGGTTTACCAAACGGCCTTCGGCCAGCATGTAGATGCTGTGGTTGGTCTTGCCGAAGGTGTAGCGATCCACCTGCGGCTTGATGTTTTCGCGCGTCACGTCCTTGGCCGTGTTCAAGCGATCCATCTGGATCTCGTTGTCGAAGTGACCAATGTTGCATACCAGCGCGTTGTTCTTCATCGCCGCCATGTGTTCCAGCGTGATGATGTCTTTGTTGCCGGTGGTGGTGACGTAGATGTCGGCAATGCCCAGCGTGTCTTCCACGGTGGTGACCTGGAAGCCTTCCATCGCAGCCTGCAGCGCGTTGATCGGATCGATTTCGGTCACGATCACGCGCGCGCCGAAGCCCTTGAGCGAGTGTGCGCAGCCCTTGCCCACGTCGCCGTAACCGCACACCACGGCCACCTTGCCGGCGACCATCAGGTCGGTCGCGCGCTTG
>DATJMR010000267.1:0-13624 GCA_035508595.1 Dyella sp.
CGCAATCGAGCAAGGCCGCGCATTCGACCAGCTCGTCGCGCGAACTCGGGAAAAGACGCCCTTTGGAAACACCGCCGACCTGATGGCCAGCCCGGCCGACGCGCTGCAAGAAGGCGGCGATGCTGCGCGGCGAGCCGACCTGGCACACCAGATCGACGTCGCCGATGTCGATGCCGAGTTCCAGCGACGCCGTGGCGACCAGCACTTTCAAATCGCCGCGCTTGAGACGTTGTTCGGCCTCCAGGCGATGTTCTTTTGCGAGGCTGCCGTGATGCGCGGCAACCGCTTCGTGGCCTATACGTTCGGACAGGTGTCGCGCCACGCGCTCGGCCATGCGCCGCGTGTTGACGAACACCAGCGTGGTGCGATGGTGATCGACCAGCTGCGCGAGCTGGTTGTAGACCAACTCCCAGCTGTCGTTCGACATCACCGCATCGAGCGGTACCGGCGGCACTTCGATGGCCAGATCGCGTGCGCGCGTGTGGCCGACGTCGATGATGGTGCAGCCGGTTCCACGTTCGGCAGTTGGAAAAACCGGCATGGCATCCGAACGCGCGAAAAGATCTTGCGTGACGACAGCAGGTTTCGACACGTCAGCCATAGGCGAGGAAAGTGGCGCGAGCTGTGCGTTGCCGCCCTCCCCTACTAGAAAACGCGCGACATCTTCGATGGGCTTTTGTGTTGCCGACAAACCGATGCGTTGCAACGGCCGCTGACACAACGCTTCGAGCCGCTCCAACGTCAGCGACAGATGCGCGCCGCGTTTGCTCGCCGCCACGGCATGAATTTCGTCCACGATCACGCTGCGCACGCTCTTGAGCATCTCGCGCCCGGAGAGCGAACCCATCAGCACGTACAGCGATTCCGGTGTAGTGACCAAAATATGCGGCGGCGCTTTGCGCATCAGGCTGCGCTCGGCTTGCGGCGTATCGCCGGTGCGCACGGCGGTGCGAATCGGCGCGTCGGGCAGGCCGCATTTTTCAAGCTCGGCGCGAATGCCTTCGAGCGGCGCTTCGAGGTTGATGTGGATGTCGTTCGACAACGCCTTCAATGGCGAGACGTAGACCACGCGTGTTTCGTCGGGCAAGGTGCCGCCGCGCGCGACGCTTTCCTGCACCAATTGATCGATGGCCGCGAGAAACGCGGTGAGCGTTTTACCCGAGCCGGTAGGCGCCGCCACCAGCGTGTGCTGCCCTGCCCTGATCGCCGGCCACGCACCGACCTGCGCGGAGGTTGGCGCGGGAAACGTGGCTTCGAACCACGCGGAAACGGCAGGGTGGAAATCGTGCAAGGGCATGATCGACGGCCCGCGGTCGTGCGGGTGTGGAGAATGGATCATACATAGGGCCGGATAACGGCGCGGCAATGGCGTGGTACTCGATCCTCGCGCCGATTTGTCTCATCGGGTGAGACCGGGTGCCTGCGCGAGAATTTAGGCGGCTCGTTGGCCGAAGTAACGCGCAGGCGGATGGCCGAAACAGCGGCGGAACATGGCAATAAAGGCGCTGGTGCTGGCGTAGCCGAGTCCATCGGCGACCGCCGCCACGGGCAGGCCGTCGGCCAATTGCTCAAGCCCCTTGGTAAGGCGCGCCTGCTGACGCCATTGCGCAAAACTCAATGCGGTTTCCGCCCGAAACAACCGGCTCAGCGTGCGCGCGGACAGGCCTGCCCAGGCGGCCCAATCTTCCAGGCTGCGGTTGTCATGCGGCTGCTCCAGCACTGCCTGGGCAATGCGCAGCAGGCGGCGGTCGATGGGCATCGGCAAATGCAGCGGTTCGTGCGGGGCGTGGCGGATCTCATCCAGCAGCACCGCCATCACCCGTTCCTGGCGCTCGTTGAGTTCGTCGCTCCAGGTCCAGGAGCTGGCGCGATGCACCAGCTCGCGCATCACCGGGTTCACTCCGATCACGCAAGGCGTGCTGGGCAGGCATGGGCTGGTGTCGGGGTGGAGGAACACGCCCCAACCGGTGAGCGGGCCGCTGATACTGACCTTGTGCAGTTCGCCGGGCGGCATCCATCCGGCGCGATGGGGTGGCAACAGCCACGAACCATGGGCGGTATGGACATGCACCAAACCGCTTTCCACACAGAAAAACTGCCCGCGCGCATGGCTGTGCCAGTCGTACTGCTGGGTTTCCTGCTTGTATTCGCTGATCGCTTCGCCCTCGTCCCAGTAGGCGATCACGGCAGGGCCATCCAGGTGCTCGATCAGTTCGTAGAGCTCCTGCTTTGTCCGCTGCATGGCCGAATCTCGACATTATTTGGCCAAATGACGTTATCAGCTTGACCGTCAGTTTGTCTAAGCTTCTTTCTCCCCGACCGATAAGCCGGACCCTCCCGCCGCTGCCGCCGCTCGCGGCTTTCTCATTGACCCAGGGGTTGCCGATGCCCGCGCGCATTGGCCCAGACACATTCCTGGGCGCGATATGTCGGTCACAACACGCCTCATTCGTCCGTCTTTATGAGCGATCCGCTGCACGAAGAAAGGAAAGGCCATGTCCCCGATCCAACTGATATCCGTGAAAACCGACGTATCCAAATCCCCGCTGGAGACTTTTGTCGCCTGTGCCCATCAGATGCTCGATCCCGCCACGCCCGAGGCCGTCCGCCGGGCCATGGAGCCCCGTTTGCTTGCTCAATTGCCGACGTTACGGGCTTTAGGCGTGTTCGATCTGTTCGAACTGCGCGATTCCGCCCTGCGTGCCTGGCTGAACGACGAGCTGGCCGAACTGGTATCCCCGGCCGGGCAATAATTCATTTCTGACCATTTGCTGAAACAATTGATGCGCAATTTATATTTGCCTTGACAAATATACCGGAGGCAATAAAATGCCGGTCCCATGAACACCGGACCGCTCGTTACCCCTACCAGCCAGGAAAGTCTTGGCGTGCTGATCGGCCTCGTCCGCGCGGAACTGGTGCGCGGCATCGAGGCGGAAATCGCCACCAAGGGCCTGGATCTCCGTTTCACCCAGTTCCTGATCCTCAAGCGCCTTGCCATGCTCGGGCCGATGACGGCGACCGAGCTGGCGCGCTCGGTGGAATTGGACGGTGGCGCCATGACGCGCCAACTTGACCAACTGGAGGGTAGGGGATTTCTGCGCCGCTGCCCGCACGAGCAGGATCGGCGCGCGCTACGTATCGAACTCACCGAAACCGGCAGCGCGTTGTGGCAACAACTCACCGGTTGCAACGAGCGCGTGCTGGAAGCGGCGCAGCGTTCGTTGAGCGAGGTTGAGCGAGAGCGTTTGCACGATTACCTGGGGCGCGTGTTGCACGCATTGCGCGAGAACAAATAACGGGCCGCACAGAACGACCCGACCACGCAGGCGATGGACCGCCTGCCATGAATCGAGCACGCGATGTTTCGATTCATCGGAGCCGGATCGGATGCACATTCGATCCGGCGCGTTGCGAAAGGGCAGGAGCGCGCTTTCTCAACAAGCTGATAACTGATTTCAAACTTCGAGATTGAAAGCCATGCGTCTGCACATTCTTGCGGCTGCTGTCGGACTGACGTTCGCCCTCGCCGGTTGCGTGACCAGCGGCGGCCTGCATCCGAACGGAACGCTGACCGATCCGTCGTCGCTCAAGGCCGATCGCAGTCTGGCGAACGTCAACGTGTCCGATGCGGCCTGGCCGAAGGACGATTGGTGGACGGGTCTGGGCGATCCCCAGCTCAATACGCTGATCGCCGAGGCATTGCGCGACAACCCGAGCCTGGCCGAAGCCGACGCGCGTGCGCGCCAGGCGCAAGCCGCCGCCAATGCGGCCGATGCGTCGCGTCAGCCGTCGGCGAGCGTAGGTGGCAGCTTTGCCGAAGCGCGTATTCCCACCTCCATTCCCGCACTCGGAACGGGGCACGTCGGTGCCGCCAAGTATGTCTACGGCAGCTTCAAATGGGATCTGGATTTGTGGGGCGGTCAGCGCGCTGCATGGGAGGCCTCGCTGGGCCAACTGCGCGCCGCAGAAGTGGATGCGCAAGCCGCACGCATCCAATTGTCGACCAATGTCGCACGCGCCTACGTGCAGCTGGGGTATGCGTTTGCGCAACAAGACGTCGCCGGTGCCGAACTGAAGCGCGCCAACGACGCGCGCGATCTCACGCGCCAGCGTGTGTCCGCCGGCATCGACAATCAAATGCAACTCAAGCAGAGCGATTCGGAAGTCGCCAGCGCGGAAGGGCAGAAGGCGCAAGCCGATCGCGCCGTCGATGCGTCGCGTTCGGCGTTGTCGGTGTTGCTGGGTAAGGGGCCGGATCGCGGTCTGGATATCGCGCGCCCGCAATTGCTGCCGCCTGCCGCGCTGAGCGTGCCGGCGAACCTTCCCGTGGAGCTGGTCGGTCATCGCGCCGATCTGGTCGCCGCGCGTTGGAATGTCGAAGCCGCGAGCAAAAACATCAAAGCGGCCAAGACGGAATTCCTGCCGAACGTCAACATCGGCGCGATGGCGGGTTTGATCAATCTAGGCGGCGCCAACCTGTTCTCGCTGCAGAACCGCTTTTACGAAGCGGCGCCTGCGATCAGCCTGCCGATCTTCGACGGCGGCCGCCGTCGCGCGAACTTGAACAGCAAGGATGCGCAGTACGACCTGGCCGTGGCGCATTACAACAAGACGCTGGTGTCGGCCGTCAACGAAGTGTCCGACGACTACGACGCCATCGCTTCGACGCAACAGGAAGTCGCCGCGCAGCAACGGGCGCTCGATGCCGCCAATGATGCGTGGAAGCTGGCCGAGCAACGTTACAAAGCCGGCATCGGCAGCTATCTGGAAGCACTCAGCGTGCGCCAGGAACTGCTCGCCGCCGAACAGCGCATGGCCGCCCTGCAGGCGCAGCAAAGCGACCTCAATGTGCAATTGATTCAGGCGCTCGGCGGCGGCTTCCGTCCGCAAGCCGATGCCGAACAACTCTCTTCCAAATAATCATCCAGCGTTTCCGAGGCAGACATCATGTCCAGTCCGAACCCCAATACCGCCGACACCGCTGTCGTGCAGGCTCCGCCGGCCAACAATCGGCGCGGCATCCTGCTGCGCGTGCTGATGGGCTTGCTTGTACTCGCCGCCATTGGTTGGGCGATCTGGTATTTCATTGTGGGCCGTTGGTACGAAGGCACCGACGACGCTTACGTCAACGGCAACATCGTGCAGATCACACCGCGCATTGCCGGCACGGTCGTCAGCATCGGCGCCGACGATGGCGACCTGGTGAAACAGGGCGATGTGCTGGTGCGTCTGGATAAATCCGACGCCGACGTCGAGCTGCAGCGCGCCAGCGCGAATCTTGCCAACACCGTGCGTCGCGTGCGCGGCTTGTACAGCACGGTAACGGGCGCGCAAGCGCAGGTTGCGGTGGAGAAAGTGGCCTTGCAGAAGGCGCAGGCCGACTACAACCGCCGTCGCGATCTTGCCAAGACCGGCGCGATTTCCAACGAAGAACTCGCGCACGCACGCGAAGCGCTCACCGCCGCCCAGAGCGCGCTGGCAACCTCCGAGCAGCAATTGCAAACCAACAAGGTGCTGGTCGACGACACGGTTGTGGCTTCGCATCCCGACGTGAAAGCCGCTGCCGCCGCGTATCGCGCCGCGTATCTGGACGACGTGCGCACCGTGATGGTTGCGCCGGTGACCGGCTATGTCGCCAAGCGTACCGTGCAGGTCGGTCAGCGCGTGCAGCCGGGCGCCGCGCTAATGGCGGTGGTGCCGCTGCACGAGGTGTGGGTGGATGCCAATTTCAAGGAAACGCAGCTCACCGACATGCGCATCGGACAGCCGGTGGAAATCGTCTCCGACGTCTACGGCAGCTCGGTGAAGTACAAGGGCAAGGTGCAGAGCCTGGGCGTGGGCACGGGCAGTGCGTTTTCGCTGCTGCCGGCGCAAAACGCCACCGGCAACTGGATCAAAATCGTGCAGCGCATTCCGGTGCGTGTGGTGTTTACCGATCCCTCGCAGCTCGATCAGCATCCGCTGCGTATCGGCATGTCGCTGGATACCCGTGTGGATCTGCACAACCAGAACGGCCCGACGCTGTCGCAAACGCCGCGCACCGTACCGCTCTTCAGCACGGACGTGTATCAGAACCAGCTGGCTGCGGCGAACGAGCAGATCGAGCAGATCATCCACGCCAACATGGGCAAGTGAGGCAAGGAATCGGGAATAGGCAAGCGCCGACCGTGAAGCATCCCGCGACTCGTCCGCTTTCCCGTTCCCCGTTCTCCGTTCCCCGGCTCAACGAGCGACATTCATGAACACCCATTTCCGTCCACCCAACTTGGTACTTGCGACCATCGGTTTGTCGCTGGCCACGTTCATGCAGGTGTTGGACACCACCATCGCCAATGTGTCGCTACCCACGATTGCGGGCAATCTGGGTGTGAGCTCGGATCAAAGCACCTGGGTGATTACGTCGTTCGCGGTCAGCAACGCGATCGCGTTGCCGCTCACCGGCTTTCTCACGCGTCGCTACGGCGAGGTGAAGCTGTTCGTCACGGCGACGTTGCTGTTTTCCATTGCGTCGTTGTTGTGCGGTATCGCGCAGAGCATGAGCATGCTGATCTTGTTCCGCACTATTCAAGGTGCGGTGGCAGGGCCCATGTATCCGGTCACGCAGGCGTTGCTGCTGTCGATCTATCCGCCCAACAAGCGACCGATGGCGCTGGCCTTGCTCGCGATGGTGACGGTGGTGGCGCCGATCGCCGGCCCGATCCTCGGCGGTTGGATTACCGACAACTATTCGTGGCCGTGGATTTTCTTCATCAACGTGCCGATCGGTATTTTCGCCAGCATGGTGGTGGCCAACCAGCTGCGCTTGCGCGAAGTGGTAACGCATCGGCCCAAGATCGACTATGTCGGCTTGATCACGCTGGTGATCGGCGTCGGCGCGCTGCAGGTGGTGTTGGACAAAGGCAACGATGACGATTGGTTCAATTCCACCTTCATCGTGATCACCGCCCTTGTTTCGGCGATTGCGATTGTGATCTTCCTGATCTGGGAATTGACCGACAGGGAGCCGATCGTCGATTTGAAGTTGTTCCGTCACCGCAACTTCCGCATGGGCACGATCGCGCTGGTGCTGGCGTATGCCGCGTTCTTTGCGATCGGTCTGCTGGTGCCGCAGTGGCTGCAGATCAACCTCGGCTACACCGCGACATGGGCGGGTTTCGCCACCGCGCCCTTGGGCGTGTTGCCGGTGCTGCTCACCTTTATCGTGGGCAAGTACGCCACGCGCTTCGATCTGCGCTTGCTGACCAGCGGCGCGTTCGTGGTGATGGGCGCGACCTGCTTCCTGCGTTCGGACTTCTATATCGGCATCGATTTCCAGCACGTTGCCTTGGTGCAGTTGCTGCAAGGCCTGGGCGTGGCGTTCTTCTTCATGCCGGTGACGACGATACTGTTGTCGGACCTGCAGCCGCACGAAATCGCCGCGGGCGGCGGCGTGGCGACCTTCCTGCGTACCGTGGGCGCCAGCTTTTCCGCATCGCTCACCACCTTCCTGTGGCAGCGTCGCGGCGTACTGCATCATTCGCAGCTCACCGAACAGATCACGCCGTACAACCCAGACGTGCAACAGGCGATCGGCCAGGCGGGCGATTCGCAATCGGTCATGGCGGTGGTCAATCAGTCGATCACCTTGCAGGGATTGCAGATCTCCTTCAACGAAATCTTTTATGCATTGGGCTGGATCTTCCTGTCGCTGATCGTGGTGATCTGGATGGCCAAACCGCCGTTCGCCGCAAAAGCCGGGGCAGGCGGCGGCGGGCACTGACAACGTTCACGCCATATCCGGATACGACAACGGCCCCGATCGGGGCCGTTGTCGTATGCGTGAACCAAAACGTTGGATCAGAACGCGATACCGACCAGCGCCATCGTCTCGCCGCGGTTGGGTTCGTGAATGCCGGCATTGGAGATATGGCGAACGCCAACGCTCCAATGATCGCCCTGGTAGCCGACGGTGGTGCTGAACTCGTACGCACTGCTCAGTGCTTCCGTGCGCCCGGTATGCACGGTGGGCTGCTCGCTGACGAACAGTCGCCGGTACCACGCGTTGGCTGGACCGTAGTGAATACGAATACCGGCGCTGAGCAGCCCGATGTCGTCGCGGGTGGTGTAGCGGCTGTTGTCGTAGCGTTTGAGATCGCGACCGCCGATCCATCCGGCGGTGATGTCGGGCGACCAGCTGAAGTTGCTGCTGCCGAACTGATGTTCGTCGAAGATCACCTCGCCGAACGCCGCGGGCGTGCTGTAGCTGTCCATGTAGCTGACGCCGCCTTGCAGTTCGAAGCGGGCCGCCATGGCGGGGAGAGTCGGTAAAGCGAACATCAGCACGGTGGCCACGCCGCGTGTGAGGGGATGCATACGCATTCGAGTTACCTGTGGGGTAGGTTATAGTGTTTATGTACTCTCAAGTTTACAAATTATTAAGGCCTACTGCTACCCGGATTTGGGGCATTTCGTGCAACGCAGTGTTGCCCAGTCGTACATAAATGAAAAAGACAGCTTCGCGTAAGCAAACACGCGTGCTGCTCACATCCAAACCATGGTTGTCCCATTGTCGGATCGCCGCTTTATGGAGGCAGTAGCCGCCACATCAAGTAGGGCGAAGGATGCCAGGCGGAATGCTATCCCTGTCCCGTCGTCAGCGTCTTGGACGCTAAGCACTGCGCAATGTCTAAAAATGCATGAACCATCGGATCGTTCGCATCGTTGCGATAGATGGCCCAGACCGCGGTGGCGGCTTCCATATGCGCCACAGGCCGGTAAACCACATTCTCCACCATCATCCGCTGCACCGAGCCCGGCAACACGGCCACGCCGAACCCACCGGAAATAAGGCCGATAATGGTCGGCAACTCGCGCACTTCATAAAGAATGCGCGGGTTGAAGCCGGCCCGCGTGCAAAGCGCGATTACTTCGTCGTACAGCCGCACGCCCAAACTGCGCTGATAGAAAATGAAATCCTCGTTGGCCAGTTCGTCGATCGCGATCGGCCCCTCTTTCGCCGCCAGCGGATTGCTGGAGTGCATGACCACCGTCAACGAATCTTTGAACAGCTCGATGGCTTTGATGCCGCTAGGCAAGGTGTCGGGGCGAATCACGCCGACATCGATAAGCCCTTGCTCCAGCGCGTCGATCTGATGCGAGGTCGCCATTTCGTGAATGACCAGGCGTACGTCGGGCAGGCGTTCGCGAAAGCGCGCCAGCACCCGCGGCACCACCACGGTAAACGGGCCGGACGACATGAGTCCCAGGTGCAATTCGCCCAGTTCGCCGCGCTGCGAACGCGCCACCGATTCGGCCGCACGCTCGGCCTGCGTGAGCAAGGTGCGTGCGCGGGGCAGCAATGCGCTGCCCGCGCTGCTCAGCACGATGCCGCGGCCTTTGCGTTCGAAAAGTTTCGCGCCCAGGCGCTGCTCGAGCGCGTGAATCTGCTGACTGAGCGGGGGCTGCGAAATGCCCAATCGTTCGGCCGCGCGGCCGAAATGCAGTTCGTCGGCCACGGTGACGAAATATTTCAGATGCCGAAGCTCCAGATAATCATTCGTCATGCGTATTGAGCCATTCGCCGTGCTGTATCGATCTTAGCAAGTTGTACAACTAACCTTCACGTCTCACAGATGGCGAGGGCCTTTCCCCGCGGCTCCCGCCCATTGTGATACCCGAAACGTTTGCATTAAGCGGAGCGTGCGATCGCCCACGGCGGCCGCCGTCGACTCCGACACGCCGCATCGATGCATGACGCAGCGTGGTCTGGATGCTCCGCCTCCCCAATCCTGGAGTACATCCACATGGTGAGGATTGTACGGCTTGCGCTGGAGCGGCCTTATACCTTCGTCGTTCTTGCGTTGCTGATCCTGATCGTCGGGCCGCTGGCCGCGTTGCGCACGCCCACGGATATTTTTCCGGACATCAAGATCCCCGTGATTGCCGTGGTGTGGCAGTACACCGGCCTGCCGCCGGATCAGATGGCCGGCCGCATCGCCTCGCCGTTCGAGCGCGTGCTCACCACCACGGTCAACGATGTCGAGCACATCGAAGCCAAGTCGATCGCCGGCTACGGCATCATCAAAATTTTCTTTCAACCGACCGTCAATATCGCGACCGCCAACGCGCAGGTGACGGCGGTGTCGCAGACGTTGCTCAAACAGCTGCCGCCGGGTATCACGCCGCCGTTGATCCTCAACTACAACGCGTCCACCGTGCCGATTCTGCAGCTTGCGCTATCGGGCAAAGGCCTGAGCGAGCAGAACCTGGGCGATCTGGGCCTGAACATTCTGCGCCCTCAGCTCGTGTCGGTGGCCGGTGCGGCGATTCCCTATCCGTACGGCGGCAAGACGCGCCAGGTGCAGATCGACGTCGACTCGGCGGCGCTGCAAGCGCGCGGACTTTCCGCACAAGACGTCGCCAACGCGCTGGCTGCGCAGAATCTGATCGTGCCGGTCGGCACGCAGAAAATCGGCACGTTCGAATACACGTTGAATCTCAACAATTCGCCGTCGGACATCAACGAGCTGGGCAATCTGCCGATCAAGCAGGTGAACGGCACGACGATCTACATTCGCGACGTGGCGCACGTGCGCGACGGTTCGCCGCCCCAAACCAATATCGTGCACGTGGATGGCAACCGTTCCGTGCTGCTCACCATCTTGAAGAATGGTTCGGCCTCCACGCTGGCCATCGTCGCGGGCATCAAGCAGCGCTTGGCCGACAGCAAAGGTTTGTTGCCGGACAACCTCAAGGTGGCGCCGATCGGCGATCAATCGATCTTCGTGCGCGCGGCCATCACCGGCGTGGCGCGCGAGGGCGTGATTGCCGCGGCGCTGACCAGCTTGATGATTCTGCTGTTCCTCGGCAGCTGGCGCTCCACGGTAATCATCGCCGTGTCGATTCCCTTGGCAATTCTGGGCGCCATCGCTTTGCTGTCTGCCTTCGGCGAAACACTCAACATCATGACGCTGGGCGGCTTGGCGCTGGCCGTGGGCATTCTGGTGGACGATGCCACGGTCACCATCGAGAACATCAACTGGCATTTGGAGCACGGCAAGGATGTGGAAACGTCGATTCTTGACGGTGCGCGCCAGATCGTAACGCCCGCCTTCGTCTCGCTGTTGTGCATCTGCATCGTGTTCGTGCCGATGTTCTTTCTCGATGGCGTGGCGCGCTTCCTCTTTGTGCCGATGGCCGAAGCGGTGATGTTCGCGATGGTGTGCTCCTTCATTCTCTCGCGCACGCTCGTGCCGACCATGGCGAAATATCTGCTGCAACCGCATGCGCCACATGCGGACGAACAGGGCGAACGTGTCGCGCTGCCGCCGTCGCGCAATCCGCTCATCCGTTTCCAGCGTGCGTTCGAAGCCCGTTTTGAGCGTATCCGCAGCGTGTATCACGGTGTGCTGGAGCTGGCCTTGGAACATCGCCGGCCGTTCGTGGCGGGCTTCCTGGCCTTCGTGCTCGTGTCGTTCCTGCTGGTGCCGTTTTTGGGCCGCAACTTCTTCCCGGACGTGGATGGCGGCCAAATCCTGATGCACGTGCGCGCACAAGTCGGCACGCGCGTGGAAGACACCGCCAATCTGTTCAATCAAATCGAAAACACCATCCGCACCGTGGTTCCGCCAGATGAACTGGGCACGGTGGTGGACAACATCGGCGTATCCGGCAGCGGCATCAACACCACCTACAACAACACCGGCCTGGTCGGCGAACAGGACGGCGACATCCAGATCGCACTGAACGAAGGACATCACCCGACGGCCGAATACGTGCGCAAGCTGCGCGAGATTCTGCCGCGCCGGTATCCCAGTGCGACGTTTTCGTTTCCACCGGCCGATATCGTGAGCCAGATTCTGAACTTCGGTGCGCCCGCGCCGATCGATCTGCAAATTCGCGGCCCCAACCTGGCAGCCAACTTCGCCTACGCCAATACGTTGCTTGGACAGATCAAGCGCATTCCGGGCATCGTCGACGCGCGTATCCAGGAGTCACAGGCCAATCCCGGCTTCGACGTCAACGTGGACCGCACGCAGGCGCAATTGCTCGGCATCACGGAGCGCGACGTCACCAACAGCCTGGTGGTGAACCTTGCCGGTTCGAGCCAGGTGGCGCCAACGTTCTGGTTGAATCCCGCCAACGGCGTGTCGTATCCCATCGTGATGCAAACGCCGCAGTACGCGTTGGACAGTCTTGCGCAATTGCGCAATTTGCCGATCAACGGCGCCAACGGCAACGCCCAAGTATTGGGCGGATTGGTGACACTGAAACGTACCAATACCAATGCCGTCGTCGATCAATACGACATTCAATCCGTCGTGCAGATTTACGCGGCGACGCAAGACCGCGATCTGGGTGCGGTGGCGGCGGATGTGCAGACGTTGATCGACGGCACCGCGAAACAGCAGCCCAAAGGCTCCCACGTCGTATTGCTCGGCCAAGTTCAAACCATGAACAGCGCCTTCACCGGCTTGCTGTTCGGCCTGCTTGGTGCGGTCGTGTTGATCTATTTGCTGATCGTGGTGAATTTTCAGTCGTGGAGCGATCCGTTCGTGATCATCACCGCGTTGCCCGCCGCGCTGGCCGGCATCGTGTGGATACTCTTCGCTACGCACACGCCGCTGTCGGTGCCCGCATTGACCGGCGCGATCATGTGCATGGGCGTGGCTACCGCCAACTCGATTCTGGTGGTGAGCTTCTGCCGCGAACGTCTTGCCGAACACGGCAACGCCGCGGTGGCGGCGCTCGAAGCCGGCTTCACGCGTTTCCGTCCGGTATGCATGACCGCGCTGGCGATGATCATCGGCATGGCGCCGATGGCGTTGGGTCTGGGCGAAGGCGGCGAACAAAACGCGCCGTTGGGGCGCGCGGTCATCGGCGGACTGGTCTTTGCCACCTGCGCCACGCTGCTGTTCGTGCCGGTGGTCTTCAGCATCATCCACGCGCGGCATAGCCACGCGACGAAAAAAACGGACGCTTCCGGAGAACCTAGTTATGTCGTCTGAAGCCATGATTCGTTCCACCCACAAGCCGTCCAAGCACGGGCTGCGCCTGACTGGCATCGTCACCGGCACGATCTTGATCGCGGTCGTGGTGATCGGCCTGGTGACGCGTGCCACGCAGGCGAACAGTCTTAAAACATGGACGCAGCAGCAGGCCGTTCCCACTGTCACCGTGATCATGCCGGCGCCCGGCAAATCGGGCCCCGTGCTGGATCTTCCGGGCCAACTGGAGGCGTATACGCGCGCGCCGATCTACGCGCAGGTCAGCGGCTATCTGAAAGAATGGAAGACGGACATCGGCACGCCGGTGAAATCGGGCGAACTGCTCGGCGAAATTTCCACGCCGGAACTCGATCAGCAGCTTGAGCAGGCGCGCGCGGACCTGGCTAGCGCCAGGGCCAATGCGGATCTCGCGGGCGTGACCGCCAAACGGTGGCAGGCCATGTTGAGCAGCGATTCGGTCGCGCAGCAGGATGTCGATCAGCGCACCGCCGATTACGCCGCCAAGGTCGCGCAGATGAAAGCCGCGCAGGCCAATGTGGATCGTCTGCAAGCGGCCAAGGCGTTCGCGCGCATCGTGGCACCGTTCGACGGCGTGGTGACGGCGCGCGATACCGACGTCGGCGCCCTGATCAATG
>DATJMR010000268.1:0-5312 GCA_035508595.1 Dyella sp.
TGCCGGTGGCGTTTTCAGACGGAAACGCCGTGAACTTTCCACCCGAACCGGCCTGGATGCTGTCGACATGTCCTTTCAGTTTAAGGTTGGGATACGCATCCACCGCGATGGATACGCGCTGCCCTGGGCGTATATGCGTGAGTTCGGTTTCCTTGAAGTTGGCGGTCACCCACACTTGCGGACTCACAACGGTGAACAATTGCTGCCCGACCTGGATGTAGTCGCCTTTTTCGACGCCGCGCTTGGTTACCCAGCCGTCTTGCGGCGCGACCACGTTGCAGTAACCGACATTGAGTTTGGCCTGCTCCAGGTCCGCCTGCGCGCGCTTCACGTCGCCGCGCAGTTGCTCGACACGCGCCTGCACGTCGGCGATGTTGAGGCTCACCGGTTCGGCGATGCGCGCTTGCGCTTGCGCTTGCGCCACGTCGCCTTGCGCCGCGTTGCGCGTGGCGGTGGCGAAGTCGATGTCGTGCGAGGTGGTGGCTTCTTTCGGAATGTCGTGCTGGCGAACGAACTCCGATTGCGCCTTGAAGAGATCCGCGCGCTCCGTGGCAAGCGTCGCTTGCGCGGCGGCGAATTTGGCGGGGTAGGTGATCTTTGCCAGATCAAGATCGGTTTGCGCGGCGGTCAGTTGTCCTTGCGCGGATTCCAGTGCGCCCAGCGCGTGATCGCGCGCGGCGAGATAGTCCGTGCATTCGATGCGCACCAACACCTGGCCTTTGCGCACGAACTGGTTGTCGGTGACATCGAGTTCGGACACGTAGCCGGCCACATGCGGGGCGATGATGATGGCGCGGCCGTCCGTATAGGCGTCGTCGGTGGAAACGCTGCGGCCGGACATCACGGCATAGGCCGCGCCGCTGACCAGCACCAGCGCCGTGATACCCACGGCGACGGCGATGCGGGTTTTGCGCGGCAGCGGCCGGCGCGGGGGAACGGGCTTCGTTCCTTCCTCAATCTCGGTGTTGCTCATGACCAACTCCTCCAATCGTGGACCGGCGGGCGACCATCGCCAGTCGGACATATTTGTATGGAGGCAGACAATAATGTAAGTTGACAAACAAGTCAACAGGCATACAGTTAGGAGGCGTATTATTTTTATGTCACTGTTTTTCCTGCATAATCGTTCTCAGGAGCGTTTGTCACTTCACATACAGTCCAGCACCGGATTGTTCTGGCGAGAGGTAATCCCTTGAAAGACTTGGAAAACAGCGAGCAGACCCACTTCCCCACGCCTTACTTGCGCGAGGCCTATCTGCGGCGTTTTCCCGAGGACGCGGCCCAGCGGATGGAGACCGTGTTCCTGATCAAGTCGGCCACGCAGCAGATCACCAATGTCTTGAACGGGTGGCTGGAAGGCACGGCCGGTTCGCCCGCGCGATTCCAGACACTGGCGTTGCTATGGGGAGCGGGCGATCGCCTGGTGCCGCATCAGGAAATCATCGCGGCCTTGCAGGTCAAGCGCGCAACCGTGTCGGCGATGATGTATTCGCTGGAGCAAGAAGGCTTGGTGCGTTCGGTGGGCGACGAGCAAGATCGCCGCCGCTTGCTCGCCACGCTCACGGACAAGGGCAAGGAGATCTTCACCAGCGCGATGGATCTCAACGCGATTCGACTGAAAAAAGCATTCGGCGTGCTGACGCCCGACGAACTTGCGCTGTTCCAAAGCTTGTACAGACGCGTCAAAGACGGCTTCTTGAAAGTCGCCGACGACGAAGCGAATCGATAACCATGGATCAAAGCGGTGGCCGTCGAGCCACCGCTTTGCGTGGCGCGATCGCGCTCATCGTATTTGGCATGGCCTATGCGCGCCCCTGTCCGGACAGGGCGGACACCTGTCCGCGGACAATTTGCGGCACTTTTGCCGACTCTCGCAAATGGCGCTGCTATGCGGTTTTCGTGGGTTTGCGTGGTTGGCATCGGGTTTGCAACACCCATCTCGAAGGCCACACCCACTTAGCGAAAGGAGTACCGCCATGAAATTCGAAACGCTGATGCTCAATAGCTTCTTCGCCGTTTGCGTTGCGATCTGCGTGTCGACGTTGGCAGCGATGCTGTCTTAAGGCGATGTTGCATCCACGTACTGCGCACTTGCTTTTTCCGACATCGACAAGAAAGGTCAGGGCACTTTTCGGTTGAAAGCGTCCTGACCTTTCGTCAGGTCTGCGCATCGTGCGCCGTCGAAACGCCGTCCTTGGCGCCGGGCAGGTTTCCGGCGCGAGAATCTCCGGACCAACCGGTTGTGAAGCCGATTCAGCGGTGTCGGAAGGCGGTTATCAGGGTTCCTTTTTCATCCAGCGTCAGCAACACGGTTTCCGTACCGTGTTCGTGCTTGACGAGGTAGGAGTCGTAGCCGAACGGGTTGACGCCGGTGAACGTGTAGGACTCGACCGGTCCAAGTTCGGCGAGGTATTTCTCTCTCGACGCCTTCTGTTCCGTGCGTATCCGCGCCAGGTCTTCGCTCATGCCGGCGCCGCTGTCGGGATCGCTGAGCAGCAACTGCAACGCCTTCTCGCTGCCCGGGAACGGTTTCTGCGCTTTGATGCGTGCCGCCATGGCCGCATTGACGCGGTCGGCGGTAGCCTTGTCCACGCGCGAGGCGTCCAGCACATCGCGTCCGTTCTGGCGGGCGACCAACCGCAAGACACGACCGTCGCTATTCGTGATGAAATGCACCGTCGCGTTTATGCCCTCTACCGCGAACTTGTCCTCGCTGAGAGGAACGATATGCATGGGTTTGGGCGCTGCCATTTGCCCGCTGATGCTGAGGGTGAGACCGTTGCCGGCGCGCGTTATGGTAACGAGCGAGATGGTGCTGATTTGATAAAAACCGGCGTAGCGTTCAAGCGTGTCGTTGCTCAGCACGACGGTATTGTTAGCGCTTTGATGGTTGGCGTCGGGCGGCGTTACCTGCGCCGCAAAGGCGGCCATGCCCAGCGAAACGCATACCATTGCCGCAGCCGATGCGCGCGCCCATTTTTTCGGCTTGCGCAGCATGTGCCGGATCCGCTGTTCGAGGAACGAGACGGAATCGGACATCGCCGGCACCACGCCGATGCGGCTCGATTGATGCTGGCCTACCTGGATCAGCGTTTCGCAATACGCACCGATATCGTGTCCACTGCGCAGAACGCGGGCATCGCAGTCCACTTCGATAGCGCGGCGCAGGCGGTGGAATTGCCACCACAGCAGCGGATTCCAGGGCATCAGCGTCAACAGCGCGAGCGCCAGCGCGACGAGTTGCGGGTCGCGCGCGTTCAGATGCGAACGCTCATGGGCGATCGTGCACTGCTGCTGCGCCTTGCTCGCCTGCAACAACCACACCGGTACGACGATGTGCGAGCGCAGCAGGCCGACGACGGCCGGCCCTGCGTCGGGTGCCAGCAGAACACGTTCGCCGCAAAGGTGCGCTTCGCTCCAATCGCGCTTGCGTCGATGCAGTAGCACGCAGAGCAACGCAAGCGCCAACGCCATCCATGCCGAGGCGGCTATCCACGCGTCGCGCATCAGCGTATCGATGTGCGCGGATCTGTCGTATGCCTGCGCGCCGCCAAGGTCGAGCAACATCGACGGCATCGGGATCGAGGTCTTATCGCGCAAAACGATGGCTGTCGGCGCCGCGCTGGATTCGAGCGCTTCGGGGACTCGGATCGACACCGTGGCAATCACCGTCGGCAATATCAGTGAGCCGGCCAGCGATGCCATCCATACCCATCGTGTAGCGGCGCGGCGCACCTTGGCCGCGCGTTCGGCCACCAGCGCTGCCGTACTCAGTGCGAGCGCGACCAGTGCGGCATACATCATCCAAGCGATCATCAGGGCTTCTCCTTGTCGGAACGTTCGGTGAGCAGCTGCCGCATGCGGCGTATTTGCTCGGAAGTGAGCTTTTGGTCCGAAACCAAGTGTGAAAAAAGCAGTTCCGCCGAGCCCTTGAACAACTTGTCGGTCAGATGCTGCACGGCGTTCTTGCGCGCTGCCTGCTGCTTGATGCTGGCGAAGTAGCGGTGCCCGCGGCCTTCTTCCTCGTGGCCCACATAGCCCTTGCCTTCGAGCGTGCGCAGCACGGTGAGTACGGTGGTATAGGCAAGCTCGTCGCTGAGTTGTTCGCGCACTTCGGCGACCAGCGAGGGGCCGTGCTCCCACAGCGCCTGCATGACATCGGCCTCGCGATCGGTGAGGGAAATCTTCATCGCCTGCTCCTTGTCTACTATGGATGTAGTAGATACCCGAGTCTCGGCGTTGTCAACTATGGATATAGTTGATCAAGGACGCGTGTCGCACGGTGGTATGGGTATGGGCGTGTCCGCGCCCGTCCGGACAGCGCGGACATCTGTCCGCGGACAATGAGCGAACTTTCGCGCGTCTCCCGCAAATGGCGCCGTTATGCGGTTTTTCAGGCATTGGCGCGGTTGGCATCGGGTTTGCAATACCTAACTCGAAAGCCTCACTCACTTAGCGAAAGGACAACCGCCATGAAATTCGAAACGCTGATGCTCAATAGCCTGTTCGCCGTTTGCGTTGCCGTCTGTGTGTCGACCTTGGCAGCGATGCTGGCCTAAGCCTCACTCATTGATCGAAAGGAGACTCGTCATGAAATTCGAAACCCTGATGCTGAATAGCTTCTTCGCCGTCTGCGTAGCGCTGTGTGTATCCACGATCGCTGCGATGCTGGCCTAAGGCGATGCCAAATCCACACATCTCTTTGCTCGTCGGGCCGGCAAAAGTTGGGATCCAGTGCCTTCCATGCGGAAGGACGCTGGATCCCAACTTTTGCTGAAGCGACGAACGTGGGGAAAGCAAACGTCAAGCGCTTCTCATCGTTCAGCCATGGGGCGTACTCAATGTGGCTTGCGCCGCAAAATGATCGACACAGGAATCGAAGGGTGTTCCTTATGCACCCGTACCGAGATCACGATGCGATCCTCCCAGGCGTAATGCACCCGATCTTCCATCTCGCGTTCGGTCGCGTGGAATCGATGCTCGTGACCGTGCTCGGTGCGTAGCAAGAAACCTTCGAAATCGCCGAAGCGGTCGTAGAGCAAGCCTTCCACTTTGCCCGTGAACTCTTCGCCTTCGTGTTGGTGGTGATGCCACCCGCCGCTTCCGCCAGGTTGCGGCACGCCGGTGGGCGAGGGGAGGATGGTGGTCGGATCGCCGCCGAATCCCACGATGCGCCCGGCGACGTAGGACAGATAGCGTTGCAGCACCGGATACCAGCGATCGCTGGGCGACAACTGGTTGAGACGCCACAACACGATCGCGTAAATGTTTTCCTCGGCAGGCAGAAGAATCTCTTCGGCCGCGACGGGAAT
>DATJMR010000269.1:0-7919 GCA_035508595.1 Dyella sp.
GTCGACGCTGATCTCGTTACGTTGCACGGCATCGTCGAGCAGGATCTTGATGTCCACCTCGTGGTCGGAGGTATCCACACCGGCGGAATTGTCGATGAAGTCGGTATTGAGCAGCACGCCGTGCTGAGCCGCTTCGATACGCCCCTTCTGCGTAAAGCCGAGATTGCCGCCCTCACCCACCACTTTGCAGCGCAGATCCGTGCCGTTGATGCGCAATGCGTTGTTGGCGCGATCGCCTACATCGCCATGCGTTTCGCTCGACGCCTTCACGTACGTGCCGATGCCGCCGTTCCACAGCAAGTCGACCGGCGCCTTGAGAATCGCGCTCATCAAATCCGACGGCGCGAGATGTTGCACATCGGCTTTCAGACCCAGCACCGCGCGCACTTCGGGCGAAATCGGAATCGACTTCACGCTACGCGGCCATATGCCGCCGCCAGCGGAGATCAGCGACTTGTCGTAGTCGTCCCAGCTCGAACGGGGCAGCTTGAACATGCGCTCGCGCTCGACGAACGATTTGGCCGTATCCGGATTGGGATCCAGGAAGATGTGGCGATGATCGAACGCGGCAATCAGACGAATATGCTCGGACAACAACATGCCGTTGCCGAACACGTCGCCGGACATGTCGCCGATGCCCGCACAAGTGAAATCTTCGCTTTGCGAATCGCGCCCCAGCGCGCGGAAATGGCGTTTTACCGATTCCCACGCACCCTTGGCGGTAATGCCCATGCCCTTATGGTCATAGCCGTTGGAACCGCCCGAGGCGAACGCATCGCCCAGCCAGAAACCGTGTTCGATCGAAATCGCGTTGGCGATATCCGAAAACGTGGCCGTACCTTTGTCGGCCGCGACGACGAGATACGGATCGTCCTGGTCGTGGCGAACCACATCGTGCGGCGGTACCACCTTGCCTTCGATCAGGTTGTCGGTGATGTCGAGCAGACCGTTGATGAACAGGCGGTAGCAAGCGATGCCTTCGGCCAGCTGCGCGTCGCGATCGCCACCCACCGGCGGATGCTTGACGAAGAAGCCGCCCTTCGAACCCACCGGCACGATCACGGTGTTCTTTACCATCTGCGCTTTCACGAGACCTAGCACTTCGGTGCGGAAGTCTTCGCGACGATCCGACCAGCGCAGACCACCGCGCGCCACCGGCCCGAAGCGCAAATGGATGCCTTCCACGCGCGGCGAGTACACGAAAATTTCGCGATACGGTACGGGCTTGGGCGCATCGGGCACCAGCTTGGAGTCGAACTTGAAGCTGATGTAGTGACGATGCGCGCCATCCCAGGTCTGAAAGAAGCTGGTGCGCAGCGTGGCCTTGATGGTGTTCATGAAACTCAGCAGGATGCGCTCGTCGTCCAGGCTCGCCACATCGTCGAGCAACGACTTCAAGGCTTCCCACAACAGATGCACTTGCTGTTCGCGCTTTTGCGACAGCGCGCCCACGATGTTGTCGATCAGTTCGGGCTTGGCCTTTTGCGTCTCCGCGGGAATCAGCGCCAGCATCTCGCGACGGAGATCGGCCTGAGCGTTTTCCAGTTCCGTTGCCGATAGCAATTCGCGGCGCGTGTCGAACTTGGCGTTGAACAGCTCGATCAGCAAACCGGCAATGGCCGGATAGCGATTGAGCGTTTCTTCCATGTAGCTTTGCGAGAACGCGATACCGACTTGCTGCAAGTATTTGCAGTAACCGCGCAGCATTGCTACCTGACGCCAATCGGCCTGAGCCAGCAGTACAAGATTGTTGAACCCGTCGCTCTCTGCCTGACCGCGCCACAACGCTTCGAAGCCGCGCTCGAAACGATCGCGCAAATGCGCCAGATCGAATGCCAACTGCGACTTCGTCTTCAACTCGAAATCGTGAATGGTCAGCGTGCGGCCTTCGCTCTCCAACGTGTAGACGTGCTCGGCGAGCATACGCACGCCCATGTTCTCCAGCATCGGCAGCGCATCGGACAGCGAGATCGGCGCACCGACGTGGATCACCTTGAAGCGCAGGCTCTGGTCGCGCGGGTCTTCGTAAAGATTGAGATGGATGGAGTCGTTGTTTTTCAGCGCGGTGAGCGCCACCACATCGTTGGCGGCCACTTCCGGCGACACATCTTCCACATAGCCGGCGGGCAGCTGCTTGCCGAAACGATTGAACAGCGCCACACCCTGCGCCGCACCGACTTGCGCGATCAAGCTGTCGCGCAAACCGTCGTGCCAGTTGCGCACGATGTGCAGCAGTCGAGCTTCAAGCTCCTGCACGTTGAACTTGGGATGATCGCCGGGGCGCGGACGCACGGTAACATGCAGACGGGCCAGCGCGGATTCGCCCATCAGCACGTTGGAATCCAGGCTTTCGCCATGGAACACCTCGCGCAGCATCGCCTCGATGCGCTCGCGCACCGTCGTGTTGAAACGCTCGCGCGGTACGAAAACCAGGCAAGTGAAGAATCGGCCGTAACGGTCGCGGCGCACGAACATGCGCGTGCGAGCGCGTTGCTGCAATTCCAAAATGCCCGTCGCGGTGGCGAAGAGTTCTTCCTCGGCGCTCTGGAACAGCTCTTCTTGCGGCAGCGTCTCCAGAATGTGGCGCAGCGCCTTGCCGGAATACGCATCGCGCTTGAGACCCGACCGCGCCATCACCGCCTCCACGCGCTGGCGCACCAAAGGCACCTCCTGCGGGCGCGTCATATAGGCATTGGAGGTGAACAGACCCAGGAAACGTTGCTCGGATACCGGCGTGCCGTTGGCGTCGAACTTCAACACGCCCACGTAATCCATATTGCTGGGGCGATGGACGTGCGAGCGCGCATTGGTCTTGGTAAGAATGATGGCGTCGTAAGAGCCCGACTGCGGCAGATCATGCGCGGCCAGTGTGCGCAGTGAACGCGGCGCAACCGAGCGCTCGCTCTTATGCAGAATGCCCAGTCCCGACTCTTCCACGGGACGCAACACTTCGTCGCCGTCGGTCTTGGCGACTTCGTATTCGCGATAGCCGAGGAAGGTGAAATTGTTGTCCGCCAGCCAGCGCAGAAATTCGCTGGCCTCGTTGATCGACGACGCATCGAGCTGCAGCTTGCGGTTAGGCAGATCCGCCGCTATCGCAAGAGCCTTGTCGCGCATGGTGCTCCAATCGCGCACCGCCGCGCGCACGTCTTCCAGCGCATCGGCAATACGCGATGTCACCTGCGTTCGGGTGGCTTCGTCCTGGATGTTGTCCACTTCGAAATGCATCACCGATTCGGGCTTGCCTTGATCGTCGCCGATGCTTTGAAGCTGACCATTGGGGTCGCGAGCGATCTTTACCACTGGGTGAAGCACGGCATGGATCGCCGAATAATCGGACAGCACCATCGTTACAGTATCGACGAGGAACGGCATGTCGTCGGTGACGATTTCCACTGCACTGCGCGCCGCGTGGCCCGCGTCCGTGACGCGAACCGACGTGCGACCGGATTGGCGCTGCTGCATGAAATCGAACAGACCTGCAACCACCGCCGCCCATTCGGCGGGCGTATGCAGATCGACATCGGTACTGGCAATGCGCGCAAAAAAGGCGCTGATAAAAAATTGCGCCTCATCAAGGCGCTTCGTCGGAAAACTGCTTTTCTTCAACTCTTCGAGCACGACAGACGCAAGGGGGATGTCGTTGGCCGCACGGATCGCATTCATGGCTTCTACTTAAGGAGTGGAGACGGATGATGTGGAGCAGAAAGCTTTAAAAGGATACGCTTCGCGCTGCATTGAATCCATCGGCAGCGCAACAACAAAGGCCTTTGCAAACCACGCGGATCAGCGCGCAGTCATCAACGTTTTCCGCAGACCTGCGTCGCGAGCGGGTTTACCCAAACCCTTGCAGCTCGGATGATCTATCTTGCGTGGGCCACATGACAGAACGCCGGTACATAAGTCGTCGCGTTCGCCCCGTGCCGTCAGTCACGAGCAGCGGGGCTGGATTCGCGTCACCGATAAATTGTAAACTGACCGGTATAGCCTTGTTCGCGGCCCCGCCATTCAGGGACGAACGACACAAGACAAGACCGTCTTGATCCGATAAACGTAGGATTTTTCGGCAAGTACAGCCGGGCATTCGCCGTTCCGTTGCCCACCCCACCCCGATTACGCAAGTCATGGAGTTCTCATGAAGTCGACGCCAATGCGCACACCGGTGCTGTGCCTGAGCCTGCTGGCGCTTGCCGCCTGCAGCAGCAAAAACCAAGGCCCGCCCAAAATGCCACCGCCGACGGTGGGGGTTGTGGATGCCCAGCCCCAAAACGTTCCCCTGACCAAGGACCTCGTCGGCCGTCTGTCGGCCTTTCGCAGCGCCGACGTTCGAGCCCGCGTATCGGGCGTGTTGGTCAAGCGCGTCTATACCGAAGGTACGGACGTAAAGCAGGGCCAGCTGTTGTTCCAGATCGACCCGGTTCCCTATAAGGCGGCTCTCGCCAACACCGAAGCGGCGCTCGCTTCGGCGCAGGCCAGCTATACCAACGCCCATGTGATCGCCAACCGCGACCGCCAGCTCGTGCCGCAGGGCTATATCTCGCGCCAGCAGCTGGATACCGATGAAGCCAACGAACGCTCGGCTCAGGCCGCCGTCCGACAAGCCGAAGCGAACGTGCAGACGGCACGCGTCAATCTGAGCTACACCAACGTAACCTCGCCGATCGACGGCCGCGCTGGCGAGCAGCAGGTAACCGAGGGGGCGATCGTCGGCAACAGCACCTCGGACGCAGGCGCCAACGCCACCTTGCTGACCACGGTGGATCAGCTCGACCCGCTGTATGTGAACTTCACCCTAGGCGCCGCCGACCTGGATACGCTGCGCCACGCCCAAAGCAAGGGCAACCTGCAGCTTGCCGCACAGGACAAGACCACGGTGCAGATCACCATGCCCAGCGGCGCCAAGTACGAACAAATGGGCACGCTGAACTTCTCCGACACCACCGTGAACCCGACCACCGGCGCGATCAACCTGCGTGCGGTGGTACCCAATGCCGAGCGGCGCCTGCTGCCAGGCATGTACGTCACCCTCACCGCCAACATGGGCGAGCTCAACAAGGTGTTCCTGATACCGCAGGCCGCGATCCAGCGCGATCCTGCCGGCGCCTACGCGCTGGTGGTGGGCCAGGACGGGAACGTTGCCCAGAAGCGCGTGTCGGCCGACACCATGCTCGGCCACGATTGGGTGGTCACCAGCGGCCTCGCCGCCGGGGATCAAGTGATCGTGTCGGGTATTCAGGCGGTCAAGCCGGGCGCTCCCGCCAAGGCGACTCCATGGAAGCCTGACCAGGCACCGGCCGGCCAGGGTCCTGCCGCCGCTGGTCATCAGTAAGGAGAACACTGATGCCGAGTTTCTTTATCGACCGCCCCATTTTCGCCTGGGTGGTCGCCATTCTCATCACCCTGGTCGGCACCATTTCCGTGCTGGGCATGGGTGTGGAGTCGTATCCCAACATCGCGCCGCCGCAGGTCACGGTAACCGCCACCTTCCCGGGCGCCAGCGCCCAGACCATGGAGGACACGGTCACCAAGGTGATCGAGCAGCAGCTCACCGGCGTGGATAACCTGCTGTATTTCAGTTCGGCTTCGAACTCGAACGGTACGGCCACGATCACGTTGAGCTTCGCCACCGGCACGGACCCCGACATCGCGCAGGTGCAGGTGCAGAACAAAGTCTCCCTGGCTCAGCCGCAGTTGCCGGCCGCGGTGACCCAGCAGGGCGTAGTGGTTGCGAAGAACAACCCCGACTTTCTGATGTTCGTGGGCCTGATCTCCAACAATCCGGAGATCGATAGCAACCGCCTCAGCGATATCGTCGGTTCGCAGGTGATCAACCAGATCGGGCGTATTCCCGGCGTGGGCAGCACCTTCCAGGTGGGCTCCGAATACGGCATGCGCGTGTGGTTGAACCCGGACAAGATGCAGGGTTACGGCCTCTCCGCCAGCCAGGTCGAAAGTGCGATTTCCGCGCAGAACGTGCAGTTCGCCGCAGGCTCGCTGGGTTCCGATCCTGCCACTAACGGACAGATGTTCACCGCCACGGTGTCTGCCGAAGGCCTGTTCAGCACGCCTGAGCAGTTCGGCAACATCATTTTGCGCGCCAACCCCGATGGCACCGTGGTGCGCATGAAGGACATCGCGCGCATCGAGTTCGGGCCGCAGACTTACGGTTTCGTCTCCACCTGGAGCGGGCAGCCGGTCGGCGGTTTCGGCGTGCAATTGCTGCCGGGCGCGAACGCGCTGAACGTGGCCGAAGCCGTGCGCGCGAAGATGGACGAACTGGCGAAGGACTTCCCGCAGGGTGTCACCTGGTTCGCGCCGTACGACAGTACCCCGTTCGTGCGCGTGTCGATCGACGAAGTGGTGCATACGCTGGTCGAGGCGATCATCCTCGTCTTCCTCGTGATGCTGATCTTCCTGCAGAATTTCCGCGCCACCATCATTCCCACGCTGGTGATTCCGGTTGCGCTGTTGGGCACCTTCATCGGCCTGGCGCCGATGGGATTCACCATCAACCAGCTCACCTTGTTCGGCATGGTGCTGGCCATCGGCATCGTGGTGGACGACGCGATCGTGGTGATTGAGAACGTCGAACGCATCATGTCCGAGGAAAACCTGCCGCCGAAGGAGGCCACGCGCAAAGCGATGAGCCAGATCACCGGTGCGGTGGTGGCCATCACGGTGGTGCTGGCGGCGGTGTTCGTACCGTCCGCATTGCAACCGGGCGCGACGGGCGTGATCTACAAGCAGTTCGCGCTGACCATTGCGGTGTCGATGGGTTTCTCCGCGTTTCTTGCGTTGTCGTTCACGCCGGCGCTCTGCGCCACCATCCTCAAGCCCGTGCACGAGGAAAAGAAAAACTTCATCTATCGCTGGTTCAACAAAACCTTCGACCGGGTCACGCACACCTATCACGGCCATGTCGGCAGCGCGATCCGTCATGCGCCACGCTGGATGATCGTGTTCGCGCTGGTCGCCATACTGGCCATCTTCCTCTTCAACAAGCTGCCCACCAGCTTCGTACCCAACGAAGATCAGGGCTTTGCGCTGGCCATCGTCAGCCTGCCCCCGGGCGCCTCGCTCGAGCGCTCCGAGCAGGTGATGAAGGAGGTCAAGGACACGCTGGACAAGAGTCCGCTGAAGAACGATTACGTCGGCATGTACCAGATCAGCGGCTTCAGCTTCGTGGGCCGCAGCGAAAACGCAGGCATGGTGTTCATCAAGCTCAAGGATTGGAGCGAACGCTCGATCACGGCGGATGATTTCATCCTCAAGGCCAACGGCGTGCTGCACGGCATTCGCGATGCGCAGATTTTCGTGGTGAACCTGCCGACCATCCGCGGCCTTAGCCAATTCGGCGGCCTGGATATGTACCTGCAGGCACGCAACGGCCAGCCCCGCGTGGAACTGGCGCAAGCCATGGGCATACTGCTGGGCAAGGCCTCCAAGAGCCCCACGCTGTTCGGCACCCGCCCAAACATCCTGCCGGATGCGCCGCAATACAACCTCACGGTGGATCGCGTGCAGGCATCGGCGCTGGGTCTGTCGGTGAGCGACGTGTACACCGCCATCCAGCTCATGCTGGCGCCGGTGTACATCAACAACTTCATCTACGAGGACCGCGTGAAGCGCGTGATGGTGCAGGCCGACGCACCGTATCGCATGGATACGGATTCGCTGAGCCACATCTACACGCCTAGCTCGCTGAGCACCAGCACCACGTCGGCATCGACCTCCACGTCTTCGTCGAGCAGCACCAACTCGCCTTACGGTCCGTACAACATGATTCCGCTTTCCAGCGTGGTGCACTCCACCTGGAGCATGGCTGCGCCGTCGCTCACGCGCTACAACGGTTACCCGGCCATCGAAATCGTGGGCGATGCCAACAAGGGCTACTCCACCGGCCAGGCCATGGGAACGTT
>DATJMR010000270.1:0-3352 GCA_035508595.1 Dyella sp.
CGCGCTTGGCGCCTTCGCGCACCACCGCGAAAGCTTCCGGCAGCAGCTTGTCCAGGGGTTCGCCCGTGGCGAGGCGTTGCTTGAATTCGTCGGTCTTGCCGCGCAAGGCCTCGTCGCTGAGCTTCTCCAGCTCAGGCTCCAGCGCATTGATGCGCGCGACGGTTTTGGACAGCTGGCGCAGTACTCGTTCGTTACGGCTGCCAAAGAGACTCGTCAGGGCACGGTTAAGCATCGATCTTCCGGATCTGGAAATGAGAAACGCCCGCCGAGTCCAACCCGGACGGACAAAGGATTGATGATACTAGGGTCAGCCGGGTATCCCAAACGCGGAACCCACGGAAACGCCGTATCCCGGCTCAAGGGGTGGCGGTACGGCGGCACGCTTTCAAGGGTGCCGTCCGACGGGGCTGCCGTTCGCTCAGCGATGGTTCTTGACGTACGCGAGCGGATTGACCACACGTCCGTTGTGCCAGACCTCGAAATGGACGTGAGAGCCGGTCGAGCGGCCGGTAGAACCGGCTTCGGCAATCTCGTCTCCCACGCGAACGTGCTCGCCGGGGTGCACGAGAAGCTTGCTGTTGTGCGCGTAACGCGTCATATAGCCGTTGCCGTGGTCGATTTCCACGACATTGCCATAGCCGCTGCGCACCCCGGCGTAGGTCACCATGCCTTCGGCGACAGTGTGTACCGGACTACCGAGAGGCACCGCGATATCCAGACCCGTGTGACGCGCCGCAAGGCCATCGAAGGGATCGGCACGCACGCCGAAGTACGAAGAGATGTAACCGTCCGCCGGCATGCCGGTGGGTTTCAGATCGGAGTCGATACGCGCGTTGAGCAGCAGGCTTTGCATGGCGGCAAACTGCGCCTGCTGCGTATCGAACTGGGTGGCCAGCTGATCGATGCTGGCATCCAGGGTTTGCGGCAACGCATACGCGCTGTTGCCGGTGGTGACTTCCACGCCGCCGACCGGCGGGGGTTGGTCGAAATTAAATTCGTTGCTATCGAGTTTGCCGACCTGAACCAGGCGCTCGCCCAGCGCATTGAGGCGGGTCGCCTGCGCCTGGAGCTGACCAAGTTTGACGGCCAACGCGTCGAGTTGGCGGTGCGCGTCATCGCGCAAATCCCCGAGTTGCTTGTCCTGCGTGTTGACTTGCTGATGCAGCGAACTGATTTCGGCCAGGGCGCGGTCACGCGGGCTGGCCACGGCCAAGGCCACACCCGCACCGAGACTGGCCAGAGCCACCATCACCCCAGCACCGATTGCCCACACGCGCCAGCGAAGACGAGGGTTGGTGAGATCCAATGTCTTGGGCACCTTCCCTGCGCGTGAGACGAGTATGATTTGCATGTCGTTACCGGTTCGAAAGTTTTTATAGATGCAGCGCGACGTACCCGCCTCCCACCGCACCGGCCACGGACTGAAGTCCATCGCCGATGTCGGTCCTGTCGCCGCCTTGGCCAAAAAGGCCGGCAAGCTGGAAGCATTGGACCGCGCACTACGCCAAACGTTGCCATCGCCGTTGCGCGAACAGGTTAGGTTCGCCAATCTGCGCGATGACCGCCTAGTTTTTCTGGCTTCCTCGCCGGCCTGGGCATCGCGTCTGCGTCTGCAACAGGCACAAATCCTCGCCGCCGCCCGCGCCATTGGCGCAAACGTCAGCTCAGTTATCGTGAAAGTGGCCCCCCTTCCTCCGCCTGATCCCCAGCCGGAGCAATCAAAACCGCTTTCAACCGCGGCGGCGCTTCACCTGAAGGCCGCTGCAAGTTCCATCCACGACCCAGAACTTCGGGCAATGTTTCTCGAACTGGCGTCCGTCGCCGAAACTTCTAATTTCCCTCCCGACAAAACGCCCTGAGCTGCAAGCGTTGGTTCAGAAGGCGCGCAAAGACGCCTGCTCCGTTGCGGGATTCGGTTTTATACCACGCATTGCCCCACCCAGGTCTCTAGAACCTGTCGCGATATCGTGAATGAAGGGACGGTAAAAGTGTGAACTTGGTCACAAAAATGAACAGACCGGGCCCGAAGGGTCCGGTCTGCGGGGTAAAGCGGGGGAATTTTTAGATCGCCTGGGCGGGGTGGGCATAGGAGATCGGCGCGGTCGCCGGGTCGTCCTGGTAGCTGACTTCTTCCCACGCGGTGACATCGGCCATCAGTGCGCGCAGCAACTTGTTATTGAGCTCGTGACCGGACTTGTGCGCGTAGTACGCGCCGATCAGGCTGTGACCAAGCAGATACAGATCGCCGATCGCATCGAGAATCTTGTGTTTGACGAATTCGTCTTCGTAGCGAAGACCGTCTTCGTTGAGTACGCGGTAGTCATCAAGCACGACCGCGTTATCCATCGAACCGCCGAGGGCGAGATTGTGTTCGCGCAGCATTTCGATGTCGCGCATGAAACCGAACGTACGCGCGCGGCTCACTTCTTTGACGAACGACGTGGTGGAGAAGTCGATTTCGGCGCGCGACGTGCGCTTGGAGATGATCGGGTGATTGAACTCGATCGAGAAACCAACCTTGAAGCCTTCAAACGGCTCAAAACTGGCCCATTTATCGCCTTCCTGCACCTTCACCGGCTTTTTAATGCGGATGAAGCGCTTCGGCACCGATTGCTCTTCGATGCCGGCCGATTGCAGCAAAAAGACAAACGGACCGGCGCTTCCGTCCATGATCGGCACTTCCGGCGCGGACAGATCGACGTAAGCATTGTCGATGCCCAAACCTGCCATCGCGGACAACAGATGTTCCACGGTTGAAACACGTACGTCACCGTTGACGAGCGTGGTCGACAAACGTGTGTCGCCCACGTGATCGGGACGTGCATGAATCTCTACCGGCGGATTGAGATCCGTGCGACGGAAGATGATGCCTGTATTCGGTGCTGCCGGACGCAACGTCATATAGACCTTGTCGCCGGTATGCAGACCGACGCCGGTGGCACGGATGATATTTTTAAGCGTACGCTGCTTGATCATTATATTGGGTACCTGTAGGGGCAGCAGCCAATTCGAGCCAGGATGCTAACACAGTCTTAACCTGCGGAAAAACAGACCATACCGAACCGTTCGGTCAATCCTTCATTTTCCTTTCATCATCAAATGCGATTCATTCGCATCTAACTGCTGCAAGCACTACAGATAGATCAAGTACTTGCGATGTGACACAAGGTCCCGCGCCGGGGACGGGAAGATCCGGCAACGGGACTTTTGGACCGGCAGGGCGGCAGTCCTCACCACACTAACCAATCGTGCGCCATCCATAGGCGGCACCGTCTCTCGCATTCAACGCACGAATACGACGTCAGCCGACATGGCATGTCCCCCTTGCCGCTACCGGCATTCCAGCGACGGC
>DATJMR010000271.1:0-10416 GCA_035508595.1 Dyella sp.
TTTGCGTTGGGTATAACGGATGCCGATCCGAAGAAGGTCAGTCTGCTGACTGAGCGCTTCATATCCATCGAGCGCAATGAGCCGCCCGATATCGATGTCGATTTCGAACACGAGCGACGCGAAGAGGTCATTCAATACGTCTACAACAAATACGGACGCGAACGCGCCGCGATTGCTGCCACGGTTATCTCCTACCGCACCAAAAGTGCGGTGCGTGATGTTGCCAAAGCCTTAGGTCTTCCCGAGGATCAAATCGAAAAGCTCGGCAACGGTTTCTTTCGTCTTGGGGATGCTTCTTTGGACGGGCGTTTGCGCGAGCAAGGCTTCGATCCCGATGCGCCTGTGATACGCAAGCTCCTTGCATTGACCGCGCAATTGCGCGGCAAGCCGCGTCATCTGAGCCAGCACGTAGGCGGCTTCGTGATTCACGATGCGCCTTTGCATGAACTGGTGCCGGTCGAAAACGCGGCGATGGCCGATCGCACCATCATCCAGTGGGACAAGGACGATCTGGATGCCATGGGCTTGCTCAAGGTCGATTGTCTGGCACTCGGTATGCTGACTTGTTTGCGCAAGTGCTTCGATCTTGTAAAGAAGCATCGCGACAAAACGCTGGATATCGCAACGATCGATCCCGACGACAGAAAGACCTACGAGATGATCCAGCGCGCTGACACTATCGGTGTATTTCAGATCGAAAGCCGTGCGCAGATGGCCATGCTCCCGCGCCTCAGGCCGGCCAATTATTACGACTTGGTGATCCAGATCGCCATCGTGCGGCCCGGGCCGATCCAGGGCGACATGGTGCATCCGTATTTACGGCGCAGGCGCAAAGAAGAGCCGGTAACGTATCCTTCGGAGGCGGTGCGTCCGGTGCTTGAACGTACCCTTGGCGTGCCGCTGTTCCAAGAACAAGTGATGAAGCTTGCCATGGTCGCAGCGGGTTACAAACCGGGAGAGGCTGATGAGTTGCGGCGAGCCATGGGAGCATGGAAGCGCTACGGTGACATGGAAAAGCACCACGAGAAGCTTGTTTCCGGCATGTTGGAAAGAGGCTACACGCAAGAATTCGCCGAGCAGATCTTCAATCAGATAAAAGGCTTCGGCAGCTACGGTTTTCCGGAAAGTCACGCCGCCAGCTTCGCCAATCTTGCCTACACCAGCAGCTGGCTGAAGTGCCACGAACCTGCCATTTACGCCTGCGCACTGCTCAATGCGCAGCCGATGGGTTTTTATGGACCCAGCCAGATCGTGCAGGATGCGCAGCGTCACGGCATTCGCGCGCGGCCGGTGGATGTGCGTTACAGCGATTGGGATTGCACGCTGGAGTCCGACGCGCACAGCGAGAGCGGGTTGGCCTTGCGCCTTGGACTGCGTCAATTGCGCGGATGCAGCGAGAAAGTGGCGGAGCGTATTTCCAACGCGCGCAAAGTGACGCCCTTCCATGATGTCGTCGATCTGTGTACACGCGCCGCGCTGGATGCACGCCATCAAGATTTGCTGGCCGATGCAGGCGCTTTACGTGGATTGGCGGGTCATCGTCATCGTGCGCTATGGCTCACGTCTGGCGTGGAACCGCAATTGCCATTGTTTGGTCGTGCCAGTCCGCGCGAGCAAGACATCGTGCTTCCTCTGCCTACGCAGGTAGAGAACATGACGGCCGATTACGCGCATAGCGGTTTGAGCTTGGGGCCGCATCCGTTGAGGTTGTTGCGACCTCGTCTGCGCGCGGCGCGGTTTGTGGATTCGCGACGGTTGCAGAAGCTGCCGAATGCTTCCCGCGTGCGCACCGTAGGTCTTGTAACCCAGCGTCAACAGCCGCAAACGGCTAGCGGCGTCACCTTCATCACCATCGAAGACGAATTCGGTCATGTGAACGTGGTGGTGTGGAATCACATCGCGCAAACGCAGCGCCGCCCTTATCTGGAGGCACGCTTGTTGTCCGTGGAAGGCAAATGGGAGGCCGTCGATGGCGTCAGTCATCTGATCGCACAACGGCTGCGGGATATGAGCGGCATGCTGGCCGATCTGGATGCGCGTTCGCGAGATTTTCATTGATGCCATCCGAAGCGAACATCATGCAAACGCTACTTTTCGAGCCGAGCGTGCAAAGGATCGCCGATGACGCGACGGGGCCCGTCACCTATCAACCCGGTGTCATTTCATCTTCATCGGCCGCGACTTGGTTCGATACGTTGCGCCAACAGGGTCATTGGCACGAAACCTCGCGCATGATGTACGAGCGCATGGTCGGCGTGCCGCGACTGCATTGTCACTACGCCATCACCGATCCCGCGTTGCCGAAGGTGTTGCGCGACGCGCTGGCCGTGATCAAGCAGCAGGTCGATGCGCCATTCAACAGCATCGGGCTGAATTTCTATCGCGACGAGCACGACAGCGTGGCGCCGCATAACGACAAGCTGCATGAACTGGTGCCGCATCAGCCCATTGTGCTGTTGTCGCTAGGCGCGACGCGAACCATGGTGATTCGCCGCAAGCTGCCGCCGCATTTGAAAACGGAGCTGGAGCTGGAGGCGGGAAGTTTGTTGCTGATGGGGTGGAATGCGCAGCTGCACTACGACCATGGCATTCCCAAGTTGCCACGGCCAGTGGGGCCGCGCATCAGCGTGGCGTTTCGTGTAAGACCGACGCGTGCTTCGCAGGCGTGGGGTGCTCAATGACTCGCCGTTCGTCATTCCGGCCTGCGCCGCAATGACGAACGTGTGAGCAAGCGGTTGAATCTCAGGCGGCTCGCAACAACCCTGCAAGATGCGCAGGATGCTCGATCACTGCATGCGCACCTGCATCTTCGAGCTCTTGGCGACTGCCGAAACCCCATAGCGCGCCGATACCGGCAACACCATTGGCAACCGCGCCTTCGATATCGAAATGACGATCGCCAACCATGATGGCTGCGCGCGGCGACGCACCGAAATCGGCCAGCGCCTCGGCGATCATCGACGCCTTTTCGCTATGCGGACTTGACGGATGCGGCCCGTACAGCTTTTCAAAACGACGACCGAAAGGCAGCGATTCGAGGATGGGCGTCGCGTGCCGCTGCGGCTTGCTGGTGACCACGGCAAGCCGATGACCTGCCGCATGCAAATCGTCGATCATGGCCTCGATACCAGGATAGACGGCGTGTTCGCGCCATCCGATCGAAGCGAAACGTTCGTGGTAATGCTCGACGGCTTCTTCGATGCGTATCGCGTCGTGATCGAGCAGCGGCGCAAAACTGTGCCGCAACGGCGGTCCGATCCACGAACGTAATTCGACGGGTTCGGGCACGCCCAATTTGACCAGGGCGTGCCGAATGCAAGCGGTAATGCCGAGTTCGGAATCGATCAGCGTGCCATCGAGGTCGAACAGACAAAGCATCGATTACTTCGCGGTACGCGCTTTGAGCGCGGCGACGGCCGGCAGTTCCTTGCCTTCCAGAAATTCCAGGAATGCGCCGCCGCCGGTGGAAATATAGGAAACTTTATCCGCAATGCCGTACTTATCCACGGCGGCCAGCGTGTCGCCGCCGCCGGCGATGGAGAATGCTTTGGAATCGGCGATCGCATGCGCCAGCACTTCCGTGCCCTTGCCGAACGCATCGAATTCGAACACGCCCACCGGACCGTTCCACACCACCGTGCCGGCCTTGGCGATCAGTTCGGCGTAGCGCTTGGCGGTTTCCGGGCCGATGTCCAGAATCATTTCGTCGTCTTTCACCTGTTCCACGGACTTCACCGTGGCAGGTGCGTGCGCGGAGAACTCTGGCGCGACGACCACATCCACCGGCATCGGCACTTCGGCGCCACGACGCTTGGCGTCGGCCATCACTTTCTTGGCAGCGGCCAGAAGATCCGGTTCGTACAACGAATTGCCGACCGGATAACCGGCGGCAGCAATAAAGGTGTTGGCGATGCCGCCGCCCACGATCAGCTGGTCCACCTTGCCGATCAGGTTTTCGAGCAACATGAGTTTGGTGGAAACCTTGGAGCCGGCGACGATCGCCAGCAGCGGATGCGCCGGCTGTTCCAGCGCCTTGCCCAGTGCGTCGAGTTCGTCGCACAGCAGCGGGCCGGCCGCCGCGACGGGCGCGAACTTGATCACGCCATGCGTGGACGCTTGCGCGCGATGCGCGGTGCCAAAGGCATCCATGACGAACACATCGCACAACGCCGCGTACTTCTTGGAGAGCGCCTCGTCGTCCTTGCCTTCGCCGACATTCATGCGGCAGTTTTCCAGCACTACCACTTCGCCTTCGGCCACGTCCACGCCGTTGAGGTAATCGGCAATCAGGCGTACCGGCGTGCCCAGATGTTCGCCCAGCCATTTCGCGACGGGTGCGAGAGAGGATTCGGCGTCGAATTGACCCTCCTTCGGCCGACCCAGGTGCGAGATCACCATCACCCTGGCGCCGGCATCGCGTGCGGCCTTGATGGTGGGCAATGAGGCATCCAGACGTTGCGTGGACGTGATGTGACCGTTTTCGATCGGCACGTTCAAATCTTCGCGAATCAGCACGCGTTTGCCGCGCAGGTCGAGGTCGCTCATGCGGGTGATGGTCACGGGAAAACTCCTGGCAGCTTTACGAAAAGTCGACCCCAAGGCCGGAACCGCGTATTTTCCCGCCGCCCTCGCAACGATGCAAACGCCGCAGGTTTAAACTGGCGCCCTCCTTGTCCAGGGAACGGTCCATGTCCTCCAGCCTCGTTCTGTACAGCTACTGGCGCTCCAGCGCGGCCTTCCGTGTACGCATTGCGCTGAATCTAAAGGGTTTGCGTTACGAAACGCGGGCAGTGCACCTGGTTCGCGACGGCGGCGAGCAGCACGCCCCGGACTATGTCGCGCTGAACCCGCAACAGCTGGTGCCGACCTTGATGGATGGCGAGAAAGTGATCACCCAATCGATGGCCATCGTCGAATACCTGGACGAAACCCATCCAAATCCCGCTTTGCTGCCTACCGACGCCGCGGGGCGGGCTCGTGTACGCGCCCTGTCGCAGCTGGTCGGTTGCGATATCCACCCCATCGGGAATCTGCGTGTGCTCCAGCACATCGCGTCGCAATGGGGCGCGGACGACGAACAAAAGGCGATTTGGTCGCGACATTGGATCACGACCGGATTCCAGGCGCTGGAGGCGATGCTGGCTAACAACAAAAACACCGGCCATTTTTGCCACGGCGATACACCGGGCATGGCCGATGCGTGTTTGGTGCCGCAGGTGTACAACGCGCGCCGATGGAAAGTGCCGCTGGGCGATTATCCAACCATCCTGCGCATCGATGCGGCGTGCGCAGCGCTGGATGCGTTCCATGATGCGACGCCCGAGCGGCAACCCGACGCGCCAACTGCTGCTGCGTAATGGCCGGCTTTTTGCGCCATCTCTGGCGCTGGCAGCGTGGAAGGCAGGCGTCCGGCTACGACAAATTGCTCTTGGGTGGTTTGCCCTGGCCGGTGCCGTGCGATTGCTATCTGCTGCGTTTCCCTCAGGGCGCCCATGTGCCACCGCATGTCGATCGCGTGCCGAACGGACGCCACTATCGGCTCAACATCATTTTGCGTCCCGCCAAGAAAGGGGGCGAATTTCTCTGCGAGCGCCCCATCTATACCAGCGACAGGGTGAAGTTTTTCCGCCCCGATGTGGAAACGCACAGCGTGACCAAAATCGAGGAAGGCAGTCGCTGGGTTCTGAGTATGGGTTGGGTGCGAGGTGCGCGGAGCGGTACACGCCCCGCGGCCTGAAGCTGGGTTTTAGAAACCCAGCCCGTACGGATCGTTGCCCGCCAACTCCGCCGTCTCGGCGTTTCCGCCCTCGGACAGACGAATCTTCAACGCCAAACCGTCGCGCGAGTCGGCTTTCGCAAGCGCCTCTTCCAGCTCGATGCGGCCGTTCTTGTACAACTTGTAGAGCGACTGATCGAACGTCTGCATGCCTTCCTGCAGACTGCGGTCCATGGCTTCCTTCACTTCGTGGATCTGACCGCGGCGGATCATGTCGCGAATGAAAGGCGTGTTGAGCAGCACTTCCACCGCCGGCAAACGGCGACCGTCTTTGCCGCTGACCAGACGCTGGCTGATCACCGCGCGCAGGTTCAGGGCCAGATTCATCAGCACGTTCTTATGCGCCGACTCGGGGAAGAAGTTGAGGATGCGTTCCAGCGTCTGGTCGGCGTTGTTGGAGTGCAGCGTCGCCAGGCAGAGGTGACCGGTTTCGGAGAAGGCGATCGCCGCCTCCATCGTGTCGGTGTCGCGAATTTCGCCGATCATGATCACGTCCGGCGCTTCGCGCATCGCGTTGCGCAGGGCTTCGTGATACGTGTGCGTATCCAGGCCCACTTCGCGCTGGTTGACGATCGACTTCTTGTGGCGGTGCAGGTATTCGATCGGGTCCTCGATGGTGAGGATATGGCCCGACGAATTGCTGTTGCGATGGTCCAGCATGGCCGCCAGCGTGGTCGACTTGCCCGAACCGGTCGCGCCCACCACCAGGATCAGGCCGCGCGGCTCCATGATCAGATCGCGGAAAATGGGCGGCAGCTGCAATTGCTCGACGCTCGGGATCTCGCTCTTGATCGCGCGGATCACCATGCCCACTTCGCCGCGTTGCTTGAATACATTGATGCGGAAACGGCCGGCTTCTTTCACGGCCAGAGCCATATTGAGCTCCAGGTCACGTTCGAACTGTGGAACCTGCCCCTCATCCATCAATGAATAGGCGATTTTCTTCACCATGCCGCTGGGCAGCCCGGTATTGCCGAGCGGGTACAACTTGCCCTCGACCTTGATGTTCACGGGGGCGCCCGTCGTCAGAAACATGTCCGACGCGCCCTTGTCCACCATCAACTTGAGGAAGTAACCGATATCCACCTTAAAGACCCCAAAATTTTACGCATTGCATTCAAGGATTGTGCCTGCCCACAATACGCTGTGACACTCTTAGAGGAATGAGTGATGGTCCACATATTTTCCCCGTTGAAGGTGCGTGGCAAACGCATCCCGGCGGTGGCCCCGGTGTTGCTGGTTTTGTCGCTGAGTCTAGGCGGTTGCGCCAGCGTTCCCCCGCCGGATAGTGCAATGAATCAGGCACAGGCCCAGCTTCAGGCTGCGCGCGACGCGGGTGCTTCCGACTACGACCCGGTCGATTTCGGCTTCGCCCAGGACAAATTCCAACAGGCTCAGGCGGCCATGGCCGACCGCAAATATGCGCAGGCGGCCGACCTGGCCGACGAGTCGCGCGCGGATGCCACCCTGGCCCGCACCAAGGCGCAGCTTGCGGCAGCTCGTGCCCAAATTCAGTCCAAAATGGACGCAAACAGTCGCCTGCGTGCTCAGAACGCCGAGGCGCAAAGCGAGAACGATCAGCACTACCAGCAGCAGAAGGCGCAGCTAGCCGCCCAGCAGGCCGCCGCGCAGCAGCAGAGTCAGGATCAGGGCGGCGATCAGGACAACGGCGACAACGGGGGCAATCCCGCGCAGCCGTCCTCCGGCGCACCGGCGCCGGCTAGCAGCGCACCGCAGCTACCCACCCAGGCACCCATGCAGCAAGACATGCCGGCTCCGTCATCCTCGGTGCTGGGCAATCCGCCGCCATCGCAGCAGGGGCAGGGTTTCCAGACCTTGCCTGATTCTTCCGGCCAGCAAAATCCGGGAGGCCAGCCATGAAAAACGTCATCTCCAAGCATCGCTTGTCGGTTATCGCCATCTTCCTTTTGGCCATGTTGGTCAGCGTCGCCGCACAAGCGCGCAAGACCGATATGGATGTCGATCGGCTTAACAACTCCCTGAATCAGCTGGCTTCGGATCCGAACCTGGGCATTTATGCGCAGGCCGATCAGGCGCTCGCCCGCGATGCCGTCAACCAGCTCGCTCAGGCCAGTTCGCACGACCGGCCTCATGCGCTCTATATCGCCGAACGCCGGGTCGATCAGGCCAAGGCCCAAGCGCAGTTGCAGGCTTCGCAGCGCCAGGTCAATCAGCTCGATCAGGAAAATGCGCAACTGCAGCTCGAACGCAGCCGCATCGATGCGACGGCTGCGCAGCAGCAGCTGGATATCCAGCGCATGCAGTACCAGATCGCCCAGCAGCAAGCCTTGCAGGCGCAAGCCCAGGGCCAGGCCGCTGCCGATCAGGCCGCGCAAGCACGCCAGGAAGCCGAACAAGCCCGCAAGCTGGCCGCCGCCCAGAGCCGGGTCGCCCAGTCCGCCCGGCGCCAGGCCGAGCTTGCGGCCAAGGCCGCCAAGGCGCTGCGTTCGCAAATGCAGGACAACCAGTCGCCCAGCGATTCCAACGGCGGCAAGTAAGCCTATTCACGTCCTCTCCCGCACGGGAGAGGACGATGCAACTTACGTATTTTTGACGACCGACCGCGCCGCCATGCGGTCTGGCGAGGGGTCCTTGCGCCCCTTTCAAGGCCGGAGTAGGGTCAAAGTCGCCGCGGTTCTCAAACCCCTGCGGCCTACCGACTGAACCATGCGCATTCTTTCCAACGTCCCCGTCCCTGTTCCCTGCACAAGGGTTACGGGGTTTGGTTATGCGTGTGATTCGCTTTTGTTCGCGAGCGCTCTTAAGTGAGCGTCCGCCGTTTTATCGCGAGGAGGTTGGATCATGTTCGAAGATCAGCAGCGTGATGCTGTCGAAGCCCTGATGAAAGCCGACGCTGAGTTTCGTCGGCTATACCAACGACACAAGGAGCTCAACAGCAAAGTGGACAATGCCGAGATCGGCGTTCTCCCCGTTGACGACATGACCCTTACTTCGATGAAGAAAGAAAAGCTATACGCCAAGGAGCGCTTGCAGCGAATGTGGGACGAGCACCGCGCCCAGGATCGCCAGATTCACTAGCACCTGGCATGCATCCTCAAACAGCCCCGGAGCCTGTGCTACCGGGGCTGTTTTTTTACCGCGAGGAAAAGGGCGCAAGCTGCTCTTTGGACCCATCGCTGCAAACGGGCCCTACAGTGCGGCTTCGCCGTTCCCGTTATGATTAGGCTTCATATCAACCCAGTACCACCTCAATGGAGTTTTCATGTCGGTCAACGCCAGCGTCCTAGAGCTGATCGGAAACACCCCCATGGTTCGCGCCCAGCATCTGGATACCGGGCGCTGCGAGTTGTTCCTGAAACTGGAAAGCGCAAACCCGGGTGGCTCGATCAAGGACCGCATTGGCCTGTCGATGATCGAAGGCGCGGAAAAAGCCGGAAAGATCAAACCCGGCGCGACCTTGGTGGAAGGCACCGCCGGCAACACGGGTTTGGGGCTGGCGCTGGTGGCGCAAGCCAAAGGCTATCGACTCATTCTCGTCGTGCCCGACAAGATGAGCCGCGAGAAAATCTTCAACCTCAAGGCCATGGGCGCGGAAGTCGTGCTCACGCGTTCGGATGTCGCCAAAGGGCATCCGGAGTATTACCAAGACATGGCCGAACGTATCGCGCGCGAAACACCCGGCGCGTACTTCATCAATCAATTCGGCAATCCCGACAACCCGCGCGCGCACATCGAAACCACCGGTCCGGAAATCCTCAAGCAGATGGACGGCAACGTGGATGCGGTGGTGGTGGGGTGCGGTTCGTCCGGCACCATGACCGGGCTCTCGCAATACTTCGCGAAACATTCGCCGAACACGGAAATCGTGCTTGCCGATCCAGTCGGTTCCATCCTCGCGCAGTACATCAACGAAGGCGTGCTGTCCACCAAATCCGGTAGCTGGATGGTGGAGGGCATCGGCGAGGATTTCCTTCCCACCATCAGCGACTTTTCGCGCGTGAAAAAGGCCTATGCCATTTCCGACAAGGAAAGCTTTCTCGCGGCGCGCGAACTGCTGGCAAAGGAAGGCGTGCTCGGTGGATCGTCCACGGGCACGCTGCTGTCGGCCGCGTTGAAATACTGCCGCGAGCAGACCGTACCCAAGCGCGTCGTGACCCTGGTCTGCGACACGGGCAACAAGTATTTGTCCAAGATGTACAACGATTACTGGATGCTCGATAACGGGTTTATCGAACGCGAGCAGCGCGGCGATCTGCGCGATTTGCTGCTTCGCCCGTTCGCGCAACGCGATACGG
Organism: Dyella sp.; assembly: GCA_035508595.1. Classification (GTDB taxonomy): domain Bacteria; phylum Pseudomonadota; class Gammaproteobacteria; order Xanthomonadales; family Rhodanobacteraceae; genus Dyella_B. The sequence goes on from DATJMR010000271.1 coordinate 10,054, forward strand.
TGGTGGTGGGACCGAAAGAATTGCTGATGACCGCTTACACCCGCATGAAGCTTTACGATGTCTCTCAGCTTCCGGTGATGGACGGCCATCGCATCGTCGGCATCCTGGACGAATCGGATGTGCTGATGCACGTGCACGCGCATGAAGCACGCTTTCGCGATTCGGTCGCCACCGCCATGATCAGCGATTTGCAAATGCTCGATGTGCGCTCGCCTATTGAGGCGTTGCTGCCGGTGTTCGAACGCGGTCACGTTGCCATCGTGGTCGATGGCGAGCAGTTTATGGGGCTCATTACACGCATCGATCTGTTGAACTATCTACGGCGCAAGGTGCACTAAGCCCATGCTCTCTCGCCTTCGGGGA
>DATJMR010000272.1:0-14008 GCA_035508595.1 Dyella sp.
GCCACTACCGAACTCGGCCATGAAATTCCGGCAGCGCTCTATGTGGCTGTCGCGCAAATCCTGGCCTACGTCTATCAGCTGAAACAGGCCGCCGAACGCGGCGGTCCTGCCCCAACGGTGCCGAAGCCGGATGTCGATCCCGAGCTGCAGGGCCGTTACCGCCAACCGTAATGCACTGAACCGCTAAGGCAACCCGCATGGCCACCACCGCAAGCGCCTTCGATACCTTCAAGCAAATCACCCGGCGCGGTGTGGGAGCGCCGATCGTGATGCTCGCCATGCTGGCGATGCTGATGTTGCCGTTGCCACCGTTCGTGCTGGACATTCTTTTCAGCTTCAACATCGCCCTGTCGCTGGTGATCCTGCTGGCCGTGGTGTACGTGCTGCGGCCGCTGGAATTCGGGGCGTTTCCTACCGTGGTGCTGCTGGGCACCTTGCTGCGACTGGCACTTAACATCGCGTCCAGCCGCGTGATCCTGCTGCATGGCCACGATGGTCCCGGCGCCGCCGGCAAGGTGATCGAAGCATTCGGCGAATTCGTGATCGGCGGCAACTTCGCCGTCGGTCTGGTGGTGTTCGCGATCCTGACCATCATCAACTTCGTCGTCGTCACCAAGGGCGCGGGACGCATCGCGGAAGTGTCGGCGCGCTTCATCCTCGACGCGATGCCCGGCAAGCAGATGGCGATCGACGCCGATCTCAACGCCGGCCTGCTCACGCGCGAAGACGCCAAGATGCGCCGCGAAGAAGTCCGCGACGAAGCGGATTTCTACGGCTCAATGGACGGTGCGTCGAAGTTCGTGCGCGGCGACGCCACGGCCGGCATCCTGATTCTGTTCATCAACATCATCGGCGGCTTCTTCGTCGGCATGCTGCAGCACGGCTTGAGCGCCGGCGAAGCGGCGCGTACCTACACCTTGCTGACCATCGGTGACGGTTTGGTGGCGCAGGTCCCGTCGCTGATGCTGTCCATCGCCACCGCCGTGATCGTGACGCGCGTGTCCAAGTCGCAAGACATGGGCAAACAAATGGTGGGACAGGTGTTTGCACAACCACGCGCACTGGCGGTTGCCGGTGTGGTGTTGGCGGTGATGGGTTTGATTCCAGGCATGCCGAACATCGCGTTCCTGATGCTTGCCGCCGTGTGCGGAGGCTCCGCGTGGCTGATGATTCGCCGCGAGCAGGAAACCAAGGAGCGTCTCGCCAAAGCATCGACCGAGGCGCTGCCGGCACCGGCCGCCGCGGAACGGTTGGAGCTGGGCTGGGAAGACGTCGCCAGTGTCGATCCGGTGGGCCTGGAAGTGGGTTATCGCCTGATTCCGCTGGTGGACAAAAATCAGGGCGGCGAGTTGATGGCGCGCATCAAATCCGTGCGCCGCAAGTTGTCGCAGGAACTGGGTTTTCTCGTTGCCGCCGTGCACATCCGCGACAACCTCGACCTAGGGCCCAACACTTACCGCATCTCGCTGATGGGCGTGCCGATGGGCGAGGCGGAGGTCTACAGCGAGCGCCATCTGGCGATCAATCCTGGTCGCGTGCACGGCACCTTGAACGGCGTGGCCACGCGCGATCCCGCGTTCGGCCTGGAAGCGGTGTGGATCGAGAACAACCAGCGCGATCACGCGCAGGCGCTTGGCTACACGGTGGTCGATCCGGCGACGGTGATCGCCACGCATCTGTCGCACATCCTGCAAAACCACGCGCACGAACTGCTTGGCCATCAGGACGTACAGCAGCTGCTGGACCGTCTCGCCCAGGGCGCGCCCAAGCTGGTGGAAGACCTCGTTCCCAAGCGCCTGTCGCTGGGCGTGGTGGTGAAAGTGCTGCAAAACCTGCTGGCCGAGCGGGTGCCGATCCGCAACATGCGCACCATCGTCGAGTCTTTGGCGGAGCATGCGGGCCAGAGTCAGGATCCTGGCGCTTTGACCGCCTACGTGCGCGTGGCGCTCGGCCGCCAGATCGTCCAGGAAATCGCGGGTTTGGGCACGGAAATCCCCGTGCTGACGCTGGCTCCGGAGTTGGAACAGATCTTGCTCGGATCCCTTTCAAGCAGTGGTGCAGCGGGTGCCGCCGTGGAACCGGGGCTCGCCGATCGCCTGCAACAAAGCGTTGCAGAAGCGGCGCGGCGGCAGGAAGCGAGCGGCGAACCGGCGGTGATGTTGGTGCAACCGCAACTGCGTCCGTGGCTCTCGCGCTTCACCCGCCACGTGGCCCAGAACCTGCATGTACTGGCTTACAACGAAGTACCGGACAACCGTCGCGTGCGATTGGTGCAAGCGATCGGACGTTGAGAACGAAGAACGAGTGAGGTAGGCGACGATGATGTTCCGCATGCGAGCTTTGCTCCCGCTCTCCATCGGGGAGACGGTTGAAACGAAAGGGCAACCGCGCGTTGTTTCGCTTTCGAAAAGCGCCGCGGCCAAGCATCTGCACAAGATCGCCTTCTTGCTGCAGTCCGCGCTCCGGAAGGGCGCGGGAGCGATAACGGGGAATGCACGATGAAGATCAAACGGTTCTTGGCTGCCGACATGCGCCAGGCCATGCGCGATGTGCGCGCGGAGCAGGGCGCCGATGCGGTGATCCTTTCCACGCGCCGTCTCGAAGAAGGCATCGAAATCATCGCCGCCGTCGATTACGACGAGGCGCTGATGCGCGAAGCCGCCCGCATCAACGCGCCGGCCGCCGAAGCGGCCAAGCCGCAGGTGAAGGAGAGCGCGAAGGAAACGCCCAAAGAGCGTGCCAAAGAGATTGTCAAAGAGACACCCAAAGAAGCCGCAAGAACCCCGGCCAGAGAGCTGGCGAAGGAACCGCGCGCGGCCACGCCGCCGCCGCCGCCGTTGCCGCTGCCTTCGGCCGAGATCGCCGCGCTGCAGCCGATGATCGAGCAGAACGCGCTGGAAACCGCGCGCATGCGCAACGAGCTCGGCGGCTTGCGTCAATTGCTCGAACAACAGCTTTCCAGCCTTGCGTGGAACGACATGGAGCGCCGCAGCCCGATGCGCGCACGCGTGCTGCGCGATATGTCGCGTCTTGGCATCGACACCGATGTCGCGCGTCAACTTATTGATGAATTGCCGGAAGACATCAACGTCGACCAGGCGCGTTATCTGCCGCTGGGTCTGCTCAGCCGCAGCTTGAAAGTCAGCGGCCGCGGTCTGGCCGATGTCTGCGGCGTCACCGCCTTGGTGGGTCCCACCGGCGTTGGCAAAACCACCACGATCGCCAAGCTCGCCGCATGTGCGGTGATGCATCACGGTCCGGCCAAGGTGGCGCTGGTCAGCACCGATCACTATCGCATCGGCGCCGCCGCGCAGCTGGAGCACTACGGTCGCTTGCTTGGCGTACGCGTGTATCCCGCGTATGACGCCGCCGGCCTCACGCAAACGTTGCATCTGCTGCGCGATCACCACACGGTGCTGGTCGATACCGCCGGCGTATCCGGCAACGACTCGCGCCTGCAGCAACAGATGGATGTGTTGCGCGATGCCGCCGCGCAAGGCGCCAACAAACTGCGTGCGTGCCTGGTGCTCGCGGCCAATGCGCAGTCCACGGCGCTGGACGAATCGGTGCGCGCCTATCTGCCGCTGAAGCCGAGCGCATGTATCGCCACCAAGCTCGACGAAGCGCCGAGCCTGGGCGGCTTGTTGTCGGTGCTGATTCGTCATCGCATTCCGCTGGATTGCACCACCGACGGTCAGCGCGTTCCCGAAGATATCAGTGCTGCCGATGCGCGCGTGCTCGTGTGCCGCGCCGCGCAGCAGCAACGCCGGCTGGGGCCGGCAGGCGAAGACCTCGACATGGCCGATCGATTCGGCCTGGCGGTGGCCGGTCTATGACATACGGATCAAACGAGGCATTGCAGGTGAATCAGGCAGCAGGCTTGCACAATCTGTTTTCAACCGCCCATGCGCATCGGGAAGACACCGATGCCTTCCATCAGGCGGCAAGCTTACGGCCGATCGTTCCACGGTCGCGCATCACGCGCACCATCGCCGTCGCGGGCGGCAAAGGCGGCGTCGGCAAAACCACGGTCGCCGTCAATCTCGCGATGGCCATGGCGATGTCCGGACGCGATGTGATGTTGCTGGACGCCGACATGGGCGTGGCCAATGTGGACGTGCAGCTGGGCCTGAGTCCCGCGCGTCACGTAGGGCACATGCTGGAAGGCAAATGCACGCTGCAGGATCTGATCCTGCCCGCCCAGCACGGACTGAAAGTAGTGCCCGGCGGTTCGGGCATACGCCGGCTCGCCAAGATGGGCAACGGCGAGCACGCGGCGGTGATCCGTTCGTTCGACGAACTGATCCAGCCGCCGGAATTCCTGGTGGTGGACACTGCCGCAGGCGTGGCCGACAACGTGGCGATGTTCGCCGCCGCGGCCGACGATGTGGTGATCGTGGTGTGCGACGAGCTCGCGTCGCTCACCGATGCTTACGCGTTGATCAAGATTCTCGCCCACGACTTCGACGTGCGGCGCTTCCATATCGTCGCCAACATGGTTCGCCAGGCGAGCGACGCGAAAAAACTCTTTGAAAAACTGGCGCGTGTATGCGGGCGCTTTCTCGACGTGGCGCTCAACTACATGGGCATGGTGCCGCACGACGAATGGCTGCGGCAGGCGATCCGGCGCCAGGGCGCCGTGGTCGATCTGTGGCCGTCCAGCCGCGCGGCGGTCGGATTCAAGCAATTGGCAGGTGCGGTCGATACATGGGGTAAACCCTCGTGCCCGGACCTTGGCCGAATTGCCTTTTTCAGCGGCCAAAGTGTGCCGGCTGCGGGGTGGTGAGAGATGAACGTGGCTTCGGAATATCTGCAGCTACAACGCGAAGACGCGGACCAACTGGTGCGCAAGCATGCGCCGCTCGTGCGGCGTATCGCTTATCACTTGATGGGCCGTTTGCCTCCGAGCGTTGACGTAGGAGACCTGATGCAGGCGGGCATGATCGGCTTGCTGGAGGCGGCGCGAAACTTTACGACCGATCGCGCGGCCAGCTTCGAAACGTATGCGGGCATCCGCATCCGTGGCGCGATGCTGGACGAACTCCGGCGCACCGATTGGACCCCGCGCTCCGTGCACCGCAAGGTGCGCGAGGTCGCCGAAGTTGTGCGGCAGATCGAAAACGAAACGGGCGCCGATGCGGAAACCGCCGAGGTGATGAAACGTCTCGGCATGACCGCCGAGGAGTATCACCAGGTGCTGTCCGACGCGACCAGCGCGCGGCTGCTCAGCCTCACCGCGCCGGACGACGGCGAAGGTGGCGAGGGTAGTGCGCTGGACGTGGTGGATCACGACAGCTTGGGGCCGCAGGACAGCTTCGAGCAGGAAAACATGAGCGAAGCGCTGGCCGAAGCGATCAGCACCTTGCCCAAGCGCGAACAACTGGTGATGTCCCTGTACTACGAACAGGAATTGAACCTGAAAGAAATCGGCATGGTGCTGGGCGTGACGGAATCTCGCGTCTGCCAGATCCACGGCCAGGCACTGGTAAGACTGCGCGCGCGCATGGGCGAGTGGCGCGGTTAGCTACAAACAACGAGTGAAGGAGCAGGCAACGAGTTTCAGCAACTAGCGTCACCCGAAGCATTCGGCGCACCGATGCGTGCAAACCCCTTCCTTCGGAAGAGGGTTCGCAGGGGAACCAAGGTCAAGGCAGCGCGTCCAGGCTTCGCCGACCCCACCCATGCGGAACCTTCTTCCGAGGGAAGAAAACCACCCGCGGTTCGCGCCTCACTCGTTTCTCGACTCCTCCCCCCGTTTCAAGCATCTGGAGAACGTGTTTGGACAAGAACATGAAAATTTTGGTGGTGGACGATTTCTCCACCATGCGACGAATCGTCCGCAACCTGCTCGTCGAGCTCGGTTTCAGCAACCCGCTGATCCAGGAAGCCGACGACGGCAACAACGCTTTGGCGATGTTGAAAGCCAATGCGTTCGACATGGTCGTCACCGACTGGAACATGCCCAACATGACCGGCATCGAGTTGCTGCAGGCGATTCGCGCCGAGCCCAAGCTCAAAGGCATGCCGGTGCTGATGGTGACCGCCGAAAACAACCGCGAGCAGATCATCGCCGCCGCACAGGCCGGCGTGAACGGCTACATCGTCAAACCATTTACCGCCGTCACGCTCAAAGAAAAGCTCGACAAGATCTTCGAGCGCCTGGCCGCCAAGGGAGCTTCCGCATGAACGCCGCCGTGACAGCCCCCGCAGGTGAAGCGCTTCCGCCCGAAGTGATCGACCTGCTCAACAGCAAAGACGGCGCCGCGTTCGAGCAAGCGCTGGACACCATGGTGCGTCAGCGCGAGCAGCATCTGTTTCGCGCGCTGGGCGTGCTTGCGCGCGACCTGCACGGCGCAGTGACTCGCTTGGGCGCCGATCTGGCCAACGAAGGCATGCCCGACAGCATGATCAATGCGCGCAAACATCTGGGCGAGGTGCTGGAGATGAGCGCGCAGGCCGCGCATCGCAGCCTGGACTTCGTCGATCGCATTCGCCCGGAAGCCGAAGCGCTCTCGCAGAACGCGACCGCCGTGCTGGATTTCAGCCGCAGCGAAACCGATCCGGCCGCCGTGCTCGCACGTCAGGCGCAGGTTTTCGCCAGCGCGTGCAGCGAAGGCCTCAACGACATGGTGCTGGTGCAATCGTGGCAGGATCTTGCCGGTCAGCGCGTCAAGAAAGTGGTGAGTTTTATCGAAAGCGTGGAATCGTCGCTGCTCGAACTGGTGCGCCTCACCGGTGCGCTGGCCGGTCGCGAAGCGCCGGTGGAAGTGGCCAAAGTGCATAGCCAGGACGAAGTGGATCGTCTTTTGAGCGAATTCGGATTCTGAGCATGCAGCGGATGTCTGGGACTAGCCGTAAACAACCCCCTCCCCCCGGATCAAGTCCGGGGCAGGCTCTACGTGCAGTAGGGGAGGGTTGGGGTGGGGTGAAGTCCCGAATCTCGCGGGGCGTTCATCGCTCACCGCAAGCGCGTGCAACCCCACCCCAGCCCTCCCCTGCATGCAGGGGAGGGAGCACATCGCGCGAGGACGCACGTTGATGGATGCGAACCTGGACAGCGAGCTGCGCGATGATTTTCTGGTGGAAGCCGGGGAATTGGTGCAACGGCTGGGCGAACAGCTGGTGGAGCTGGAAGCCTCGCCGCACGATCGCGAGTTGCTCAATGCGGTGTTCCGCGTCTTCCACACCGTAAAAGGCGGTGCGGGATTTCTCGGCATCGACCCGATGGTGCAACTGTGCCATTGCGCCGAAGAACTGCTCAACGACGCGCGCAACGCGAAACTGGTGCTGAACTCGGCGCACATGGACGCGCTGCTCGAATCGCTGGATCTGCTCAACGTGATGATGGCGGCGCTGACCAGCGGCGAGGCGATGTCGCCGCCGCCCGCGACCTTGCTTGAACGCTTGCAACCGGCGGTGGAAACCGCGGCTGCAGCGAACGCGCCGGCCAAACCCTCGCGTGCGGCCGACCCGATAGAGGCGGAATTCGAAGCGTTGCTCGATACGCTCTACGGCGAAGGTGGCGCACCGGGCGCAACCAACCATGCGTCGAAAGAAATCAGCGACGACGAATTCGAAAACCTGCTCGATGCCTTGCACGGACAAGGTGCCGCGCCGGGGTCGGAAAAGCCGGCTGTTGTCGACAAGAAGGAAATCAGCGACGACGAATTCGAAGCATTGCTGGACAACTTGCACGGCCCAGGCGCGGCGCCCGGTCACATCGAGGCGGCAGCGCCTGCACCCACGCCAGCGCCCGCACCGGCTCTCGCCGCGCGCCCGAATGCGGCAGCGAAACCGTCGGCGGCCGAAAACACCGTGCGCGTCGATACCGCGCGCCTGGATACGTTGGTCAGCCGTGCGGGCGAACTGGTGCTGCTGCGCAATCGTCTCCTGAGCTTAGCCACGCGCAGCGAAAACGAAATGCTGGCGACGATGGCGGGCGATCTGGATCGCGTGTCGGACGATCTGCAGACCGCCGTGCTGGGCATGCGCATGCAGCCGGTGGGCCGCCTGTTTCAGCGCTTTCCGCGCATCGTGCGCGATCTGGCGCGTCAACTCGGCAAAGATATCGAGCTGATCACCGAAGGCGAAGATACCGATCTGGATCGCAGCCTGGTCGAAGCCCTGGCCGATCCGTTGATTCACTTGCTGCGCAATGCGGTCGATCACGGTCTGGAAGATCCGGCCGGTCGTGCACGCGCAGGCAAATCGCCCAAAGGCAAAGTCAAACTCTCCGCCAGTCAGCGTGGCGAGCGCATCGTGATCTCGGTCAGCGACGACGGTCGCGGCATGGATCCGGAAGTGCTCCGCCGCAAGGCGGTGGAGAAGGGCGTTATCGACGAAACGCAAGCTGCGCGCTTGTCGGAAGTCGAATGCTACGAATTGATTTTCCGCCCCGGCTTCAGCACCGCCGCGACGATTTCGGATATTTCCGGCCGCGGCGTCGGCATGGACGTGGTGAAAACCCGGGTTGCCGAACTGGGCGGCACGTTGCAGGTGCAATCGCGCCTGGGCCACGGCAGCACGCTGGAACTCACCGTGCCGCTCACGCTCGCGATCTTGCGCGTGCTGATGGTGCGCGTGGGCGATCGTCTGTTCGCGCTGCCGCTCAGCAACGTGAGCGAAGTGTTCGAACTGAGTCCGCAGCACGACCACATGCTCGACGGCCGCCGCGTCGCCGCTCATCGCGGTCGCGCGCTGGTACTGGGCGATCTGGCCGATTGGGCAGGCGTAAACGGTCCGGGCGGACGCAATGTGGTGGTGCTGCATGTCGGCCACATGCATCTGGGTTGCCTGGTGCATGAAGTGATCGGCCGCGAAGACGTGATGGTGAAGCCGCTCGGCCCGTTGTTCGAAGGTGTGCCCGGCGTGGCTGGCGCGACGGTTACGGGTGACGGTCGTCTCGCGTTGGTGTTGGATCTTGCTGCGCTGTCACAGGACGACGGACGTTTGTTGCCATCGCTAAAGGTGCCGGCCTGATGGACGTCATAAGCATCGCCGGCACCATTCTCGCCTTCGTCGTGCTGATCGTCGGCGCGATTCTCAAAGGCACCGATGTTTCCGCGCTGTGGAATCCGGCCGCGTTCGTGATCGTGTTTATCGGCACGATTTCCGCATTGCTGTTGCATACGCAAGGCAAGGTGCTCAAGCGCGCGATCGGCATGTTGGGGATGGTCTACAAGCCGCCGCAACTGCATCCGTCCGACCTGATCAGCCGCGTGATCGGCTGGAGCGAAATCTCGCGTCGCCAGGGTTTGCTCGGCCTGGAGCCGCACATCGACGCCGAAGACGATCCGCTGGTGAAGAAAGGTTTGCAGCTGCTGGTCGACGGCAGCGAACCCGAAGCGATCCGTACCGTGCTGGAACTGGAAGTGGAAACGCGCGAGCAAGCCGACTTGCACGCGGCTAAAGTGTACGAACAAGGCGGCGTGTATTCGCCGACCATGGGCATCATCGGCGCCGTACTCGGCCTGATGGCCGTGATGCGCGATCTTACCGATCCGGCCAAGCTCGGCCACGGTATCGCCGCGGCGTTTGTGGCCACGATCTACGGCATCAGCCTGGCTAACTTGCTGTTGCTGCCGATCGGCGCGCGCTTGAAGTCGCTGATCAACAAGCAGACGCAGGTGCGCGAAATTCTGATCGAAGGATTGATCTCGATCGCCGAGGGTGACAACCCGCGGCAGATCGAAAGCAAGCTGCAGGGCTATCTTGTATGAGCCGCCGACGCAAACACAGGCACGAGGAACATGCCAATCACGAGGCTTGGGTGATTCCCTATGCGGATTTGCTTACCTTGTTGCTGGCGTTGTTCGTGGTGCTGTATGCGATGTCCAGCGTGAACACCACCAAATACCGCGCGTTGGCACAGGCGATCTCGTCGGCGTTCAACGGTTCGCGTGCGGTGATCACGCCGGTGACACCCAATGCACCGCAGTCGAGCATTCCCGTGCCGACCACCAAGCCCGCGCCGATTCCGCGCACGCCGCTTGCACATATTCTGTTGCCTGAATTGACGCAACACATCGCCACACCGGCGACGACGCCCGATACGCAATCGGACAAAGACAAAACGAAAATCAGCGACGAGCAGCAAAATCTCGATCGCATCCGCAATCAGGTGGAGCACGCGCTGCAGCCGTTGATCGACAAGAACCTGGTGGTTGTGCGCCGCACGCCGAACTGGCTGGAAATCGAAATTCGCACGGACATTCTGTTTCCGAGCGGTGTCGCCACGTTGTCGCCTTCGGCCAACCAGGTATTGACCAGTCTTGGCGACATCCTCGCGCCGTTTGCCAATCCGCTGCGCGTGGAGGGCTACACCGACGACATGCCGATCAATACGGCGGTCTATCCGTCCAACTGGGAACTTTCCGCCGCACGCGCCGCCAGCGTGGCGCGCCTGTTCGCCGAGCACGGCGTGGACCCGGAGCGTTTGGGCATCGTGGGCTGGGGTCAATATCGTCCCGCCGCGGACAACGCCAGCGTGGACGGCCGCAACCGGAATCGCCGCGTATTGGTGGTGGTGTTGAGCGACAAGGCCGCGCCGCGCCGCTTCTATACCAATAGCGATCAGATCAATCAGACCGCCGATGCGGACGACGGCAGCACCCACGATAACGGCGTACCGTCAACGTCGCCGGTCGCCGTCGCGCAGCAGGCTGCGCCGACGCAGACGCCGCCGGTGATTGTGACCTCCGTGCCGGCGTCGCTTCCGATACCGCCCGTCATCACGCCGGTGGCGAGCCTGGTCACCACGCCAGGCGCGTCGTCGGTGCATTCCAATACGCCAGACGGCAAGGGATAACATTCGCGCATGAGCCTTGTTCCCCATATCGAAGCGATTGCACGCGAACCTTGGTTGTCCTTTCAATTGGACGGCCAGCATTACGCCGTGCTGCTCAGTCGCGTCAGCGAAGTCATTCGCGACGCATCGCCAACGCCTGTGCCGGGCGCGGCGGACGATCTGCTCGGGGTCTGCCATCTGCGCGGCAATATCGTGCCGGTGATGGACGGACGCCGCCGTCTTGGTTTGAACCAGGGCACGCCGAGCGACCCTTCCACCGTGCGCATCGTGGTGTGCACGCACGAATCGCATCGCGTCGGGTTGCGCGTGGATGCGGTGGGCGATTTGCTGCAACCCCATTCGCAAGCCATCCAATTGCCGCCCGCGCGCTCCGGGCGCGTCGACGATCCCGTGCAGGTGGTGATGGGTTGGCAGGGTGGCTTTGTCGCCCTGCTGGACGTGCCTACCCTGTGCCGCCTTCATAAGGAGTTGAAAGATGTGGCGTGATATTGCAGTGATCGCACTGCTGGTACTTCAAGCCGTCGCGATCGCATTGCTGGCCTATCAAGTGCGCCAGCTCAAAGGCACGCGTGGTGCAACGCGCGTCGATGCCGGCAGCGTGTCCGATCTGCTGATCGTCAATGCGTTGAACAAGATCGACCATCGCCTGGGTGTGCTGGAAGAACGCGCGCCGCGTGCCATGGATGCCGCGGCACCCCGACGTTCGGTCGAAGTGCCCGCGACGCAGATGACGATGCTGCGCTCGGCCGGTCATCACGCGTCCGCCAACGATTACGAGCTGGCGCAACACCTGGCGCGCGAAGGCGGCGATCTCGAACAGGTGATGTCGCGTTGCGGTTTGTCGCGGCACGAAGCGGAGCTGGTGTTGCGCTTGTACGCCAAGCGCGCGTAGCGCTTTGTGTTTCTCTCCCTTAAGGAGAGGGGGAGTTTTCGCGCGACGCCTCGTAAATGCTTGCCAAGACCGCGGCGGCGGCGGCATACAGCTGCGGCGGCACATCGGCGCTCATGCGCAGCGATATCAACAAAGCGGCGATCTGCGGATCGTGATGCAGCGGCAAACCCAGCGCCTGCGCATGACGGAAGAGATTTTCCACGTCGTGCACGCCACGACCGGACGATGCGTTGGCACCTTCTCCGCCGGCCAATCGAAGCACGACTTTGCGCTGCGGCGCGGGCAATAGCGGCGTACTCATACCGTGGCCTTCAGAAACACCGCGCTCATGCTGTTGCCGGCGTGCGGGAGGCCGAACTGGCATGTCAATTGATCCAGGAACAAGCCCGTGGCATCGAGGCGTTTGCGTATGTCCGCAAACTGCGTCTCCAGACGGTCCACCGTGTCGCGATGTTGCGCCCATAAGCGCACCGACAAGCGCAGGCCGCGCAACTGCAATTCGCCGACGATCGGGCCGAGCGACGGCAAATCGAGCGAAAAGCCCATCGTCCAGTCTTGCTCGGTTTCTTGCTCGTGCTTGAGCGACAACTGCAGCACATCGGCGCCGTCCTCGTCCTGCACCGGAATTTCAACGATCCAATGGTTCGGGTTGGCCTGCAGTTGCGCCACTTCCAAGCGCGCCAGCGCGGCCTGCACGTCGGTGTAAAGACGGGGAAGAAATTCCGTGGCGTCGTTGGTGGTGAGCAATTCCGGCGGCAGCGGCAATCGACCCTGCGGCACCACGCCCCGGTAAAGCAGCGGCGGATCCACTTCGTTGTCGCTGCTTTCGCCAAGCATGGCTTGGCCTTTGAGAATCGCCACCAGACGCAGCATGGCGCCTTTCATATCGTCGTGCGCCGTGGTGGCGTCGTTGGCCGGCGCATGCGCAAGCTGCGCTTCCAGAAACAAACCGCTGCGATTCACCGCCTGGCGCAGCCCCTCGCCGGATGCCAATTCGCGCGGCGTACTCATGCTGTGCTCCAGCAACGCCAGCGCCGAGCGCAGATACGGCGGCAATTGTTTGGCGACGGACCACTGGGAGAGCGCATTGACCGTTGCGAGCAGTGGGGCGTAACCGTTCTGCTGCGGCAAGCGTTCACGCAACGCCTGATGGACGGTGGTGTCCAAATGCGAGTCCACGCCGAGTATTTCCAGCTGCGGTTGCGCGCCCAGACTCAGCACGCGCACCTGGAATTGGGGCGGCAGCTTGGTGCCGGGTGCCTCGGCCTCAACCGTAAGTGCGCCGACCTGCAACACCATCAGCCCTTGGTCGTTGACGCCGAGCGGACGCGCGGACAACACGCTGCCAATGCGCCAGCCTTCTGAGCTGGCACCTGCGGCGGCACCGAGCCAGGTCAGTGCGGCAACGCTGGTTGGCTGGATAATCACGCTTGGCTCCTAGGCCAGCGATGTGCGGGTGGGCACGTTGGTCGCGAACCTTTGGGAAGGTTATCGGCGTTGGGGGCGGAGACTTTAGCGGTTTGGCAGGTTTTTTTTGATGTTGTCTTTCGGGTGAATGGGGCACTGCCTGCGGCGCTTTCGGTCCGGAGGACCGAGTCACTTTCTCTTGCTTGCCCAAGAGAAAGTAACCAAAGAGAAGGGCACCCCTGAGGGTGCGCTTGGCGGGCGTCCTGCCCGCCAAGTCCGTGAAGGGCTGGCGGGGCTTTTCGACAGCACATCCTGTGCTGACGAAAAGGCATGGGCATCCGTGCCCATGCCCCCTGTCGGGGCCTGATCCACCAACCCTTCACCGCACTCCAAGGGGCCCCGGGAAGAGCGGCGCGCCATCCTGGCGCGCACTTCGTGCCAGCGCTTCGCGCCGGAAAACGCGGTAAGTAGAGGTATTCCGAGATGTGCAATTGTGCCGAGGATGCCTGCTTTTACCGACGCTCAGCGTCGGCACCGAGTGTGCACAGGGATGTGCGCAGAGGGGCCCCATAGGACGCGGCAGATGGACGAAGGAAAGCCCGAAGGGTGGCTCGCATGGATGCGAGCCAGTTTTTCGTCAGGGCAGGAGCCCTGTCGAAAAACCCCGTAGGCCATCTGCGGACTCGCAGGGCAGGATGCCCGGAGAGCGCGTCCTCTGGGGTGCCTTTTCTTTTGGTTACTTTTCTTTGGGCAAGCAAAGAAAAGTGACCCGGGCCGCGGCAGCGGTCCGGAAGCGCCGCAGGCAAACCCGGTCGCGGAGACACACGCAAAAACCGAACGCGCAATCCCTGGATGACCAGCCTCCGGCTGTTGTGAAGCACCTCCCGCCTGCGCGGGAATGA
>DATJMR010000273.1:0-6060 GCA_035508595.1 Dyella sp.
AGAGCGCGCATCTTTGAATACATCGAAAGCTTCTATAACCGGCAACGGCTGCATAGCAGTCTAGACTACCGTTCACCCGAGGCTTTCGAGAGAATGGCTGAGGTGACTAATTAAACTGTCCGTGGAAATGGGACCCGCTCATGCAACTGTCGGCGCTCGGAACACGCATCTGCATTCTGGGGCCGTCCAATAGCGGCAAGTCGACACTTGCGGTGGCCATTGGCCGAAAACTAGGTATCGACGTGATTCATCTCGATCAGCTGCATCACATTCCGCAGTCCGATTGGCGGCCGCGCCCCGCGGAAGAGTTTCGGGCCTTGCATGACGAGGCGATCCATGGATCGCAGTGGGTAATGGAGGGCAATTACACCTCGTGCATGCCTCAGCGATTGCAGCGAGCGACGGGCGTCATTTTGCTGGACGTTTCCACGCCGACCAGCTTTTTCCGATACATGCGACGGACGCTCGTCCAGGGCAACAGAGTTGGCGCGTTGGAAGGCGGCCGTGAAAGCATCAAATGGGACATGATCCACTACATAACGGTGGTCACGCCGCGGAATCGTCGACGCTATAGGGACATGTATCGCCAGATAAGCCTGCCCAAGGTTTATCTTTCTTCGCGACAAGCGATCCATGGCTGTTATCAAGCATGGGGATTGGAGCGATAGCGCGCCAACTATTTTGGGGCGGCTTGTCGAAATCCGCTCCCACCGTTCGTCCTTATAGTGAAGGCAGGGCAACTGGCCCGGCTGAAAGCCATTTTGGGGGACAACATGTCGCAATATCTGCTTTCCGTATACCTTCCCGACAACTACGACCCTTCCTCCGAAACCGAAGCGACCATCGAGGAAATCCACGCGCTCAACCGGGAAATGATCGCCGCTGGCGTCAGGAAGCTTGCTTGCGGCCTTAGTCCGACGACAAAAGCACTGCGGACACAGCCGAACGGTGAGGTGCTCCTCACCGATGGGCCGTACCTGGAGGCCAAAGAATTCGTAGGCGGCATTTGGATATTGGAGACCGCGGATTTGGACGAAGCCATGGCGTGGGCGCGCAAGGGTGCCAAAGCCTGCCGCGCATCGGTCGAGGTGCGAGAGATTTTCTTTATGCCGGCTCCGTCAAAGGACTGAGCGGGCAGCAACGAACGGGTGCAACGTATCGAGTCCCAGTGACTCGACGGGCGACAGATTTATCCACACGAAGAACTGTCAACGAGCAGCGGCGCCGGGCACACAACCCGCCTGGCAACGCTATGTGAAAAACCGACTCTGAGGAGAAGACGATGCGTGACAACAAGATCGGCGCACTTGTTATCAAGTGCATGGTACTGCTCATGGGATTTGGCTCGATGCATCAGGCGATGGCGCAGGACGCCGCAAACCCCTATCCAAAGATGGCTCCGCTGGACCAATACCTCATGACCGATCGCAGCGCGGAGATCGCTTTGGCGCGCAGTGCCGCGCCAGCATCCATTTCCCGCGATGCGACGATTCTGGTGCTGGGGCGCAAGGGCTACGAGACAGCGGTCGAAGGCAAGAACGGATTTGTCTGTTTAGTGGGTAGAGGTTGGTCGGGGCCGTTCGATTGGCCCGAATTCTGGAATCCGAAAGTGAGGGCTGCCGATTGTCTGAATCCCCAAGCCGCGCGTTCGATCGTGCCCATTTTTTATTTACGCGCCAAGATGGTGATGGCCGGTCGTTCCAAGGCGGACATGCTATCGGCACTCAAAGCTGCGTACGCAAATAAGCAATTGCCGGATCTCGAAAGCGGCGCCATGGATTACATGATGTCGAAATCGTCGTATCTGACCGACCAAGGAGGCCACAACATGCCTCATCTCATGTTCGACACGCTGATCAAAGATGCTGCGGATTGGGGTTCCGGTGCTGACGGCTCGCCGGTTATGTCCAGCCCCTATTGGTTCTTCGCTCCGGAACAACACCCTGAAATGAAAGGGCTGCCTCCGATTCTTGTGTTCTTGGTTCCGGCCCCCAACTGGTCTGATGGAACACCCGCAGACATGCATGGTCGCTGATGCAAAAGCGCCTACCTTCGCACCAAGGCATGGCGCTTTAAAGTTAAATCCAGGCGTAAACTAACGTCGTTTGAATCAAGAGTCCCAGATGCGATGAACGATCAGGCCACTCCACCACCGCACGCCGTTTCCATTCGTGGCGTCAGCAAGACCTACAAGGGAGGCTTTCAGGCGCTGAAGTCGATCGATCTCGATATCCGGCATGGCGAGATTTTCGCGCTGCTTGGTCCCAATGGCGCGGGCAAGACCACGCTGATCAGCATCATTTGCGGCATCGTCAAACCCAGCAGCGGCGCCGTCACGGCGGATGGCTACGATGTATTGAAGGATTATCGGGTCACGCGCTCCAAGATCGGTCTGGTGCCGCAGGAGCTGTCGACCGATGCGTTCGAGACGGTATGGGCATCGGTTAGATTCAGCCGAGGTTTGTACGGGCGTCCCCGAAATGACAAGCACGTGGAAAAAGTGCTGCGCGATTTGTCGCTGTGGGATAAAAAAGATTCGAAGATTATGACCTTGTCCGGCGGCATGAAACGTCGCGTGCTCATTGCCAAGGCGCTGGCTCACGAACCAAGCATTTTGTTTCTGGATGAACCCACGGCGGGTGTGGACGTAGAGCTTCGGCACGATATGTGGCGCATGGTGCGTCAGTTGCGCGAAACCGGCGTGACCGTGATTCTCACCACGCACTATATCGATGAGGCCGAGGAAATGGCCGACCGCGTCGGTGTTATCACGCGCGGCGAATTGATACTTGTTGAAGAGAAGCGGGCGCTGATGCGCAAGCTTGGAAAGAAACAACTGGCCATTAGCCTGCGAACACCCGTACAAGCGCTCCCTGCGGGGCTGGATGGGTACGCTTTGGAACTTGCCGACGATGGTGCGACGCTCACGTACACGTTCGATGCCCAAAGCGACGATACGGGCATAACGGTGTTGCTGCGCAAGCTGGGCGATTTGGGGGTCGATTTCAAAGATCTGCATACCTCGGAAAGCTCGCTCGAAGATATCTTCGTCAGCCTGGTACGGGGTGCGCCATGAATATTCCAGCGATCCGCGCTATTTATCGTTTCGAGATGGCTCGCACCTTTCGTACGCTGACGCAGAGCATCGTCTCGCCGGTGCTGTCGACCTCTCTGTATTTCATTGTGTTCGGTACAGCCATCGGCTCGCGCATGGGGCATATCGGCGGCACGAGCTACGGGGCGTTTATCATTCCCGGGCTGATCATGCTGTCGCTTCTCAACGAGAGCATATCCAATGCCTCGTTCGGCATTTATCTGCCCAAGTGGTCGGGCACGATTTACGAGCTGCTTTCCGCGCCGGTTTCGCCGCTTGAAGCGGTATTGGGTTATGTCGGCGCGGCATCCACCAAATCGGTGATGCTGGGTTTGCTTATTCTTCTTACCGCGCGGTTCTTTGTGCCTTACAGTATTTTGCATCCGGTATGGATGATTGCCTTTTTGCTATTGACCGCCGTGACGTTCTGTTCGTTCGGTTTCATCATCGGGCTATGGGCCGACGATTTTCAAAAACTTCAGGTGATTCCGCTGATGATCGTCACGCCATTGACGTTTCTTGGTGGCGCCTTTTATTCGATCGGAATGCTCCCGCCTTTCTGGCAGAAGGTCGCGCTGTTCAATCCCGTGGTGTACCTCATTAGCGGATTTCGCTGGAGCTTCTACGGCCAGTCCGATGTCAACGTCGTGTTGAGCGTGAGCATGACTACGGCGTTTCTTTTGCTATGTGGCGTGGCGATCGCCTGGATATTCCGCAGCGGTTACAAGCTTCGCTCATAAATATCGCCAGGTCGGGATCACCATAAAGATGGATCTCCATTTTTGATCCCATGCGGACCTTGCGACTTCCCGTAATCGAAGCGCAACAAGCTAAATGAAGCGGGTGCCTGCTTGCGAACCGTGGCGGGCATCGCATGAAATTGCCCCCGCCGCAGCACAACCCTAACCGGGACGGCTCGTAGCGCTAATCCCTTGAAATTTTTCGCCTAGTCCCGCCCATTGGCACTACCTTTGCTAGCTTGTTGTTGCTATTGAACAGGGGCGAAAATGGGTTGCTGGCCGCAACGGCCGGTATGCGGAACTTTACAGGGGAAAGTTATGCATCAGCGTCGCGTTGCGCATCTGCGCAGGAATCGCTTAGCCAAAGGTATCGTTTTAGCGCTTACGCCGATGGCGTTGCTGCTGGGCGCTAACGGCGCCGCGTTTGCCCAGTGCACCACTTCGGGCACGACAATTACCTGTGCGACAGGCTCCAACACGAACAGCTTTGCTAGCAGCATCAACAACGTTACCTTCGACGTGCAAACCGGGGCGGTGCTGAGCGTGCCGCCTATCGTGGGCGGCGCCGCGCTGACGTTGAACGGCAACGGCATCACCCTGGACAACCAAGGCCGCATCGACCCGACCATCAACGGAGGCTTAAGTCTCGCTGCGACGGGTGCCATGCTCGGCAATGCGAGCGCCAACAACATCTCCGTGACCAACGAAAGCGGCGGCGTGATCAACGGCCTGGTGAATATCGCTTCGTTGATGGGTTTTGGCGGCCAGGCGCTGGTCCTGGATAACGCCGGCTCCTCCGTGCTCTACAACAATGGCTCGATCGGCATGAGTATCTTCGGCGTGGGTACCTTCACCACGGCCGATGCGCCGGCCATCCTCGCCTACGGCGGCGGGCAGATGAACCTCAACAACGCCGGCACGATCACTGGCCGCGTCGGTTTTCTGGGTTCGACGATCGCGGGCTTCGGCAACAACTTCGTCAATTCCGGCACCATCAACGGCAGTGTTTACCTGGGCAATTCGGTCAGCGGCAACACGTTCCTGGCGGTCTCCGGATCGAGTGTGAACAACGCGGGTGTCGCCACGGCGGGCACGATGACGGTGGGCTCAAGCACCATCAATTTTGCCGCGGCGGGCAAGGTGGATGCGGGCACGGGTAGCGGCAATGCCTTGATACTGCAGAACTCGGCCACCGGCACGGGATCGGGCACCGGCGGCCCGGTCACTACGATCAGCGCCGCCAATTATCTGGATTTCCAGAACCTCACCGTCAACAGCGGCACCTGGAACTTGCAGGGCAATCTGGTCAGCGGCAGCGCAACCCTCAACGGTGGCTTGGTCAACTTCAATAGCGCAGGCGTGTTCGGTACGGGTGCGTTGACTGTTGCCGGCGGAGGGATCGAGTCCGCCGTCGCGGGGTTGACGTTGGCCAACAACATCAGCTTGGGCACCAGTACGCTGTCATTGGAAGGCAGCAATGCTTTCTCACTGGGTGGCGTGCTTTCCGGTGGCGGCGGGTTGTCGATTTCCGATACAGGGCCGGTCACCTTGGCCGGTGCCAATACCTTCACCGGTGGTGTGAATCTCAACGCCGGCGGTCTGGTGCTTGCCAATGCCGCGTCGCTGGGAAGCGGCACGCTAACGGCGAACGGCAGCGCGACGCTCAACACGAGTAGTGCTTTCGTTCTCAGCAACTCGGTTCAGATCAATGCGGGCACCTTGAGCCTGCTCGGTAGCAATCCGCTCACGCTTGCCGGCAGCCTGTCCGGGGGCGGCAATATCAGTTGGAACGGCGCGGGCACGCTGAGTTTGAACAGCATCGACAGTCTTAGCGGCTCCTTCCTGCTCAATGACGGCACGCTGGCGGTAGGGGCGGGCGGTTCGCTTTCTCCCACTGGCGCAATATCGCTCGCCGCCGGCACCACGCTCGATCTTTCGCTCGGCGGCAATCAAAGCATCGGCTCTCTAGCTGGTGCAGGCGGCACGGTGAACCTCGGCGTGAATACGCTCACGCTCAACGGCATAGGCAATACCGTCTACAACGGCGTCATCGTCGGCCTGGGCGGTTTGGTGAAACTGGGCAGCGGCACTCAGATGCTCGGCGGCGCCAACATTTTCGCCGGCGGCGTGGCACTGGATGCAGGCGGCCTGCTGCTCGGCAACAACGCCGCGCTCGGTAGCGGCATGCTGGTTGCAAACGGTTCGGTGACGATGGATAGCACCGCC
>DATJMR010000274.1:0-5464 GCA_035508595.1 Dyella sp.
TGGTGCTTACGGTGGAGCCCGGTATTTATATTGCGCCGGACGACACCTCGGTTCCTGAAGCATGGCGAGGCATCGGCATTCGCATTGAGGACGATGTGGCCGTGACGCGCGATGGGAATGAGGTGCTGACGGCGGCGGTACCGAAAGAGCCGGGAGAGATTGAGGCGTTGCTGGCCGCGCGATGATCGCGGTTGCGTCCGCGTTGTCGACTCGCACTCGCCGGAATGACGCCGAGGCAAGGTTACGCACTAGCGCACGGGTGTCCTCTAGGCAGTGCGTGAAATGTTTGTCACGGTACTTTTCGCGCCTTATGTGATCACTATCCATCTTCCGTGCCCGGTCCTATGGATGTCGCATGCCTGCAACGTTAGTCACGCAGGATCGCGCGTCATTACGCCGCGAGAAAGGGATGCAGCATGACTTCGATGAATCGACGTAGATTTCTGCAGCTCCTAGGCAGCACCACGCTGGCCTCCATGCTTCCCGCAAGCATTGCGCGCGCGCTGGAGATTCCGGCGCATCGCCGCACCGGCACCATCGAAGACGTCGAGCACATCGTGATCTTGATGCAGGAAAACCGCTCCTTCGATCATTATTTCGGCTCGCTCAAAGGCGTGCGCGGGTTTGGCGATCCCCGTCCGGTGAATCTGTCTTCTGGCCATTGCGTGTGGTACCAACCCGATGGATCGAGCTATGTGCTGCCTTTCCATCCCACGGCGCCCGATCTGGGTCTGCAGTTTCTGGAAGATCTCGCGCACGATTGGACGAGCACGCATGCGGCGTGGAACGCCGGTCAATACGATCAGTGGGTGCCCACCAAAGGCACTACCACGATGGCGTATCTCACGCGCGACGATATTCCGTTTCACTACGCACTCGCCGACGCGTTCACCATTTGCGATGCGTATCACTGTTCGGTGATGGGGCCGACCGATCCCAATCGTTATTACATGTGGACGGGTTGGGTCGGCAACGATGGTGCCGGCGGCGGTCCGGTGATCGACAACGCCGAAGCGGGGTACGGCTGGTCGACGTATCCGGAAGTGCTGCAGAACGCGGGTATTTCGTGGAAGGTCTATCAGGACGCCGGCACAGGGCTCGATGCAAACGGCTTCTGGGGCTGGACCGATAACGCCTACATCGGCAATTACGGCGACAACTCGCTGTTGTATTTTCTGCAATACCGTAACGCGCAACCCGGCAGTCCGCTGTACCAAGGGGCGAGAACCGGCACTCAAATCTCCGTGGGCGGCACGTTGTTCGACGAACTACGCGGCGACGTCATGGCCAACAAGCTGCCGCAGGTGTCGTGGATCGTGGCGCCCGAAGCGTATACGGAGCATCCGAACTGGCCGGCCAATTACGGCGCCTGGTATGTGTCGCAAGTGTTGGATGCACTGACCAGCAATCCCGAGGTTTTCAGCAAGACGGCCCTGTTCATCACCTACGATGAAAACGACGGCTTCTTCGATCACGCCGTGCCCCCATGTGTTCCACCGTCCGATGCGCAAGGGCAATCGACGGTCTCGATCGCGAATGAAATTTTTCCCGGCAACGTGTACTACCCGTCCGGGCCATACGGTTTAGGCCCGCGTGTGCCGATGATCGTGGTGTCGCCGTGGAGCAAAGGGGGCTGGGTTTGCTCCGAAGTGTTCGATCACACCTCGATCATCCGGTTTATCGAACAGCGTTATGCGAGCAGCCATCCAAGCTTGCAGGAATCCAATATCACGGCGTGGCGTCGCACCGTTTGTGGCGATCTCACGTCGGCGTTCGATTTCTCCAAGCCCAACGGTGCGCAGCAGCCATTGCCAAGCACGAACGCGTACGTGCCGCCGGATTCATTGCGTCAGCCCGATTATTCGCCGATGCCGCCTGCGAATCAGTCGCTGCCGGACCAGGAGCCTGGCGTCAAACCCGCGCGTGCGCTGCCCTACGTGCTGCAGGTGGCGGGACGCATGGAAGAAGCCCAGCTCCATATCGATTTCCAGAACGAAGGCCGTGCTGGCGCCTGTTTTCACGTGCGTTCCAGCGATGCATCCCAAGGCCCGTGGTTCTATACGGTAGAAGCGGAAAAATCGCTCTCGGCAACGTGGCCGGTGCAAGGTGCCTACGAACTGCACGCATACGGACCGAACGGTTTTGTTCGAAGCTTCAAAGGCGATCGCGCATCGCGCAAGACCACCTTGCAGATCGCCAGTCGCTACGGTCGCGAAAAGGCGCATCTGGTGCTGACCCTGGCGAACGAAGGTCGCGATTTTTGCAATGTAACTGTGCAGAACCTGTACAACGGCGAGTCGATCTCCTACATGCTCAAACCGGGCGAGCACGCTGAGCGTGACTGGTGGTTGAGCGACAGCTACGGCTGGTACGACTTGATCGTGCGCGCCGACGCGGAAGGCGGATTCGTGCGGCGTCTTGCCGGGCATGTGGAAACGGGAGAGTCGAGCGTGACCGATCCGGCTATCGCGCAAATGCGATGGCAGGAGTTTCAGAAACTTTGAGTGTCCTAAAAGCCTGTCGCCTGCAGCATCAAGATCGAGCATGCCGGCGTCGCACCTGGGACGGCCTACATGGATGCCGAACCGGTGACCACAAGAAAGCCATGACCTGCCAGGTCATTGATGGCATGAACCCGACAAGCGGATGATTCGCTTATCGTCACCCAGGAAATCCTTCATGCAACGCAGAGCATTTTTGCAACTCGCCACCGGCCTGGTTGCATCGAGTATGTTGGCGGGATTTGCATCGCCCCTTTTTGCAGCTACACAAGAACAGAGCGCGGAAGCGAAGCGCTTTCGCGCCAGTCGGCGATTCTTGCAGACGTCATTTGGGCGGATCGCTTATGTTGAGCGCGGCAGCGGCGAAGCGGCTCTGTTTCTTCACGGGTTTCCGTTAAACAGTTTTCAGTGGCGAGGCGCGTTGGAGCGGCTCTCGCCCTATCGCCGCTGCATTGCACCGGATTTCATGGGTTTGGGTTACACCGAAGTCGCGCCTGGTCAAAGCGTCGCGCCCGATGCGCAGGTGGCCATGCTTATCGCCTTGCTCGACGCGCTGGGCGTTGGTCGTGTGGACGTGGTGGGTAGCGACAGCGGCGGAGCGGTCGCTCAATTGTTGGTGACCCAACACCCCGAGCGCGTTCGCAGCCTGCTGCTGACCAATTGCGATACGGAACACGAAAGCCCGCCGGCCGCGATGAAGCCGGTCATCGCCCTGTCGCACGAGGGCAAGTTTGTGGACCAGTGGTTGGCGCCCTGGCTGGCCAACAAAACGCTGGCGCGTTCGCCGCAGGGCATCGGCGGGATGTGCTTTGCCGACCCCACGGACCCCACCGACGAAGCCATCGAATGCTATTTCACGCCACTGGTGAGCTCGCCGCATCGCAAGGCGCTGGTGCATGCCTATGCCATCGCACTCGAAAACAACCCGCTCGCAGGGATCGGCCCCGCGTTGCGGCGAAGCACGGTGCCTACACGTATCGTGTGGGGCATGGACGATACGATTTTCTCGTTTGCCGGCGCCGAGTATCTGGATCGCACGATGGGGCATTCGCTCGGCGTGCGGCGCGTACCTGACGCCAAATTGTTCTATCCGGAAGAACGGCCTGACCTTATCGCCGAAGAAGCGCACAGGCTTTGGAGTGTGGCGTGATAGCTCTCTGGCGGTCACCGCTTGTTTGTTGGCCGCCAGACCGATTTTCTAAGCGATAATTTTTAAAAACCGTTTATTCGTTTTTCGGTGCTTGCGCTTTGCGGCTATGCGCTTCATCGGTGGCATGCAGCTCGTACCACATCGCGTTAAGTATCCCCCAAGCACATGCCAGCCCAAGTCCAAGTATCCAGCTGAAATACCACATGGCCGTGCTCCTTCAGTAGGTGTGATGCGAATGTTGGACATCGTCCAGCGTGACTCTGCCGCGCATCACCCGATACACCCATCCGGTGTAGAGGATAACGATGGGCAGAAACAAGATGACCGCACCGAGCATCAAGGCCAGCGTGCCGTGGCTGGAAGATGCATCCCACACCGTCAGGCTGGAACGCGGATCGAGACTCGACGGCAGCAGGAAGGGAAACAGAGCAAAGCCGGCGGCGAGTATCGTGCCGGTCAGCATCAGGCTGCTGCACAGGAACCCGGTGAGACTGTGCTTGCCCACTGTCCACTGCACACCGATGGCGCCAAGAATGCCGGCCACGGGGGCGGCCCAGAACCACGGGTGAAACATGTAGCTGCTGAACCAGCTTCCGCCCACCGCCACCTCTTTGAGCAGTGGATTGGCCGGACCATCCATTACCACCGATCCGGCCAACGTAAAGCCGGGAATGCCGTAACCGAGCCAGATGCCAGCGAGAACGAAGGTTATGGCATACGCCAGAGCCATCCATCGTGCGAAACGCGCCGCACGTTGCGCGATTGCGACATCGGAGCGATAAGCCGCCCAACACGCGCCATGCGTCAGCAGCATGGCGATGCTTACCAATCCGGCGAGTATCGCGAACGGATGCAGCAGATCGAAGAAGCCGCCTTGCCAGGTCATGTACAGATCGTCGTCGTAGCGGAACGGCAATCCCAGGAACAAGTTCCCGAATGCCACGCCGCTGATCAACATGACCGCGAAACCGGAAAAGATCAGCGTGCCGTCCCACACTGCGCGCCAGCGCTCGTCATGGATCTTGCCGCGAAAATTAAAACCTACCGGGCGTAGAATGAAGGCCAGCAGCACCAGTGCCAGCGCCACGTACAAGCCTGAAAACGCCGTCGCGTACAGCGTGGGCCATGCGGCAAAGCTTGCCCCGCCGCCGAGCACGAACCATACCTGATTGCCCTCCCACGTGGGCTCGATCGTTTCCAATAAGACACGGCGTTCGTGCTCCGTGCGACCCAGCACGCGCAGCAATGCGGCAACGCCGAAATCGAAGCCGTCCATGATGGCGAATCCGATCAGCAGGATGCCAAGCAACGCCCACCAGATCACTCGCAATGTCGTGATGTCGAACATGGCGTTCTCCTCAGTGGATGGCCTGTCGTCCCGTCGGGACGAGAATGTTTTGACGGAAAAGGCGTGTGGCGATGCGTCTCATGGAAGCGCTCCTTCGACACTTGCTCCGGATGTGCGAGGCGCGTGCGGTATCGGCCACAAGCCAAGTTCGTCGGGACCTTTGCGTGCGTACTTGACCATCAGCACAGCATCGACGACCGCCAGCACGGTGTAGAACAACACAAAGCCGCCCAAAGAGAGCCACACTTGTCCGGCCGTGACCGACGACACGCCCAGTGCGGTGGGCAAGATACCTTCGATTGCCCAGGGTTGGCGTCCGTACTCGGCGACGATCCAGCCGAGTTCGGTCGATATCCACGGCAGCGGCAGGCTATAGAGCGCCAGTCGCAAATACCATCGGTTGCGGTCCAGCTGGCGTTTGCTCGCCAGCCAGAACGAGTAAGCGAATAGCGCGATGAAATAGAA
>DATJMR010000275.1:0-13016 GCA_035508595.1 Dyella sp.
GGTGACGACGCAACATCGTCCGGCTTCGGTTATGCCCAGCCACGTGCCGCCTGCTTCAAGGTCGCGCCCGCCAATGATCGGCAGATCGACCCAGCGCGATAGCGGTGCGCTGGGTCGCGCATGAAATTCGTCGCGATTGCCCGCAAGCAAGAGGCGCCAGCGCGGATGTACTTGCCAAGCAAAGGCGATCAGGCACATGGAAGGCGTCCTCTCCTTTCGTTGGTTATGCGGTGCGACGTCGCACCGCATCGGCCCATCGCGCGGCGACGCGCGGCGATGTCATGCAAACAGCCTCATCGGTGACCGTGGTCACCGCGCGTTCCAACAGTTGAATGTCGGCTTCGTGCTGACGCGCCACATGCGGATCTTCGAAAAAGATCGCGCGATGGCAACGCCGCTCCAGCACGAGATCGGCAATCTGCGCATCCCCGCCCATCGGCCCGCTCTTGAAGCGCTCGACCCAGTGTTTGCCTTCCGGCCAACCACGGCTCCACGCCAGCTCGTTCAATTGCTGACCAGTGGTGCCCGTGCCGACACGCCGGGCAAAACGCGAAAGCACATCGAAGTGATCGGCGGCGTACGCCATCATGTGTGGTTTCATCGCGTCGTGCGCGATCAACGCAATGGTTTGCTTTTCCAACGCGTAAAGATCGTCCGCACCGGGGTCGGGCGCGAAGCCCGCCTGAATCCGCTCTATCTCGATCCAGTCGCGTGCGGAGGCCACGGTGGAGATAAACGGCTTCTGATGAATCACGCATTGGCGCTTCAACGCCACAGCTTCGGGAAAGGTCGAGGACGGATCGACCGGATTGATCAAATAGATGGCGCCGTCCAGCGTTCGGTGCGGCTCGGACATCCCAACCACTTCGGCCACCAGTTTCATCAGGCCGCCTTCATGGCCATAGGGATAGCGCACCAGGCCTTCATAATCTTTGAGGTAACCGACTCGCACCATCGCCGCGTACGTGCGCCCTACCGCGTGCAAATGCAGATTCAGCTCGCGAATACCGCGCTCGCACGCTCGCAGCCAATGAAAAAGCGCCGCATCGTCCTGATCGTGGTGAAACGCGTTGGCGGCAAGGCCCATGCGCATCTGATATGCCTCTTTGTAATTTAGCCAAAAAACCAGTAACACACGCCGATGGATGCCAGTACGCCGGTCAGGTCCGCCAACAGCGCACACCCCACCGTATGCCGAACGCGACGAATGCCGACAGCGCCAAAGTACACGGCAACGACATAGAACGTGGTTTCCGTACTGCCCTGTACCGTCGCAGCCACTAAGGCCGGAAAACTATCCACCCCGGAATGATGCATGGTTTCGATCAACATCGCGCGTGCCGCGCTTCCGGAAAACGGCTTGACCAGCGCCGTCGGCAACGCGTCCACGAAACGCGTGTCCAAGCCCGCGTGCTGTGCGAGCCAACGCACGCCATCCAGCGCGAAATCGAGCGCCCCCGATGCTCGCAATACTCCCACCATGCATAACATCGCGACGAGATAAGGCAGGATTTCCTTCGATACGTCGAAGCCCTGCTTGGCGCCGTCGATAAAACTCTCGAACAAGGGCACGCGCTTGTACGCACCCGCGCACAAGAACACGATGATGATGCCGAACAAGGCCAGGTTGCCGAGCAGCGACGACAGTGACGCAAGCGCGGCCGCGGTGAGTGAAGCGAGAAACGCCAGAAAGCCGCCCAGCAGCAATCCGCCGCCGCCAAACCACGCAAGCACGACTGGGTCCCATAGCCGGAGTCTTTGCATATACGCGACCGACAGCAAGCCGACCAGATTCGACGCGAAATGCGCCAGCAAGATCGGCAGAAACACCAAGGTCGGATCGTGTGCGCCAGCCTGTGCGCGATACATGAACACCGTTACGGGCAGCAATGTCAGCGATGACGCATTGAGCACCAGAAAAAGAATCTGCGCATTGCTGGCCGTGGTATCGGACGGATTGAGCGTTTGTAGTTCGCGCATCGCACGCAGGCCGATCGGCGTGGCCGCATTGTCCAAACCCAACGCGTTGGCCGCGAAATTGAGCGTGATCAATCCGATCGCGAGATGCCCCCGTGGCACGTCAGGCATCAATCGCGCAAACAGCGGCCCCAGCCAGCGCGCCAGTCCATCCACCAGGCCTGCGCGCTCGGCAATGCCGAGAAAGCCCAGCCACAAGGTCAACGTGCCGAACAACAGCAACATCACCTTGACCGATAAATCGGCCATCTCAAATAACGACCCCACGATGGCGGCAAACACGGTTTCGTCGCCACCGACCAACCAGCGAAGCATTGCCGCCACCGTGGCGGCCAGGAAGAAGCCGAACCAAAGGCGGCTCAGCATGCGGGGGCTGGGTAAGCGAGGAACGCGGCCATACCCGCATTGTCAATGACGGCGCATGCACGCGCCAGTCTGTTGGCGAGGTGATATGCAAAGAAAAAGGCGCGCCGGTCGTCCGGCGCGCCTCGCGTTAACGCTGCAAACTTTCTTGTTCGATGGGCTTAGAACTTCACCTTCACACCGACGTTCCAGAAGCGGCCAATGATGCCGGCGTAATCATAGGTCGGGTTGTACAAGTTGGCCGCATAGTTCAGCGGATCGATCGGCGGCTTGCGGTTGGTCACGTTGTCCACGGAGGCTGTGAACGTGATGTGGTCATTCAACTTGTACGTACCCACCAGATTGCCGTAGGTGAACGAGGCCAGCGTGCAGTTCGGAGCCAGCGGACCACCGTTGGCACCCAAACTGTCGAAGCATGCCGTGGTACCGGTGACGTCCTCCGCCGATTCATACTGGTGGCTGGTGTAGTAGATCGTCGCCGTTATGCTGACCGGACCGTACTCGACGGTGTTTGCCCAGTTACCGCGGGTACGCGGCGTACCCGCGCCGGATGACAGGTTGTACGGGCCTTGCGTACCGACGTAACTCTGGACCTGTCCCGCAACGTCCTCCTTCCATTGGAAAATCTGCGTGCCCTGCAGCTCGCTGATGTATTTGATGCCATTGCTGAACGCGAAGTGCGCCTGAAAATCTATATCGACGCCTGTCGTCTTCAGCCAATTGCCGTTGATATAGTCCGCGCCCACAAATACCGGACGCAGCGGAGCGGTGGGATGCTGCGGATCGGGCGTGTCGAACTGCATGACATAACCTGGCAATACCGTGCCGGTTTGGTAGTAGTTCAACAACGCGACACCCGGGTCCGCCGGCACGATCACGTTGTCCTTGCGGATGTTGTAGTAGTCGATCGATGCATTGAACCAACTGGTCGGTTGCACCACGACGCCGAAGGTAAAGCTCTGCGACTTCTCCGGCTTGAGGTTGGGATTACCCGAACTACCCTCTTCCAATGCGTAAGGCACGGTCACGTAATTGGAGTTGCCATGCGCTGCCAGGAATGACGCCGGTGCGCCCTGACCTTGGACCGAACTGCTGACGAAGCCTGCGCTGAAGCTGCCTGGGCCTTCACCGAATTGCGGAGCGCGGAAGCCCTTCGAATACGTGCCGCGCACAGCCAGCCATTCTGTCGGCTTCCACTTCAAACCAATCTTCGGCGAGAAGTTGTTGCCGACGTGCGGGTAATGGTCGAAGCGCCCGGAGACGTCCGCCTCAAGGCTCTCCAGCAGCGGTGCGTCGAACTCGCCATAGATACCGCTGACGTTACGCGAGCCGGTAATGAACGTATTGCCCAACGACTGATAGATACCACCCGGATTGAGCTGCTCCTGCAATTGCGCCTCATGACGGAATTGAACGCCAGCTGCGAGACCCGTGGCACCGCCGGGCAAGTCGAACAATTCGCGGTTGACGTTGAAGTCGAACACGTCCATGTCCGAATGATTCTGTGCAATATCAGGCGGCGAGATCGCGTTGCGTTCGGCCTGGGTATTCGACGACGGGTTGGCGAAGTTATACGTACCGTTCGTGATGGCGTTGAGCAGACCCTGGTAGCTGATCAAACCCGTGTTGGTGTAACCCATCCAGGAGTGATTCCCCACCACCGACGCTTCGTAGTTCCAATCGCCGAAGGTGCCTGTCAGGTCGATCACACCGCGCACATTGTGCGTGTCGGTATTTGTCAACGCGGGAAGATCGCCGAACGCATAATTGATCAGCGCGTACTGGCCTGGGAACGGGTTGGACGGGTTCCCGGGTGGCAGCTCGATGGCATCGGTGTTATGCGGCACACCGGCCTGAATCTGAAACGGCGTACCCACTGCATGGAGCACGCTCTGGTAGTAGCTCAACCCGGCATAAGCCTTCGTGGTGTCGTTGAATTTGTAGGTGAAACGACCGTAGATACCATCGCGGTTCGTGTACTGCTGCGCATGGCCGTACTGATAAGCCTGATCCTGCGCGCAGTACGAGCCCGTGTTCGGACCTGTACCCGGAACAGTTACGAGTTCCGTACCGCCGGTGCACGGACCTAGCGGTTGGAAGGGACCTGTGGCCGCGCCACCTGCGGTAGCTCCTGCCGGCGCTACGGTGCCAATCGTGGAACCGTTGGTGTTCAATGGATTGCCGTTACGCAAATCGGGGCCGCCGATACCGGTGAAGTTCGAACTGTTGAACGGATAGCTGCGCTTGCTCAGCGGAATGGCCTGATCCTGATTCCACTCGGCGCCAAGGTAAGCGTTGTAGTGATCCGCATTCAGATCGCCTGTACCGGCCAACAACGTCGCGTGCTTGTGGAAGCCGCCTCCGCGTTGCGAGTTGCCGACTTCGGCCGTGGCTTCAACGCCCTGAAAACCCGGCTTGAGAATGATGTTGACCACGCCGGCGATCGCGTCAGAACCGTAGATCGACGATGCACCGTCTTTCAACACTTCGATGCGTTCGACGGCAACCAACGGTAGAGACTGCAGGTCGACGAACGAACGGATACCGTCATCGACCAGCGGATAGCTGGCCGCGCGCTTGCCATCGACAAGCACCAACGTGGAGTTCACCGTCAAACCGCGCAGTGCGACACCCGAAGAACCTGTCGCGAAACCTGCATAGAACGAAGGTGGAATCGTGCCGCTGTTATCCGCGGAGACGGCACGCACAACATCGGAAACATTCGTGAAGCCCGAACGCGCGATGTCTTGCGCGGTGATCACCGTGACCGGCGATGGCGTTTCGGTATCGACACGCGGCAACGCAGAACCCGTAACGGTGATGGTTTGCAATTGCTTGGCATTTCCCGGCGCCGGTGGTTGCGGCTGCGCAGTAGTCTGCTGTTGTTGCGTAGCGGGTTGCTGTGTTTGCGTTGATTGCTGATCTTGCGGGGCAGTGCTTTGTGCGAAAACCGCTCCGGGGACGGGCGCTAGCAGTAATCCTGCAAGCGTGAGCGCAAGTTTGTTACGTTTCATTTGGAACCCCTCCAATGGATTAAACCAATTAGGTGTAACCGCTTGTGAGTTGTCCAATCGATCCGCTGGATACAAATTGAAAAGGGAATCCATCTGGAACCCTAGCGCGGTCTACCACACCGGGGCGTTATGGACAAGTCTTTAACATAGGTAATTTATTGCGAATGCGCGTGAAGAAAACGCAGTAATGTATGAAGTGCAGATGCGCCGTTCGCTCTGCAAAGCCATTTAAAACGATTACAGAAAAACTGAATGTCGACACATGAAATTACGAATTCACTGAACGTTGAAGTGAAATAACGTGATTGCACAGTCGGCTAACTTTTCATACTCGCAAAAATAACGGCGCGCCGAAAAACGACGCGCCGTTATGGATGTAGCGACTCTGTTACCGCGATGCATGATGCGATGTTTCGCACCATGCATCGAGATGGCAGCGATTAGAGCTTGACCTTCACGCCCACGTTCCAGAAACGACCGACGATGCCGGGGTAGCTGTAGGTGGGGTTATACAGGTTGGCCGCATAGTTCAGCGGATCGATCGGCGGCTTCTTGTCTGTCACGTTGTCCACCGAAGCGGTAAACGTGATGTGGTCGTTCAACTTGTAGCTGCCCACGAGGTTGCCGTAGGTGAACGAAGCCATGGTGCAGTTGTTGGCCAACGGACCGCCATCGGCAGCCAGTGCATCCGCGCAGAACGGGTTGTTGGTCTGATCTTCAGCCGCTTCATACAAATGACTGGTGAAGTAGACCGTGGCCGTCACGCTGAACGGACCGTATTCGACAGTGTTCGCCCAGTTGCCACGGGTACGGGGCGTACCGGCGCCCGAGGACAAGCCATACGGACCCTGCGTACCGACGTAGCTCTGGATCTGGCCACCCACGTCTTCCTTCCACTGGAAGATCTGCGTGCCCTGCAGTTCGCTGATGTACTTGATGCCGTTGCTGAACGCGAAGTGCGCTTGCAGATCCAGGTCGAGACCCGTGGTCTTCAGCCAATCGCCGTTGACGTAGTCGGCACCCACGAAGATCGGACGCAGCGGCGCATTGGGATGCGTCGGATCGGCCGTATCGAACACCATCGTGTAACCCGGCAGCACCGTGCCGTTGGCAAAGTAGTTAGCCAACGCGGGACCCGGGTTCGCCGGAACGATCACGTTGCTCTTGCGGATGTTGTAGTAGTCCAGCGACGCGTTCAACCAGCTGGTCGGCTGCACCACGACGCCGAAGGTGAAGCTCTGCGACTTCTCCGGCTTCAGGTTGGGGTTACCCGTGCTGCCCAGCTCGATCGCGTAGGGGTTGCTGACATAGGCATCGTTGCCGTGCGCAGCGAGGAAGGAAGCCGGAGCGCCCAGACCTGCGATGGAGTTGTTGGTGAAGCCTGCGCTGTAGCTGCCGGAGCTTTCGCCGAACTGCGGAGCGCGGAAGCCCTTCGAGTAGGTGCCACGCACAGCCAGCCAATCGGTGGGCTTCCACTTCAGGCCGATCTTCGGCGAGAAGTTGTTGCCAACGCTCGGGTAGTGGTCGAAGCGACCGGAAACATCGGCTTCGAGGCTCTCAAGGAGCGGAGCGTCGAATTCGCCGTAAATACCGCTGACGTTACGCGAACCGGTGATGAAGGTTGCGCCCAGACCTTGGTAGATGCCGCCTGGATTGAGCGGCTGCTGCAGCTGGCCTTCGTGACGGAACTGCACGCCGCCGGCGAAGCCCGAGGTACCGCCGGGCAGATCGAACAATTCGCGGTTTACGGTGAAGTCGAACACGTCCATGTCGGCGTGATCGGTCACGTTGTACGGCGGCGCCACCGAATTGCGCACAGCCTGGCTGTTCGCAGACGGGTTGGCGAAGTTGTACGTGCCGTTATTGATCGCGTTGATCAGACCCTGGTAGCTGATCAGACCCAGGTTCGTGTAGTCGAGGGACTGATGATTGCCCGCCACCGACGCTTCGTAGTTCCAATCGCCCCAGGCACCTTGCAGATCGAGTACGGCGCGCAGGTTGTGGTCGTCAGTGATCGACTGCGAAGGAATGTCACCGAACGCGTAGTTGATGTACGCGTACTGGTTTCCGAACGGATTGGACGGGTTGCCCGGCGGCAGCTGGATGGTGTTGGTGTTGTTCGGCACGCCGGATTGAATCTGCGACGGGAGCCCATTGATAACGGTCTTGTTCTCGTCATAGCTCAACGAGGCATAAGCCTTGGTCGTATCGCTGAATTTGTAGGTGAAACGACCGTACAGACCAATGCGGTTCGAGTACTGCTGGGCATAACCGTACTGATGCTGCTGATCCTGGGCGCAGTACGAGCCTGCCGCATTCGTCACCAGCTGCATGTTGCTGCCGCAAGCGCCCAGCGGCTGGGTCGGGCCCGTGGCGGCGCCGCCCGGGGCGGTGCCTGCCGGCGTCACCGAGCCAACGGTAGAGCCCTGGTTGTTTGCGGGGTTGCCCCAACGCAGGTCGTTACCGCCAATGCCCGTGTAGTTGGAGCTGTTGAACGGATAGCTGCGATCGCTGAGCGGAATCGACTGATCCTGTTCCCATTCCGCGCTGAAGTAGGTGTTGTAGTGATCCGAGTTCAGATCGCCCGTACCAGCCACCAGCGTGGCGCGCTTGTGGAAGCCGCCGCCATGCTGCGAGTTGCCGATTTCGGCGCTGCCTTCCACGCCCTGATAGCTGGGCTTGAGGATGATGTTGACCACGCCCGCGATGGCGTCAGAACCGTAGATCGACGACGCACCGTCCTTCAGGACTTCGATGCGTTCGACAGCGGCGAGCGGGATCGTGTTGAGGTCGACGAACGAACGGATACCGTCGTCCACCAGCGGATAGCTGGCGGCGCGCTTGCCGTCGATCAGCACGAGGGTGGAGTTCACGGTCAGGCCGCGCAGCGCTACGCCCGACGAACCGGCTGCGAAGCCAGCGTAGAACGAGTTGGGGATGCTGCCGCTGTTGTCAGCGGAAACGGCGCGCACCACGTCGGAGATGTTGGTGAAACCCGTACGTGCAATGTCCGCCGCCGTGATCACCGTCACCGGCGAAGGCGTTTCGGTGTCGACGCGCGGCAGAGCCGAACCCGTCACCGTGATGGTTTGAAGCTGCTTGGCATTGCCCTGGGCCGGAGCAGCCTGGGACTGATCTTGCGTCGTGGCGGCCGGTGCGCTCTGGGCAAAAGCGGTGCCGGCAATCGGGGCGAGCAGCAATCCCGCCAAAGAAAGCGCGAGTTTATTCCGAGTCATTTTTCATACCCTCCAAGGTACAGCGAGTTGTAATTCGCCCAACTAAGGGTTTTTGCGGGAAAGGGGGAGTTGGGCGTGTGGGGACACGAGGCCGAAGTCTTCCACACCTCGGAACCATCCGACAAGTCCTTAACATCACGTAATAAGTTACGGCGCAATACCGTGAGGTGATGGTTGAAGTTAAATCGCCTAATACGGCTGTCCAGAACGAGATTTTCTAAAGCGCCGCTGCGGGCATCCGTTATGATCCCAGGGAGGATGCGTAATATTTTGCGAAATATGTGATGGACAACTTAACCTCGCTCAGGAGGTTTTCCAGCTATTTGCTGAAAGAAAACAGCCGCCAACCTCGACGTCGGCACGACCCTGCCATCGCATTATTTTCAAGGCACGGGAGCTGCCAGACGCGCCCCTCTCAACGCACGCAACCAAGCCTGCCGTGCAGCCCGAAGACGCAAAGCAGGCTTGGTTGAACAGGATCAGACGTACTGCCGACAGCTATTAGCCGACCGCTGCCACGGATTTTGCAGACTCGGTCATCAGCATGCTGGCGATGCTTCTGGCCGCCTCACGCCCGTCGTACACCGCGCGAACCACCAGATCCGCACCGCGCACGTTGTCGCCGCCGGCAAAAATCCGCGGATGGCTCGTTTGATGCGGCAGCGTGCCGGGAGCTCCGGTGATCACCCTGCCGGAGGGCGCCAGTTGCACGCCATGTGCGGCCAACCAATCCGGAGGGCTGGGCAGAAAACCGAACGACTGAATCACCACGTCCGCCGTGATATCCGATTCCGTGCCGGGAATGTTCTGCGGTTTTGGACGTCCATCTCCGCTGTCGACCAAACGCGTTTCCACCACGCGCACGCCACGCACCCCACCGCTGCCGTTGTCGAGAATCGCAACGGGCTGGCGATGGAACAGGAACGAAACGCCTTCTTCGCGGCTGTAGTTCACTTCGCGCGCGGAGCCCGGCATGCTGGCTTCGTCGCGGCGATACACGCAGGTGACCGACGCGGCGCCCAGACGAATCGCGGTGCGATTGCAGTCCATGCCGGTATCGCCACCGCCAAGCACCACGACATGCTTGCCCTGGAAATCGAACACGGAAGCCGGCTCGTCGCGCAACAAGCGTTCGGTGTTGGCGATCAGGAACGGCAACGCATCGTGCACGCCCTGCAGTTCGTGTCCCGGCAATTTTCCGTCCACGAACGTGTAAGCGCCGGTGCCGACGAAAACCGCATCGTATTCTTCAAGCAGTGCATCGAACGTCACATCGCGTCCAATGTCTTTGCCCAACAGGAAGCGCACGCCCATGCCTTCGAGTACGTCGCGGCGCGCTCGCACGACACCCTTGTCCAGCTTGAAGGGCGGAATGCCGAACGTCAGCAGACCGCCGATCTCGCGCTGGCGATCGTAGACGTCCACCGCGATGCCCTCGCGACGCAGACGGTCCGCGCAAGCAAGTCCTGCCGGACCCGCGCCGACCACTGCAACGCGATGACCGGTTTCGCGCACGTTGGAAAGATCCGGGCGCCAGCCTTGGCGTAAGGCTTCGTCGGTCACCCAACGCTCGATGCTGCCGATGGTCACCGAACCGAATGCCGTTTGCTCCAGCGTGCAAGCGCCTTCGCACAAGCGATCCTGCGGACACACGCGCCCGCAAATTTCCGGCAGCGGATTGGTTTCGTGCATCAAGGCCGCCGCTTCCAGAATGCGGCCCTGCTGCACCAGCTTCAACCAGTTGGGAATGTAGTTGTGCACCGGACACGCGTGCTCGCAATACGGATTGCCGCAATCGATGCAGCGTTCCGCCTGCGTGGCCGCTTGTGGATGGGCGAAGTCGCCGCCGATTTCGCCGTATCCGAGCACACGCACCGCCACGGGAACCGTGCGCGGCGGCTGTCGCGGCACATCGAGGAATTGGAACAGCTTTGCGCTCATGCCGCCCTCCGCAGTTCTTCGGCCAGCACGGCAAGGCTCGCGGCTTTCGGTTTCACCAACCAGAATTTGTATTGCAGGCCGCGGAAGTCGCGCAGAATCTGCCGACCCCATTCGCTGCCGGTCAATTCAACGTGGCGGGTGACCAATCTCCGCAGGTGCTGCATGTAGTTTTCCATCCCCTCGGGTGAAATGCGCAGAATGTCGACCAGCTCATGGTTGTAGCAGTCGACGAAATCGCGCTCGATATCGAGCACGTAAGCAAAGCCGCCGGTCATGCCTGCGCCGAAGTTGAGGCCGACCTTGCCGAGCACGGCGACCACGCCGCCGGTCATGTATTCGCAGCAGTGATCGCCAGCACCTTCGACGACAGCAAGCGCACCGGAATTGCGCACGGCAAAGCGCTCGCCGGCGCGGCCGGCGGCGTACAGCTCGCCATCGGTTGCCCCGTACAGACAGGTGTTGCCGATGATCGCCGCGTCCTGGCTCGCATACGGCGCGTCCGCCGGCGGGCGCACCACGATGCGTCCACCGGCCATGCCTTTGCCCACGCCGTCGTTGGCTTCGCCGATCAGTTCGATATGCACGCCGCCCGCATTCCATGCGCCCAGGCTCTGCCCTGCGGCGCCTTCGAGCTTCAACTCGATCGGATGCGCATCCATGCCGTGATCGCCGTGACGACGCGCAACCTCGCCAGACAGGCGCGCGCCGATGGCGCGATCGGTGTTCTCGATGCGATAGGCGAACGAACCACCCGACTTGCCCGCCACCGCTGCATCGGTATCGGCAGCGATACGCGAGGCGAGTTCTGCTTCATCGCGCATCGGATTGCGTGCAAGCGTGCACGCGAAATCGCTACGTGCGCTCAAACCCGCGCCGTCGATCAGCGGCGCGAGATCGAGCTTGTGCTGCACGGGCGTGGCACCCTCGATCTGCTCCAACAGGTCGGTTCGGCCCACCAGTTCGCCCAGCGTGCGTACGCCCAGTCGCGCCAGATGCGCGCGAACATCCTGCGCGATAAAGGTGAAGTAGTTCATCACCATTTCGGGCAAGCCGACAAAGTGATCCTTGCGCAGCACCGGATGCTGCGTGGCCACGCCGGTGGCGCAATTGTTCAAGTGGCAGATGCGCAGATATTTGCAGCCCAGCGCGACCATCGGCCCGGTGCCGAAGCCAAAGCTTTCCGCACCCAGCGCGGCGGCCTTCACGACATCCAGGCCGGTCTTCAAACCGCCGTCGGTCTGCAAACGCACGCGACCGCGCAGATCGTTGCGACGCAAGGTTTGTTGCGTTTCCGCCAGGCCGAGCTCCCACGGCGTACCGGCGTATTTGATCGACGTCAGCGGGCTTGCGCCCGTACCGCCGTCGTGACCGCTGACCGTGATCAGGTCCGCACCCGCCTTCACGACGCCGGCCGCCACCGTGCCGACACCTGCGTGCGACACCAGCTTTACCGACACCAGCGCTTCGGGATTCACTTCCTTCAGATCGTGAATCAGCTCGGCCAGATCTTCGATGGAATAGATGTCGTGATGCGGCGGCGGCGAAATCAGGCCGATGCCCGGCTTGGCATAACGCAGGCGCGCAATGGTGGCGTCCACTTTATGTCCCGGCAGCTGACCGCCCTCGCCCGGTTTGGCGCCCTGCGCGATCTTGATCTGCAGCACTTCGGCGTTGACCAGATACGCGGGTGTGACGCCGAAACGGCCGGACGCCACCTGCTTGATCTTGGACGCACGCTCCGTGCCGTAGCGCGCGGGATCTTCGCCGCCCTCACCGGAGTTGCTGCGCGCGCCAAGTCGATTCATTGCAATCGCCAGCGCCTCGTGCGCTTCGGGCGACAGCGCGCCTAGCGACATGCCGGCCGAATCAAAGCGCTTGAGGATCGCATCGACCGATTCCACTTCTTCCAGCGGAATCGATGCATCGGCGGGCTTGAAACCCAACAGATCACGCAACGCCGACGGCGGGCGATGATCCACGAAATCGGCATAGGCACGATAGTCCGCGGGATTGCCCGTGCGAACCGCCTTCTGCAAAGTGGCGATCACGTCGGGGTTGTACATGTGGTATTCGCCGCCATGCACGTATTTATAGAGACCGCCGGCGCGCAGCGGCAACGCTTCGTTCCAGGCTTCGGCGGCAAGCAGGCGTTGCTCGTGCTCCAACTCCGCGAAGCCGGCGCCACCGATGCGCGAGGGCGTGCCGGGGAAGCACAGCTCCACCACTTCCGGGGACAGGCCGACGATTTCGAACAATTGCGCACCGCGATAGCCCGCCACGGTGGAGATGCCCATCTTCGAGAGAATCTTCAACAGGCCTTTGCGAATACCGCGGCGATAACTGCGCCCGATTTCCGCGCGGTCGCCCTCGATATGCCCTTCGCGACCCAGCTCAAACAGGCTCTGATAGGCGAGCCACGGATAGATCGCCGTCGCGCCGAAACCGATCAAGCAGGCGAACTGATGCGGATCGCGCGGCGTGGCGG
>DATJMR010000276.1:0-6376 GCA_035508595.1 Dyella sp.
TCATGCCGGACGCGCACAGCTTCCGCGACCGTTATGCGCTGGTGAAACAGTACGATCTGGAAGGATTCTGCTCCTGGGTACTTGGTGCGGAAGATCCCAAAGTGTGGGACGAGCTACCTGTCGTACAACGCTGAAAGGAACGTGAGCGATGCCGATGAAGCGTCCGTGCTTCGTATTGATGAGTATTTGGCTCGCCGGTGCGAGCTCGGCAGGTACATCGAATCAACCTGCTTCCGCGCCCGACGCGCAAGCGGCCGCGCTAGTTGCCAAAATGACCTTGGCGGAAAAGGTTGCGCAGACTCAGAGCAGCGCACCAGCCATTCCACGCCTAGGCATCGCCGCTTACGATTGGTGGAGCGAAGGTTTGCACGGTATCGCGCGTGATGGCTATGCGACGGTATTTCCGCAAGCGATAGGACTAGCCGCTAGCTGGGATACGTCGCTGCTTGTCCAGGTCGGGAGCACTGTATCCACCGAGGCGCGCGCCAAATTCAACGCGACCGGTGCCGGCCGCGATCATGTACGTTTTCAAGGGCTGACCATTTGGTCGCCCAACATCAATATCTTTCGCGACCCGCGGTGGGGGCGAGGGCAGGAGACCTACGGCGAAGATCCCTATCTCACCGGTCGGCTCGCGGTGGGCTTTATCCACGGTATTGAAGGTGACGATCCCGATCATCCGCGAGCTATTGCCACGCCCAAGCATTTTGTCGTGCATAGCGGCCCGGAGTCGGGCCGTCACGGATTCGATGTCGATGTTTCGCCGCACGATCTTCAAGCAACGTACCTGCCGGCGTTCCGCGCCGCGATCACCGAAGGCCATGCCGGTTCGGTCATGTGCGCGTACAACGCCATCCACGGTACGCCAGCCTGCGCCGACGCGGATTTGTTGACGGCGGTGGTGCGTCGCGATTGGGGTTTCAACGGCTATGTCGTATCCGACTGCGATGCAGTGGACGACATGACCAAGTTCCATTACTTCAAGCCGGATAACGCACAATCCTCATCGGCAGCCATTGAGGCGGGAACCGATCTCGATTGTGGCGACGCCTACGCCGATCTCCTTGAAGCCGTGCACAAGGGATACATAAAAGAATCGACGCTCGACACCGCACTCACCCGGTTATTTGCGGCACGTTACAAGCTGGGTGAGTGGGGCGGCGGCGGCGATCCTTATGCAGGCATCGGTGCGGATCAGATTGACAGCGCTGCCCATCGCAAGCTGGCATTGCAAGCTGCGCTGGAATCGATGGTGCTGTTGAAGAACGAGCACGATGCACTGCCTTTGCGTGCGAATGCGCGCATTGCCGTGATCGGACCTAATGCCGATACCGTGGAAACGCTGGAGGCCAACTACCACGGCACGGCGAAAGCGCCCGTCACGCCGCTTGAAGGGTTGCGGCAACGTTTCGGTGCGGGTCGTATTGATTACGCGCAAGGTTCGCCCGTCGCCGAAGGGGTTCCGATTCCCATTCCCGAAACGGCGCTGCGCACCTCGGAACACGGCGAAGTCGGATTGACCGGGGAATATTTCGACAACCTCGATTTCAGCGGGAAGCCTCGGCTTACGCGTATCGACCGTGTCATCGATTTCGATTGGGATCACGTCGCGCCTAGCGATGTCCTCAAATCGGATCGCTATGCCGTGCGCTGGACGGGCGAGTGGCTTCCGCCCGGCGCTGGCGACTACACCCTGGCGGTGCACGTCGATCGTTGCTTCGACTGCAAAGGACACGATCCGATACATCTGTATATCGACGGCAAGGCGGTCATTGAGGACAGCGGCGACGACGCGCACATGCAAGCGTCGGTGCACGTTGCCGATACTCGTGCCCATACGATTCGTCTTGAACTCGTGCACAGCGGGCAGGACCAGGGCCTGCGTTTGCAATGGTCTGCGCCGGAGCGCGCGCAGCTATCCAAGGCGGACGCGGCGATGCGCAATGCGGATGCCGTGGTCGCATTCGTCGGCCTATCGCCGGATGTGGAAGGCGAGGAGCTCAAAATCGATGTGCCTGGCTTCAACGGTGGCGACCGCACCGATATCGCATTGCCGCAACCTCAGAGGACATTGCTCGAACGGGCGGCAGCCAGCGGCAAACCGCTTATCGTGGTGTTGATGTCGGGAAGCGCTGTGGCATTGAATTGGGCAAAAGAACACGCCAATGCCATCGTGGTGGGCTGGTACCCGGGGCAAGAGGGCGGCAACGCGATCGCGCAGGTGCTCGCGGGCGATTACAACCCGGGTGGGCGGTTGCCGGTAACGTTCTATCGTTCCGTTCGCGATCTGCCGCCTTTCGTCAGTTATGCCATGCAGGGGCGTACCTATCGCTACTTCGCCGGCACACCGCTCTATCCGTTCGGCTATGGCTTGAGCTACACCCATTTCGGCTATGGCGATCCCACCATGTCGACATCCGAACTCAAGGCCGGTGCGACGTTGTCAGTGAGTGCCGTGGTGCGCAACGAAGGCCATCGAGAGGGCGATGAGGTGGTGCAGGTCTATCTCGATGCGCCGGACAACGCGCTT
Source organism: Dyella sp. (assembly GCA_035508595.1). Lineage (GTDB taxonomy): Bacteria > Pseudomonadota > Gammaproteobacteria > Xanthomonadales > Rhodanobacteraceae > Dyella_B. The sequence continues at coordinate 2,531 of DATJMR010000276.1, forward strand.
GCGCCACGCCATGCGCTGGTCGGATTTCAGCGCGTGCATTTGGCGGCGAAGGAAAGCCGTCGAGTGCACTTCGAGCTGGATCCACGGCAACTGAGTAGCGTCGATGCCGAGGGCCGCCGCGCAGTGGAGCCCGGGCATTACCGACTGTTTGTCGGTGGCGGTCAACCGGGTTACGGCGACGGCGTCAGGGTCGATTTCACCATCCGGGGCCGGGAGGCGTTGCCGCGATGAACGTCACTCGCTTAACGGTGGGCGGCCGTGCCGGCGCTCCCGCCGGACATGGCATGAGGGCGGGCGACGTGGTGACGGGCGGGAGTGTCCAAAGATGAACGGATGGGGGGCTTGCCTGCCCTCATGCCGTTCAGGCTCGGGATGGTCTGGTGCACATCGCCTATACATAGAAGCGGCTTCAAATCGCACAGGTTGTGATCGATCCGAGCCTCCCTTGAGGATACGCCTGCTTGTGAGATTCGTAATTTGCCACGAATGGAAAAATTCTGTTGCGCTGCGACTTGCCTCGATCTAAATTCGCCCTATAAGCTTTTTAGAAATAAATATGAAATGGACGTTCGTATATGAATGAGTCAGCGGGTAGGCTCAGCACATTCAACGCCGGAGGGGATATGAGGGTTTCCATCCATCAGCGTAAAAACGCCACGAGGTCGCCTCGTGTGCGATGACGACGGCTACGAACGCCATGGCGATACAAGGAATGCTTCATCGCTGTCGGACACACGCCTTTCCGATGAGACGGTAGGCAACCGCATGTCCTCGGCATCGGCTACGTCGATTACTGGAGCGCAGGAGCTCTTCCTCGCCGCGGATGTTGGCGGCACGCACGCACGCATTGGTCTGATCGCCTTTCAAGCCGAACAAAGCATGCCGGTGATGCTGGCATATCGTGTTTATACGTGTGCGCATTTCGCGGGTCTGGATGCCATCGTGAGCGCCTTTTGCAACGAATTGGCGGTCAAGCCGCAGTGTCTTGCATTGGCGTGCGCCGGCTTTCTGCATGACGGCGCCGTGGTCAACAACAATCTGCGCTGGCCGGTAGCACCGGCGGTATTGGAAAGAAAGCTCGCGCTGCGCGAGGTCAAAGTTCTCAACGATTTCGAAGCGCTGGCCTACGGCACGGCGTATTTGGACCCTCGTAGCGTCACCACGCTCTACACACCGCCGCGAAGCACTGGCGTGTATGAAGGTCCCGTCGTAGTGGTGGGGCCCGGCACCGGGCTTGGCGTCGCCGTGCGCTTGCCGGGTACATCGCCGCACGTGCTGGCCACCGAAGCTGGACATATTCAATTGGCCGCACGCGTCGGTCGTGAGCAAGCGGTCCTGACCGAACTTATCGCGACGGATACGCATATCCCTTATGACTCCGTGCTGTCGGGTCCAGGTCTGTTGCGCGTGTATCAGGCCGTGTGCCGCCTCGACGGTGTCGACGCCCAATTGTTCGAGCCTTCGGGTGTTACCTCCGCCGCGTGTGCGGGTACGAATCGGCAGGCTGTCGAAACGCTGCAGCTGTTCTGCGGATGGCTGGGTTCTTTCGCGGGCGATCTGGCGATGCTTTACGGCGCAACCGGCGGCATCTACGTGGCCGGCGGATTCCTGTCGCGCATGACGGATTTCATGGCAAACAGCAGCTTTGTCAGCCGTTTCCTCGATAAGGGCGTGATGCGTCCATTCCAGCAAACCGTTCCGGTTCACGTGGTCGATCATGCGCAGCTTGGCGTCGTTGGCGCTGCGAGTTGGCTGATGTACGAACATTTGCGCAATGGCGGACAAGCCTGATGAACATGCGCACGGCCACGCAACCGTCGTTTCCATACCGCGCGCGTTACGGGTTGGGAATGTTTTGCGTGCTGTGCAGCGCAGGCGTTGCCGCGGCTGATGCGCCGCAATCGGTTACTCCACCGAATGCAGCCACCATCGAGCAGCAGTGGGTGGCGGCGAATCGTCCTTTCGATGGCGTGCGCCGAACCATTCTTGCGCAGACGCTCAAAGAAGCCTGGCAAGGTCCGATGTCGCCGGACTGGCAAAGCCTCACCGCGTACAGCACGCCGCAGTGGTATCGCGATGCCAAGTTCGGCATCTTCATCCATTGGGGCGTGTATTCGGTTCCGGCGTACAAAGGCGAGTGGTATCCGCGCCACATGTACGAACGCACCGGCGAGAACTCGGATCGCTACCGACATCAGATCGCCACCTACGGCCCAATGCCGCAATACGGTTACAAAGATCTGATTCCGTTGTTCAAGGCGGAACATTTCAATCCGCAGGCATGGGCAAAACTGTTTCGCGATGCGGGCGCGCGTTATGTCGTGCCGGTTGCCGAACACCATGACGGCTTTGCCATGTACGACTCCAAGTTGTCCGACTGGACCGCCGTGAAAATGGGGCCGCATCGCGACGTCATCGGCGAGCTGGCCAAAGCGATTCGCGCGCAAGGCATGAAGCTCGGATTGTCGTCCCATCGCGCCGAGCACGATTGGTTTTACGAGTACGGACGCACTTTCAATTCCGACGTCAACGATCCGCGTTATGCCGCGCTGTATGGGCCGGCGCATCCCACCGAATCGGCAATAGGCGAAGACGGCAAAGAGGTGGATTGGACCTTCGTGTCCGATGCCTACCTCGACGATTGGCTCGCGCGCTCTTCGGAGATCGTGCAGGACTACCACCCGGATTTAATGTATTTCGACTGGTGGGTAGGCCAGCCGCGTTTTCGCGGCGCGCTGGCCGAATTCGCGGCGTTCTACTACAACCAGGCTGCAGCGCGCGATCAGGGCGTCGTGCTCAACTACAAGCTCGACAACATGATGCCGGGCACCGGCACCTTGAACATCGAGCGCGGGCAGGCGGCCGATATCCGTCCGCAGCCGTGGCAGACCGAGACCTCGGTGAGTCCGGACTCGTGGGGCTACGCCGAGGGCGACACGTACAAATCGCCCGATGAAATCGTGCAGTTGCTCGTCGATGTAGTGAGCAAGAACGGAAACCTGCTGTTGAATATCGGCCCCAAGGCCGATGGCACGATTCCCGATCAAGCCAAGCACATTTTGCTGTCGGTGGGTGGGTGGCTGAAGGTCAACAGCGAGGCGATTTACGGCTCGCGCCCCTGGCATCGTTTCGGCGAAGGCCCCACGCAGGTTGCCGCCGGCACCATGCAGGACACCAAGACCAAGCCCTATACGGCCGAAGATTTCCGCTTTACCACACACGACGGCCGGCTCTACGCCATCGAAATGGAATGGCCATCTTCAGGCCACGCCTGGATTCATTCCATTGCGCCGTCGACAAAAGTGAAGGCAGTGACCCTGCTGGCAACGGGCAAGCCGGTCACTTTCCATCAACAGGACGACGGCTTGCATCTCGATGTACCTGCACGTCCGGACGGCGTGCATGCCTATGTCTATCGCATCGACACGGAAGATGATGTAGCGCAAACAACAACGGAGGGCCGTAAACATCTTCCATAAGCCGATGCAACTTACATAACAAGAAAGTTTTGACCATCAAGGTCACGCGTACAGAAATCCACATAGGCCGGTTCCGACTTAATAGGGGGTCGGGCCGCCATAAATTTCGATTTTTCACCGGGAGGGGAGAAAGTATGAACTCCATTCGTATACGCCGCAGCGTATTGGCAAGTTCCTTGGCATTAGCGCTTTTCGCACCGTTTGCAGTTGCTCAGACGTCGACGACGTCTACCGACAATCAGCAGCAGTCCACGCAGCCCAGCTCATCGCAGACCAATCCGTCCAACGGACAGTCGCCCAACCAGAATCAGGCGAAGAAGCTGCAAGCCATTACAGTTACCGGTTCAATGATCCCGCGCGTGGAAGT
>DATJMR010000277.1:0-11078 GCA_035508595.1 Dyella sp.
TTATATTTCCGACGACGGCACGATTGCGCCGACGGCGGCCGGAGGATCGATCGCGTTCGCACCGGAAATCGTGGTTCCCGCCTTGCAGGCTATGAAGGATCGCTATGGTGACGATGTCTACGACCGCTACGGTTTTGTCGACGCCTTCAATCCCAGCTTCGATACCGACACCCCCCCTAAAGAAGGACGCGTGGTGCGCGGCAAGGGATGGTTCGATACGTTGCAGATTGGCATCGACCAAGGCCCGATCGTGCTGATGATCGAGAACTGGCGCAGCGGATTCGTGTGGAGCGTCATGCGCAAGAACCCCTATATTCGCAAAGGTCTGCAGCGCGCCGGCTTTACCGGGGGATGGCTGGACAAGCCATGACATAAGCATGCTCACGCGCCATCCACGAGCACCTCGTATCCAGACGCTTTGGCGCGTGATCGGCGTAGCGGTGATCGGAGCGTGGGCAACGTCGTGCGCATCGCAGCATCCGGATTCGCATACGCTTACCTTCTGGACGATCGGACGGGAGGGCGAGGCCATCACCCAGTTGTTGCCGGAATTCGAACGGGAGAATCCGGATATACACGTCGTCCTGCAGCAATTGCCGTTGACGGCGGCACATCAGAAATTGCTTACGGCGTTTGCGGGAGACTCCACGCCCGACATGACCCAGATCGGCAATACCTGGATGCCGGAGTTTGTGGCGTTGGGGGCGCTGCAGCCTTTGCAGACGCGCGTGGCGCAATCGCAGATCGTGCGGCGCGACGACTACTTCGCCAGCATCTGGTCGACCAATGTCTACAATGGCGTCGCGTACGGCGTGCCGTGGTATGTCGATACGCGACTGTTGTTTTACCGCAGCGATTTATTGAAAGCCGCCGGTTTCGACGCACCGCCGCGCAACTGGTCCGAGTGGCGGCGCATGCTTGCCGCGTTGAGCCATCCCGATCGCGGCCAGTACGGCATTCTGCTGCCGACCAACGAATACGATCAGCTCACCGCGCTTGCGCTGCAGCAGCCCGATACGCTGCTGCGCGACGGCGGCCGCTATGGCAACTTCGAAAGCGCCGGTTTCAAACGCGCGTTGACGTTTTATGTCGACACTTTCCGGATGCATGAAGCGCCCGACATCACCAATGTCGAAGCCGGCAATCCGTGGTCGGAATTCGGTCGCGGCGTGTACAGCTTTTACTTCTCCGGTCCTTGGAATATCGGCGAATTCCGCAAACGCTTGCCGGCATCCGAGCAAGCGGATTGGGATACCGCGCCGCTGCCGGGTCCCGATGGACCGGGCGCATCGGTGGCCGGCGGTTCCAGCCTGGTGATCTTTCGCAAGTCCGAACACAAAGACGCCGCCTGGAAGCTGATCGAATATCTCTCCCGTCCGCAGGTGCAAGATCGCTTCTACGATCTGCTCGGCGACATGCCGCCCAGGCGCAGCTCATGGAGCCAGGGCAGTCTGCGCGACGATCCCAAGGCGCAAGCCTTTCGCGAACAGCTGGAACGCGTGAAACCCACGCCGCCGGTGCCGGAATGGGAGCAGATCGTCAATGAAATGCAACTCGTCGCGGCGCAGGCGGCGGCCGGCGATCTCACCATCGATCAGGCGACGGCCGAAATGGACAAGCGCGCGGACCGCATTCTGGAAAAGCGGCGCTGGATGCTGGATCGCCCGCAACACGCAGGCGTATCGCTATGAACCGGCAACCCGCGGCATGGTTGTTTCTTGCGCCGGCGGCGATCGTGCTGGGAGTGTTTTTTCTGGTGCCCGTGATCGGCGCCTTGGTGCTGAGCCTCACCGACTACGATCTTTACGCGCTGGCCGATCTTCACAATCTGCGCTTTGTCGCTTTCGACAATTACTGGGCGCTGCTGCATCGACCGCTGTTCTGGCGCGCCTTGTGGCATACCGTGTATTTCGTGGTCGTGGCGGTTCCCTTGTCGATCGCCGTGTCCTTGTGCACGGCGTTGTTGTTGCATTCGCCCTTGGCGCGTTGCAAGCCGTTTTTTCGCACGGCATTGTTCGCGCCCGTCGTGACGACCGTGGTCGCCGTCGCGGTGGTGTGGCGTTATCTGTTCAATACCAAGTACGGGCTGGTGAACGACATGTTGGGCGGGATCGGCATCCATCCCGTCGATTGGCTGGGCGATCCGCACTGGGCGATGCCCGCGATCATTCTGTTCGCGGTGTGGAAAAACTTCGGTTACAACATGATCATTCTGTTGGCGGGTCTGCAGGCGATACCTGCCGATTTTTACGAGGCGGCACGCATCGACGGCGCATCGGCGTGGCAGCAGTTTCGTCACATCACGCTGCCGATGCTCGCGCCGATTTTGCTGATGGTGGGCATTCTTACCGTATCGGGCTACTTTCAGCTGTTCGCCGAACCGTATGTGATTACCGAAGGCGGTCCGCTGGAAAGCACCGTCAGCGTGCTCTACCTGATGTACAACGAAGGCTTCAAGTGGTGGAACCTGGGTTCGGCTTCGGCCATCGCGTTCCTGTTGTTTGCGATCATGTTCGTGGTTACGGCGTGCATGCTGCGCTTCGGGCGCCGGGAGAGCGAGGCATGAACCCGCGCATCGCGAAGGCGCTGATCAACGGCTTGCTGATAGGCGCGACGATCATTGCGTTGTTTCCTTTGCTGTGGATGCTGTCGGTGTCCCTGATGTATCCGGGCGAAGCCAGCGCGCTGCCGCCCCCGCTGCTTCCCACGCACGCCACGCTGCACAACTATCGCGAGCTGTTCGCGCGCGCGGGTATGGGGCGCTATCTGCTCAATAGTTTGTCGGTTTCCGCGGCGATTACCGTGCTGTCGCTCGCGTTGAACATTATGGCGGGATACGCCTTCGCGAAGCTGCGTTTTGCGGGGTGCAATACGCTGTTCAAGGCGGTGATGGGCATGCTCGCCATCCCCGCACAGGTGGCCATGTTGCCTTTGTTTCTCATGCTCAAGCCCATCGGCCTGGTGAACAACTACGGCGGCGTCATCGTGCCGGCGATGGCTAGCGCATTCGGCATTTTCCTGGTGCGTCAATACGCGCGCGGCATTCCGGACGAATTGCTCGAAGCGGCGCGCATCGACGGGGCGGGCGAACTGCGCATTTTCGCGCGCATCGTGCTTCCCTTGCTCAAGCCGATCATGGTGACGCTGGCGATCTACACGTTTCTTACCGCATGGAACGATTTCATGTGGCCGCTGATCGTACTGACCGGTCAGGAGCATTACACCTTGCCGCTCGGGCTGGCGTCGCTGGCGCGCGAACATGCGCAGGATGCGGAGTTGATGATGGCCGGGTCCGTGATCACCGTGGTGCCGGTGTTGGTGCTGTTCCTGGCGTTGCAGCGTTATTACCTGGAAGGCCTGCTGCTAGGTAGCGTGAAAGGCTAGGCGCGCGATGCGGCCCGGGTGCTCACACAATGCGCGTGCCACGTTCCGCATCGAAGAAATGCTGGCGGTCCGCGGCGATGCTCAGTCGCAACACGCTGCAAGGCGCAGCAATGTGATGAGGCGGCACGCGCGAGACGAGCGTGTTGTCGCCGAAGCGCAGATTGAGAAAGACCTCGTTGCCGACGGGTTCGACGACTTCCACCTTCGCCTCCAATGCCCAAGCCCCCGAAGTCGTGGGTTGCAGATCTTCCGGTCGAACACCGAGCACGACATCGCGACCGTTCCATGCCTCAAGCGCGGCTTCCTGTTGCGGCAACAGGCTCAAAGGTATCCGCGTGTGCGGCATCGCCAGCTGCCAGCCGTTTTCCTGCTGCAACAGGCCGCGCAGCAGATTCATGGCCGGAGAGCCGAGGAAGCCGGCGACAAACAGATTGGCCGGTTGATCGTAAAGATGCATCGGCGTGTCGATCTGCTGAATTTTGCCGCCGTCGAACACCACAATGCGCTCGCCCAGCGTCATCGCCTCCACTTGGTCGTGCGTGACGTAGATGGTGGTGGTGCCGAGCTGGCGATGCAGTCGCGCGATTTCCACACGCATCGACAAGCGCAACCGTGCGTCGAGATTGGAAAGCGGCTCGTCGAGCAGAAACACTTTGGGCTCGCGCACCAGCGCGCGACCGAGCGCGACGCGCTGACGCTGCCCGCCGGACAGGGCGGCTGGCCGGGCATCCAGACGGTGTTCCAATTCCAGCCACTTCGCCGCCTCGCGCACGCGGCGGTCGATGTCGTCCTGTCGTTTGCCGCGCAGGTGCAGGCCGAAGCCAAGGTTTTCCGCAACCGTCATGTGCGGATAAAGCGCATAGTTCTGGAACACCATCGCGATATCGCGATCCTTGGGCGCGACATCGTTGACGATGCGATCGTCGATCCGCAGCGTACCGGCGGTGATCGGTTCCAAGCCCGCGATCATTCTGAGCAGCGTGGTTTTGCCGCAGCCGGATGGACCCACCAGCACCAGCAATTCGCCGTCCGCAATGTCGAAGCTGGCGTCATCGACGCCGACGTGGCCGTTGGGATAAACCTTGCGAATCCGGTCAAGACTGACAGTCGCCATCGAAATGCATTGCCCCATCACTATGCAGCGTTGGGCTATTCTCGCCGCGACATCGGTTACATCAAGCCGCACTGCGGCATGGAGAGTTTCGGATCATGACCCGCAGCTATCGCTTTCCGGCTGATTTCGTTTGGGGCGCTGCCACGTCGGCCTATCAGATCGAAGGCTCGCCTCTGGCCGATGGCGCCGGTCCAAGCATATGGCAGCGGTTTGCGCATACGCCAGGCATGATGGCCAATGGCGACAACGGCGATATCGCCAGCGATCACTATCGTCGCTACAAAGACGATGTGCAGCTGATGCGAGCGCTCGGCGTTAAGGGTTATCGCTTCAGCATCGCCTGGAGCCGCGTGCTGCCGGAGGGTAGCGGCCGCATCAATCAGCAGGGTCTGGACTTCTATTCGCGCCTCGTCGACGAGTTGCTCAAGAACGGCATCGAACCGAATGCGACATTGTTCCATTGGGATCTGCCCGCCGCGCTCGACGATCGCGGCGGCTGGTTGAATCGCGACAGCGCGCACTGGTTCGCCGAATATGCGAGCGTGGTCTTCAAGGCGCTGGATGGCAGAGTAAAGCACTGGTCCACCATCAACGAGCCATGGGTCGTGACGGACGGCGGCTATTTGAACGGTGTGCTTGCGCCTGGGCATCGCAGCAAATACGAAGCGCCGATTGCCGCACACAACCTGATGCGCGCGAGCGGCGCCGCGATCCAGGCCTATCGTGCCGCGGGGAAACACCAGATCGGCGTGGTGTTCAATATCGAGCCCAAATATCCCGCGTCGCAACGTCCGGAAGATATGGCGGCCACGCGACGCGCGCATGCGTACATGAACGAGCAATTCGCCGACCCCGCATTGCTCGGTTCCTACCCGCCGGCATTGAAGGAAATCTTCGACAGCGCATGGCCCGATTTTCCCGCCGACGATTTTCATCTGACGAAGCAGCCCGTCGACTTCGTGGGTATCAACTACTACACGCGTTCGGTCGTGAAGCACGATGACGACGGTTATCCCTGCAAGGCTTCGCGTGTGCGCCAACCCAACGTCACGCACACCGAAACCGATTGGGAGGTCTACGAACAGGGACTGGTGGATACCTTGATGTGGTTCAAGAGCCGCTACGGCAATGTGCCGCTCTACATCACTGAAAACGGTGCCGCGTTTTACGATCCGCCCGTGGCCGAAGGCGAGGTGGTGGAAGATCCGCTGCGCGTCGCTTATCTGCGCAAACATCTGCGCGCGTTGCATCAATGCATCGACGCGGGTGTCAATCTCAAAGGGTATTACGCGTGGTCATTGCTGGATAACCTGGAATGGTCGCTGGGTTTTGCCAAGCGCTTCGGGTTGTACCATGTGGATTACGCAACGCAGAAGCGCACGCCCAAGGCTTCGGCGAAGTTCTACGCAAAGGTGATCGCGACGAACGGCGAGGCGCTCGCCGATTAGTTCGATTCTCGCCCCGTCGTCATTCCGGCCTTCGCCGGAATGACCAGAAGGTACCGATAGACCGTCGAGGATTCGTTAGAGCATGACGGATTGTGCCGCTTTGTCCAGCAACCACTCGCGCAGTGCGCCATCTTCCGCCGCCATCGATTCCGCCGACGCCGAGCGTTGCAGCATGGCCGCCAACGCCGTCGGTACATCGACGGATTTACCGATCAACGGCTCAACCACGCTTTCGAATTTCGCCGGGTGTGCAGTCGCCACCACGGTCCATGGCAAGTTGTCACCGGCATCGCGATACTGATCCAACAGGTGCATGGCCGTCGCCGTATGCGGGCAGAACACCTCACCGTGTTCGTGCGCATGCTTGGCGATGGTCGCGGCAATGGTGCGGTCATCCACGCTCTGCGCCTGCAAATGCATGCGCAAGGTGTTTACATCCGGATACGTCCAGCGCAGACGTTCGAAGTTGCTGGGCGCGCCCACATCCATCGCATTGGCCAAGGTCGCCACCGCTTGGCGCGGCGTGTAGTCATCGCCTGTAAAAAAATCGGGGAGCGTGGCGTTTGCATTGCAGGCCAATCGAATCTGACCCACTGGCAAACCCATGGCGCGTACCCACACGGCCGCCATGGCGTTGCCGAGATTGCCGGTGGGCACAATCACATTGAGCGGCTCGCGCTGTTCGCGCCAGCATGCGAGCGCGGCGTGCGCGTAATAACTCATTTGAGGCAGCAGGCGCCCGAGGCTGATGCTGTTGGCCGAGGACAGCGGCGATTGCGCTTGCAAAGCGGTATCGCTCAACGCGGCTTTCACCATGCGCTGGCAATCGTCGAAACGGCCTTGCACGCGCAGTGCTTGCACGTTGTCGCCGAAACATCCGAGTTGATGTGCCTGACGAGGCGAGACGCGACCATCGGGATAAAGGATGACGACATCGATGCCAGGTTGCTGATGAAACGCCGCGCCCACGGCGGCGCCGGTGTCGCCGGAGGTGGCAACCAGAATGGTCAATGGTGTGGCGGCATCGCCGCGCACGCGGCGCAGACACGCGGCGAGAAAGCGTGCGCCGATGTCTTTAAACGCGGCGGTGGGGCCGTGAAAAAGCTCCAGCACCGATGTGTTCGGATGCTGCGGCAAGGCACGCAGCGGAGTCGGAAAGGTGAGCGCGTCGGCGCAGATGGCGGGCAATTGGCCGGCAAGTGCATCGCCAGCGAAAAACGGCCTCAGCAGTGTGGCGGCCGTTTCGGCCAGCGTGCCGTTGGCGTTGAAATCTTCCGGGCTCAGCGTCGGCAGGTGATCGGGTACGTACAGGCCGCCGTCCGGCGCAAGTCCCGCCGCAATGGCTTCGCTCAACGTCGCACGGGTCTTCGCGCCGCGCGTGCTCAGGTAACGCAACGCTGCACTCATGCATGTCCTCCGGCGTCGAGTGCGGGGAGCAGCGTGGCGGCGGGTCCGTCCACCGGCGATACAAAGCTGTCGCTATCCAATCCCACATCGGCGAATGCGCTGCGCATGGCAACGGCGGCGGCTTCGGCCTCGAGGCGATGTTCGAACCAGCCAAATACGCTGGGACCGCCGCCGGAGATGCTGGCGCCCATGGCTTTGTGGTCCAGCGCGGCTTGTTTTACCCGCGCAAAGTTGGGCACCAGCGGCGCGCGGCGCGGTTCCACCAGCACGTCTTTCAGGCCTTCGCGCACCAGCTCCGCGTCGCCGCGCCAGCAGCCGGCAAGCACTAGTGCGAGATTGGCGGACTGCGCGACGAATTCGCCCAACGCGTAATCGCCGGCCAGCGCCGCGCGCGCCTTGCGCGTTTCAAGCACAACGTGCGGATGCACCAACGCGCAATGCCAGGTTGGCGGAACCGGCAAACGTACCAGGCGATCGCGCGTGGCGAGCACCAACCCGCCAAGCAGCATCGGGCCGACGTTATCGCCGTGGCGCCCGCCACTGGCGACGGCCTCGCCTTCCATCGCAAAACCGTACAGCGATTCGCGAGACAGCGGACGTTCCAGCAGCGCATTGGCGGCCACCAACGCGGCAACGCAGGAGGCCGCCGAACCGCCCATGCCCGATCCCAGCGCGATGCCTTTATGCAGCGTGATCTCGAAACCGTGTTGTAAACCGAGCGCTTTGCGTAATGCCATCAACGCCGCGCCGGCGGTGTTTTGCGCCGCATCGGTGGGAAGCAATTCCACGCAACCTTGAATGCCGGCAATGCGCACCGTGGGCGCTTCGATGCGGCGTACATCGGCGCGATCGCCGGCGCCGGCGATGCAGTGTCCAAGAATGTCGAATCCCACGCCGACATTGCCGATGCTGGCAAAGGCCGTGGCGGATGCGACTTGCAGGCGTTGCGAGGACATGGAGGGCTTCACGGCAAGAGGAGCGTTCATGCGCGCACCTCCAGCGATTCGGCGATGCGCAGCAAATCGGCAAACACCCCGGCGGCTGTCACTTCCGGGCCGGCCCCGGGACCCTGCACCAGCAGCGGATTGTCGCGGTAACGCTGTGTGCGGAATTGCACGATGTTATCCGTAAGCCGCGTATGTGCGAACGGGTGCGATGCGGCAACCACCTGCAAACGCAGCTGGGCGCAGCCATCGCGATCCAGGCTGGCGACATGGCGCAGCACGCCTCGTTCAGCGTTTGCCTCCGCCAGGCGTACCGCCATGGGCGCATCCAGCTCATCCAGCCGGGCCATGAATGCGTCCAGCGGCACATCCGCCAGCGACGCCGGCACCAGGCTCTCCACGGCCACGTCGTGCGACGAAAGCGGCCAACCTGCTTCGCGCGCCAGAATCACGAGTTTGCGCGCCACGTCGACGCCGGAAAGATCGTCGCGCGGATCGGGTTCCGTGTAGCCCAGCGCATGCGCTTCGCGCACCAGCGCGGAGAAGGGGCGCGTGCCATCGTATTGGCAGCACAGCCACGCAAGCGTGCCGGAAAACATGCCTTCAACCGACAGCAGCTGATCGCCGGTGTCGAGCAGATCGCGCAGGGTTTGCACCACGGGCAAGCCTGCGCAGACGGTCGCCTCGTAACGAAACCTGCCGCCGTGCAGGCTTGCGGCACGAATCGCCTGCCAACGCGACAGCGGTCCGCTGCTCGCCAATTTGTTCGGCGTGACGACATGCAGGCCGGAAGCGAGCCAGTAAGGATAGTGCGACGCCACTGTATCGTTCGCGCTGCAGTCGATCAGCATGGCGTGGCGTTTGTCGTCGCCGCGCACGTACGCCGCAAACTGATCCAGGTCGGTGGGGCGCCAGGTTTGCGCATCGTGTTGCGCGTTGAGTTCCGGATCGTCGCAATCGAGCCACATGCGCCGGCTCGCCGCCACGCCGCAGAGCTTCAATTCCAATCCGGCTTCGCGCAGCAGGCGTTCTTTCGCCGCACGCAATTGAGCGAGCAGTACGCCGCCCACCCGTCCAGGTCCGATCAAACCCACCGCCAGCGTGCGCCGACGCGATGTCGCCGCCTGCAAGGGCGGCAGGCGATGTGGGTGTTCGGCGATGAGTGATGCACAGCTTTCCATGACAGCCTCCGTAAGAGGCCCCGATCTCGCTGGCGGGTTTCGGTCTGTGCCGGCCCGCCTCGTCGAGGGCGGGACCGTTTGCGACTAAGACTTTATTCGCGCACAGACACCACCCCGAACCCGGTCGTTCCGGTTCCGGTAGTGGTGGTAATCGTTGTCACGGCGACGCAGGCACGACCGGTATCGACCGGTTCGATAAAGCTGCGTGCTGGCGCGGATGCGTATGACATGGCTCGAAGATAGTTGTGCGCTGCAACGACTGTCAACCGTTGCTACATGAAACTATGGCATGACGGGCGCATTGGGTTTCATCGAGAAAAGTTTCAAAAGAAACCTTGCGCGCTCAATGCGATAAATCGATGGCGTAAACGGCGGTGCCATCGCCGTTGTCACGCAGTTGCCGCACGTTGTTCAGTCCATCGGTTTGCGCGATCGATTGCTTGTCGCTCGCCGAGGTAAACACCACCGCGCCACGCGTTTTCAAGTGCGCGAAATGCCACGACGCTTGCGGCAGATCGTTCGCACCAAGCGCGGGATGCGCTTGCAGCCAGCGCGCGAGAATGTCGCGCGTGCCATCCGGCGCGGCGAGCACGATGTTGTTGCCGTCCAGTCCAGGAAAGCGACCGCCGCCGCTTGCACGGTAGTTGTTGGTTACCACGATAAAGGTTTGAGTAGGCGATACCGGTTGGTTGCCGTAGGTGAGTTTTTCGATGCGCTGGCCCAAGGGTTTGGACACATCGATGACATATCGGATGCCGCCTTGGATCTGATCGAAGTTGAAACCGGAGTACTTCTCGTTGATCAGCGCCTGTTCCCCCGCTGCATGTGGATCGATGCGATTGAAGCGTCCTGCCGATGTTTCCAACCACTGCTTCAGTTGCGCGCCGTCGATCTTCACGGCGGCAAGCGTGTTGGGATAGAAATACAAATCCGCGGCACTGCGCAACGTCAGCGGACCCGGCATCACGTCGGTGTAATCGTCCGGGCCGCCAAAACCGGTGCGAAACGCCGCTGCCGACGCCAACACCGGCAGGTTTGCCCATTCGGGGTGGGCGGCATGCAACGCGTTGCGCACATAGTCGATCTGCGCCGCATTCACCGGCGCCAATGCGCTCATATCCCCCTCGTCGGCGAAGTAGGTGCTCATGCGCACGTTGCTTTGTCCGATCGGCGTGTTGACGTAGGCGACGGCGGCCTGATGCACCTTGTCGGTGGCCAGCTTGATTTGCGGATCGGCCTGTACGCAGTTGGATGACGAAACCGTGGGCTTGCCTGCCGCCATCACGGGCGGACAAATCGGCCACACCTGGCTGAACGTCTTGCTTTTGTCGACCGTCCAGCGGCCTTGCTGGCGCACCAGCGCAAGTCGGATCACACCCAGATCCTTGCCGAAGAACCCGCCCATCACCGCCGGCACGCCGCGCACGAAACCATGTGCGTCATCCACGTCCTGCATGTGCGCGAACCGAGGGCCAGGGAAATCCGTATGTTCGTGGCCGAGCAGCAGCACATCGATACCCGGTACGCCGGCCAGATGCCAGCCGCCGTTTTCCATGTCGGGGGTATAGGGTGCCGCGTTGAGGCCGCCGTGCAAAATCGC
>DATJMR010000278.1:0-16888 GCA_035508595.1 Dyella sp.
GCCGTCAATCTTATTTCGGGCCAGACCAACGGCATCAGCGAATCGCTCGCCGCGGGCGGTGTGGAAGTGGCGGATGGACAAGGCGGCTATACGTTAGTGAGCGATGCCGATCCGACCGACGATGTGTGCTCCACCTCCAGCGGTGCGCGCGTGCACTTGAGCGGCAAGAATGTCGGCGACCTGCTCAACGCCAAAGGCATCACCTGGGGCTTTTTCGAAGGCGGCTTTGACCTGAGCGCGACGAACGCCAACGGCACCACCGGCTGTAAACGCAGCACGCTGTCGACCGTCACGCAGACGGTGAAGGCGGATTACATTCCGCACCATCAGCCGTTCCAGTACTACACCAGCACGGCCAACCCCACGCATGTGCGCCCCACGTCGGTGGCGATGATCGGTCACGCCGGCGATGCGGCCAATCATCAATACGACCTGAGCGATTTCTATGCGGCGGTCGATGCCGGCAACATGCCAGCGGTGAGTTTCCTCAAGGCGCCGGGCTATCAGGACGGTCACGCCGGTTACTCCGATCCGCTGGACGAACAGCAGTTCATCGTGCACGTGATCAACTATCTGCAGAAGCGTCCGGAGTGGCGCGACACCGCCGTCGTGATCGCCTATGACGACTCCGATGGCTGGTACGACCATCAGCAGGGCCCGCAGGCCAACGCATCACAAACCGGTCAGGATGCGCTCAACGCGATGGGCGTCTGCAACGGGCGCGGCATGTTGCCGGGCGTGAACTCCAACGGCAAGCCTGTGCAAGGCCGCTGCGGTTATGGCCCGCGTCTGCCGATGATGGTGGTGTCGCCGTGGGCACGCCAGAACTATGTCGATCACGGCGTGAGCGATCAGAGTTCGGTCACCCGCTTTATCGAGGACAACTGGCTGGACGGCCAGCGTTTGGGCGGCGGCTCCTTCGATGCCTTGGCCGGTACGTTGAATCGCATGTTCGATTTCGACGATCCGCACCCGGAAAATCGCCGCTTGTTCCTGGATGAAAGCACTGGCGAGCCCATCGGCAAAAAATGGTAAACACCATTCTGCGTTATCGAGCAACGTCGTCAGGTTGCCACGCATCGCCCCATCCCGTGGGGCGATGCTTTTTGCCGACTCTGGCAACCGCGCAAGCGATCGTTGCAACGCTGGTTCTTTACGAGAGAGAGTGACGTGCCTGCTTCCCGTCGTGATTTCCTCAAATGGTCCGCTCTGGGTTTTGGCGCGAGCGCATGGTCGCTGCGCTTGCGAGCACATGACATGCAAGCCATGCCCAAGATGGGAGGCGGCGCGTTGTGCAAGCACATCGTGGCGGACCAGTCGAACGTGCCGCGATTGCTTGATCCGAATCAATGGAAGCCTTTCGTTGATCCTTTGCCGTTGCCGCCGGTGTTGCACGCGGGCAGCGACGTGCTGCGCGTGGATATGCGGGAAACCGAGCAGCGCTTGCATCGCGACCTGCCGCCGACACGCGTGTGGACCTACGGCGGCTGCATGCCGGGTCCGACGATCGAGGCGCAGAGCGGCAAGGCCTTTCGCGTCGACTGGCGAAACGCGCTGCCGACTAAGCATTTTTTGCCGATCGATCACCGTATTCACGGCGCAGAGAAAGACAAGCCCGAGGTGCGTGCGATCGTGCACGTGCACGGTGCATGCGTGCCCACCACCAGCGACGGTTATCCGGAAGATTGGTATGTGCCGGGAAAATCGCGCTTGCATACCTACCCGAATAAGCAGGATGCCGCGGGGCTCTGGTATCACGATCATGCGATGGGTATCAATCGCCTGAACATTTATGCGGGCATGTTCGGAAACGTGATCATTCGCGATGAGCACGAACATGCGCTGGCGTTGCCGCGAGGCGAGCAGGAAATTCCGCTGACGTTGAGCGATCGCCTGCTGACTGCCGACGCTCAGCTCTATTACCCTGTTTCGGGCAATAGCGATGCACCGTGGGTGTCGGAGGTGTTCGGCAACGCCATGCTGATCAACGGTGCGCTATGGCCTTATCTGGATGTGCAGCCGCGTCGTTATCGGTTTCGCGTGCTCAATGCCTCCAACGCACGCTTTTTCAACCTGAAGCTGCGCGATGCGCGGCCGATCGTACAGATTGGTAGCGACCAAGGCTTGCTGGCTGCGCCGGTAACGCAGCCAAACCTGTTTATGGCGCCGGGAGAGCGAGCGGACATCGTTATCGATTTCGCAGCGCTGGCAGGTCAACAGATCGAGTTGATGAACGATGCGCTGCCCATCATGCAGTTTCGCGTAGGCAGTCGTCCCGTCCAAGACGCCAGCGTGGTGCCCGCGGTATTGCGCGACGTACCGCGTATGGCCGAATCCGCAGCGACATCCCAACGCTTGCTGACGTTGGATTCCTACGCGGATTGCGTGGCCGAGCCCATGCTGATGTTGCTCAACGGTAAGCGCTGGCACGAACCGGTGACGGAAAAGCCGGTGCTTGGTAGCACGGAAATCTGGAGCTTGATCAATCTCACCGACGACTCGCATCCCATCCATTTGCATATGGTGCGGTTCCAGATTCTGGACCGCCAGCCGTTCGATCAGGGCGCGTGGCTGGATTCGAAAACCGTGCGTCACACGGGCCCCGCGCAAGTACCCTCTGCCGGCGAGGCGGGATGGAAAGACGTGGTGCAAGCGTGGCCAGGCATGATCACGCGGATCATCGTTCGCTTTGACGGTTACGCGGGCCGCTACGCATGGCATTGCCATCTGCTCGAACACGAAGCGAACGAAATGATGCGGCCGTTCGAGGTGGTCGCTGCATGAACGTCATTCCGGCCTTCGCCGGAATAACGTTAGACAAAGGAGGCGCTTGGCGGCAACCAAGTAAATTATTTGGTGGCAATGTTCGCCAGCTGCGCCGCATCAACCCGTAGCACGGGATAAACGCCTACCCGTTGCACCGTGTACCACGGCGAGCGGTCGTAAAAGAAAGTCAGGCGCGCACGGCTGCTTGCCGCGAAGCTTGGGTCGTCGTGCAATTTCTTCTCGAACTCGGCTTTCAGTGCGGGATCTTTCGCCATCATGTCGCGCGCCAATTTTTCCAGAACGCGCGCCTCGCCGTACTCCTTCTGTTCGAAGATGGCGTTGAGATAACCCCAGCGCAGCAGCGAATCGGGAGCTTGAGGTTCCAAGAGTTCGATGACGAGGTTTGCGGCGCGCTGATTCATCGGCACGATCACCGAACCTGCCGGCAACGTGACCTCGACCGGCTGTGCATGCAGGTTGAAGCTCTGCAGCATCAGGTGGCCTTCAAAGGGTTCGCTCGCCCAGTGAGGCTGATCGAGCTGGTAGGCCGTGGCGTCCACCTCTTTCATCGGATGGCCGATGCGCCGATACGCAATGCCATGCGCGTCCAGCTTGTCGATGATCGTTTTCCACTCGCCGGGCACCACATAAGCGGCTGGCGGCGCGATCGAAATGTCCGGCAGAAGACCGTTCCAGTTGTCGATGCGATAGGTAACGGGTTTGCTGGGGTCGTATTGAATCCAGGTATCGTTGGAAATGTCGCTATGCGTTTGCGTGAACGCATAGCCTTTGAGCTCGAACGGCGTGGCTTGCGGATCCGGCTTGAACGTCAGCGGCACCTGTGCCTGTGCCTGTCCGGCGCGAGCGATGGTGTCGGCGTCGGCCTGACGGGTTGCCGCGAGCAACGCTGCAGGATTGCGATTGATATCGCCGAGCACCACACGCAGCAGATCGTAAACCGCACGTACGCGAACCGCATAGGGTTTGAGCATATGCGTTTCGATCAACAATCCAGGCCTGTTTTGCAATGCGGCGTAGCCGGTCGAAAAGCGTGGGCCGGAGCCGAAATTCTCGATGCCTTTGCGTGGGTCGCGCCCGTCCTTGAATTCGAGATAGATCGAGGCGAGATGACCGAGCTTTTCGTAGGCCGACATGGCCTGGTCCGCGATCGTTTCGCGTTGCCAGCTGGCGATCGCCGGATCGAGCTTGTGCGGGTCCTCGGTGTACCAAGTCAGGTCGTATTGGTAGTCCGCGCCGTCGGTGGTGTGCACGTCGATCAGGAAATCGGGCAGCCACGTTTGCCAAAGCTTCAGCCAGGCGAGCATTTCCGGTGCGTCGGCCTTGATGTAGTCGCGGTTGAGGTTGAGGTATTGCGCCTGACCGCGAAAGCCCATGCTTTCCGGTCCGTTTTGATTGATGCGATTGTACGGCGAGCTTTGCGCGTGTCCGTCCACGCTGAAGACGGGAATGTAAACCAGCACGACATGATCGAGCAGGTGCGGAAACTTGCCCGTCAAGGCGATATCGCGCAGCAACATCAGGCCTGCGTCTTTGCCTTCGATCTCGCCGGGGTGGATGCCCGCTTGCACCAGAACGATCGGTTTGTGCGTGTTGCGCGCCGCATCGGGGGTGAAGGTGCCATCCGCGCTGGCGATTGCCACCACCATCGGACGGCCTTGCGGCGTTATGCCGAATGTTTCCAGCTTGATCTTGCCCGGTGCGGCTTGCTGCAAGCGTTCGAGATAAGCCTGTGTGTCCGTGTAGCTCGGCGTCGTACGGAATTGAGAAGCTTCAGCCGGCGTGGTCCAGTTGCTGTCGTGCGACCCGCTGGCGTGTGCGCTCAAGGCGACAATGCCCAGGCACATCGCAACCCATGCACGATGCGCGGCGATCATGCCCGTTCCTCCGGCGACGGAGTCGGCGAGGGTGGTGCGGGCAATGTATCGGGCGCCACGGCACCGCCGGAAATGATGAAGGCCATCGCCTGGTCCATGGTCCAGTCGGTGGGTGTTACTTCATCGATGGGAACCACTTCCAGATAGCCGCCGGTGGGGTTGGGTGTGGTGGGGATGTATACGGCGGCCATCTCGCGACCGGTGTTTTCTTCGGTCATCACGCGTGTGACAAAGCCGACCACTTTCATGCCCTTGCGCGGGAAGTCCACCAGCACCACGCGTTGCACGCCGCTGGGTTTGTTCTGCAACACGGTCGTCAGCTTTTTGGTGCCGCCGTAGATGGTCTGCACCAGGGGAATACGTTGCAGGACACTGTCAAAAGCGTGCAGCAGCCGCTGGCCGATTACACGGGTCGCAAGAAACCCGAGCACGTACAGCGCAATCAGCGTAAGGACCAGGGCGAGAACATAAGTGACCCAGCCATGGCTAAGCTGCTCGGCCGCTTGCGGCGATACCCAGCCTAAGGCGCCCATGAAGGCCGCCACGAGCGGTGCGCCCAGATCGGCCAGAAAACCCACGATAAATTTGAACACCAGCCAGGTTACCCATAGCGGCAGGAAGGTCAGCAGGCCGGTAATGAGATAGCGTTTGAGGCGCAGAGGAGCCATGGCAAAGCCGGAACGGGGGAGGTATCCCCATTGTAGGGGAGCATCTTAAGACCAGCCTGTGATTTTTTCGCGCGATCTGCGAATCATGGAATAACCACGGGGAACGACCATGCGCGGACGGCAACAACAGCAAGCTTTCGAGATATTGCTGCGGGAACACCAGCGGATCGTGCTGAAGGTGGTGTCCATGTATGCCCGGCACCCGGAAGACCGCAACGATCTTGCGCAGGAAATTTGCGTGCAACTGTGGCGTTCATTCCCCAGCTTCGATGAAACGCGCGCACGATTTTCGACCTGGATGTATCGCGTCGCACTCAACGTCGCCATTTCGCAGGTGCGACGCACGCCGCGCCAGGAGGATCGTTTCGAGCCGCTGGAATCCAGCCACCTGGACACCATCGGCGGCAGCGACGGCGTCGCCGAGCCCGACGAGCGCCTGGTCGCGTTGCGCGGATTGATCGATCAACTCGATTCGCTCAACCGCGCGCTCATTCTTTTGTATCTGGAAGATCGCAGCTACAGCGACATCGCCGACATTCTCGGCATCAGCGAAACCAACGTGGCGACTAAGATCAGTCGCATCAAACAGAAACTCCGCCATCAGATGACGGGCACCGTGCCCGCGGGAGCATGATCATGGAACTGGATGAAATGAAGCTTGCGTGGCAAGCCATGCACCGTCAATTGGATCAACAGCACGCGTTCAACGTGAGGCTTTTGACGGAAAGTCGTTTGGATAAGGTGCGGCACGGACTGCAGCCGCTGTTTTGGGGGCAGGTGATTCAAATTGTGGCGGGTGCGCTTTTGGCGCTGATGGCGGTTTCGTTCTGGATGCCGCGCATGACGGTCGCGCATTTCCTGCTGTGGGGATTGGCGGTACATGCCTTTGGCGTCCTGATGATCGTCACCGCCGCACGGAATATCTATCTGATCAAGCAGATCGACTTCGCGTCGCCCGTGCTGGACATTCAGCGGCGCATCGCGAGTCTTCGCCAGTGGCGCGTACGCGTGGAAGCGCCGCTCTATGCGGTAACGTGGTCGTTTGCATGGATACCCATGGTGTTGATGGCAATCGCCCGTACAGGGATTGATCCCACCGTTGTCGCTCCCCGTTTGACGGGCTATCTGATGCTTTCGGGTGTGGCGTCGGTAGGATTGGTTGCGCTCATGGCGTGGCTGATTCGCCGCACGCGATATCAGCGTTGGCTTGAAAACAGTCTGGCTGGCGGTAGCGTGCAAAAAGCGGAATCCATGCTTGAACAGATCGCCCGTTTTCAACAGGAATGACCTTCAGCGGTGGCGCGGTTTCAGCCGTACGTAGATCTGCTTGCGCACCACGGCAACAACTTCGCCGGCCGCCGTTTCGATCGACACGTCGAACCAACGCAAGACTTTGTCACCCGTTGCGGCGGCGGCGCGAAGTTCGTCCAGCACGCTTTGTTCGAGTTTGAAATGCGCGTAGACATCCTCGCGGCCCGGCGCGACGAAATCGATGCTGCCGGCTTTGTCCCACACGAAGTGATCGTCGCCCAGATGGTGAAGGATCAGCAGCATCCAAAACGGATCGGCCATCGCGAACAGGTTGCCACCGAACTGCGTGCGCACGTAGTTGCGATTCCAAGGCCGCAGCCGCAGCACCACGCGCGCATCGGTGTAGTTGTCGTCCAGGCTCAGCAAGCGAATGCTGTTGAACAAAAACGGCGGCCACAGATTGAGCAGTCGTCGAAAGGTGGATGCGCGCATGCGGGTTCCTCGTAAGGAACCCGCAGGCTACCATACTTATGCGTATGGTTGTGCTTGATGCAAGCGTCCCGAACGCAGGGCGGTCGGCATCAGAACAGCAGCGACGCCATCCGGCGGCGGTAGCGGCTCACCAGTTCTGCATCGTCCAGCGTGTTGAATGCGGCCAGCAGACGCTTCTTGGCCTGGCCCTCGTGCCAGTCACGGGCTTTCTCAAGGATCAGCAGCCAGTGTTCCAGGCCGGCGGACGGATCTTCGCCAAGCAGCAAGCGCACGCCGAGCAGATCGTGCGCTTCCCAATCCTGCGCATTGGCATGAATCCGTTGCTGCAAAATCTCCGAAGAGGGCGTGCCTTGGAGCGAACGCGCCAAATCGAGCTGACTGCGCAAGCGCACGGCACGCGTATCGGTGGCGAGATTCGCTGGTAGGCCGTTGAGTTCGGTTTCCGCCGCGGCGACGTGACCGGCTTGCGCCAGCGCTGTGGCCAGATCGAGTTTCAATTCAGAGCGATCGGGATACGCGGCGATTTCCTGTTGCAGGCGATTGATGGCTTGCTCAGGCGATTCGGGTGTCAACTCCTCCATCGTTTCCTCTTCTTGGACATCGCCATCCAGCGCTTGGAGGTGACGTGAAAGAAAAGTGCGCAATTGACCTTCCGGCAGGGCGCCTGCGAAGCCATCCAGAATCTGGCCGTCTTTCACAAGCATCACGGTAGGAATACTGCGGATACCGAAGACGCCGGCCAATTCCTGGTTCTTGTCGACGTCGACCTTGCCCAGCCGAAACGCGCCGTTGTATTCGGTCGCCAGTTTTTCCAGCATCGGGCCCAGCGACTTGCAGGGGCCGCACCAGGTGGCCCAGAAATCCACCAGCACCGGTGTCTTGAGCGAGGCCTGGAGCACTTCGGTTTCGAAGTTGTCTTGGTCGACATCGAAAATGTGCGGGGAAACGGCAGCGTTCACGGTGGGCTCCGGAAAAGTCATCCCGATGAAATCGGGGCTGTACGGAGCATATCAAGTGTGCGCACGCCGCTTAAGGATTTGCGAGAATTGCGAGCATGAGTACACCCCCCGCCAGCACGGATCACGCGCAGAAGGCCTTCGCGCCGTCGCTGCTGATCTGCGAACACTGCGATACGGTGTATCGCCGCCGGCGGCTGAAGCGGGGCGAGGCGGCGCGTTGCGCGCGCTGTCAGGCTGTGCTGGAGCGGCATCAGCCGATCGGTCTGAACGCGATGCTTGCGTTGGTATTTACGGTGATGGTGGTGTTCGTGCAAGCGAACGTGTGGCCGATCATCACACTGGCGTTCAACGGCGAACAAATCCACACCACGCTCTGGGGCATCATCGTCATGATGTGGCAGGAGCATTCGCAGGTCGTCGCCGTACTGGCGGCGGGCACGCTGTTTTTCTTTCCGTTGTGCAAGATGCTGGTGCTTGGATGGCTGCTCATATATGGGCGTGTGGGGCGGCGCGCACCGGGGTTTCGCCGGTTGATGGTGCTCTTGCATTACATCGGCCCGTGGACGATGAGCGAAGTGTTCGTGTTGGGCGTGCTGGTGTCGATCGTCAAGGCGCATTTGTACTTCGACGTCACGCCGGACGCGGGCGTTTTCGCCTACGCGGCCTTGGCGATCTTGATCACCATTTTTGCCGGCATCGATGTGCGCCAGCTGTGGGACAAGATTCCGGAGCCGGCGTCGTGAATTCCTTGCCGCGGGCCCACGAACTTGGATTGATCGGTTGCCACGTATGCGGCCTGGTATGTCGTGATACGCAGGTGCCACATGCGGCCTGTCCGCGTTGCGAAAGTCCCCTGCATCGGCGCAAACCCAACAGCCGCATGCATACCTGGGCGCTGCTGATTGCCGCGTTTCTCTTCTATATCCCCGCCAACGTGCTGCCGATCATGCGTACGGTGAGCTTGGGCGACGTGGACGACAACACCATTCTCAGCGGTGTGATCGAGCTGTGGGTGAAGGGGTCGCCGGATCTCGCCGTTATCGTCTTCACGGCCAGTATCGTGGTGCCCATGATGAAATTCCTGGTCATGAGCACGCTGCTGCTGAGCGTGCATCGCGGTACGAATTGGGCGCGCCGGCAGCGGGCCATGCTATACCGGCTGGTGGAATTCATCGGTTACTGGTCCATGCTGGACGTGTTCGTGGTGTCGCTGCTTACCGCGCTGGTGCAGTTCGGGTTCTTCAGCCAGGTGGAGCCATTGCCTGGGGTGGTGTATTTCGGTCTCACGGTGGTGCTAACTATGCTGGCCTCCATGAGTTTCGATCCGCGCATGATCTGGGATTGCAAGGAAGAAGATGACTGATCAAAACCAACCCAACGTGGGCGGCGATCTACCCGAACCGGTAGTGCGGCGGCGTCGCGTCAGCGCGTCGTGGATCTGGCTGGTGCCGGTGGTGGCGGCGCTGGTGGGGTTGTCGCTGGTGGTCAGCGCCTGGATGCAAAAAGGGCCGACCATCAACATCAGCTTTCAGACTGCCCAAGGCCTGGAGCCGGGCAAGACGATAGTGAAATACAAGGACGTGGTGATCGGCAAAGTGACCCGCATTCATCTGAGCCCCGATCACAGCAAGGTGAACATTACGGTCGAGCTGGAAAAGAGCGCGGAAAACATCGCGGTGGCCGACACGCGTTTCTGGGTGGTGCGTCCGCGCATTGGCTTGGGAGGTGTTTCCGGCATCGACACGTTGCTGTCGGGTTCGTTTATCGGCGTGGACGTAGGCAAGTCCACGCAACCGCAAACCAACTTCACCGGATTGGAAACGCCGCCGTCCGTCACCAACGACTCGCGCGGCAAAAGTTTCAGCCTGCACTCCGCCGACTTGGGGTCGCTGGATATCGGGTCGCCGGTTTATTTCCGTCGCATTCAAGTGGGGCGCGTGGCGTCGTACAAGCTCAATGACGATGGCAAAAGCGTCTCGTTAAAGATTTTCGTGGAACAACCGTACGACAAATACGTGACGACGGAATCGCGTTTCTGGAATGCCAGCGGCGTCGATGTGTCGCTGAGCGCCGATGGTTTGAAACTCAACACACAGTCGCTGGCGACGGTGCTTGCCGGTGGCGTGGCGTTCCTGGACGCACCCGGTCCGCATCCGGACGAGAAGCCGGCCGGCCAAGATACGGCATTCACCTTGTTCGACACCCAGGCCGCAGCGATGGCGCCGCCGGACGGCGAGCCGCATTACATTCGCATGCGCTTCGATCAACCGCTGCGCGGTTTGACGGTGAATGCGCCGGTGGAGTTCCGCGGCATCAATTTCGGCAATGTCGTATCCATCCACATGGATTACGACGAAAAGACCGGTAAATTTCCCATTTACGTAGGCGCCGTGGTGTATCCGGATCGCCTTGGCCATGCGCATACCAAGCTGGAAGCCATCGCCAAGTCCAAAGGCGACAACGACGATATGTCTCACATGATCGGCGTGTTGGTCGCGCAGGGTCTGCGTGCACAAGCCAAGGTCGGCAATCTGTTGACGGGGCAGCTCTACATTTCGATGGATATCGAGCCGAAGGCGCCGAAGGTCGAGTACAACCCGGATGCGCGCCCGCTCGAAATCCCCACCATGCCGGGCAGCTTCGACAAGTTGCAGGAGCAGGTGGCGCAAATCGTCGACAAGCTCGACAAGATTCCGTTCGACGCCATCGGCAACAACCTCAACCACACGCTCGCCGACCTCGATGCGACGATCAAGCAAGTCAACGGCAATGTGTTGCCCGCTTTCCAGGACACGCTCAAGGGCGCCAATCAAACCCTGGGCGTAGCGAACAATGCGTTGTCGGCCGATTCGCCGCTGCAACAGAATCTCGCCGGTACGCTGCAGGAATTGCAGCGCATGGCGCGCTCGTTGCGCACGTTGACCGATTACCTCAATACCCATCCCAGTGCGCTGATCCGCGGGCGCGGCAAAGACGCACCGCCTCCGGATGCCGGCCCAACCACCAACTCGCCGCAGCAAGGGAGCCATCCATGATTCGTATGCGACATCTGATGGCGGGGTGCGTCGCGGTGGCGCTGGCTGCCTGCGCGTCGGCGCCGGTGCACTACTACACGTTGATTCCGGCCCCCGAAAATACGCAAACGGGTAACACCGCGCCGACGGCGAACTTTCAATTCGAGCTGATGCCGGTGGGTGTTCCCGCACAGGACGATGTGCCGCAACTGGTGGTGCGCCAGGGTGGCCAATCGGTCGCCATGCTCGACGGCGAGCGCTGGATCGCGCCGCTGGCGGACGAGGTGCGTGGCGCGCTGTCGGTCGACCTGTCGCGTCAGATGAACGCGCAGGACGTCAGCAGCGGCGTGGGGGTGGACGGCAAACCGGTGCTGCGCATCAAGGTCGATCTGCGCCGATTCGATTCATCGCCCGGCAACTATGCGCTGATCGATGCTACCTGGACCATTCGTGCGCTGAAGGGGCCGGCGGTGATCACCTGCAACAGCCGGATCAACCAAAGCGTAGGGCAGGGCTACGAAGGCTTGGTGGCGGCCCACCAGCAGGCCTTGTCGACGCTAGCGGGGCAGATCGCGAGCGTTGCCCCGGCTGTGGCGACCGGCAGCGTTGCGGCGTGCCCTGCCGGATAGGCGGCTTTAAGCCCCGATCGATCCAAGCGGCAACTTATTTCTGCTAGTCTGGCGCGTTCAACGCGGCGTACGGCGATGGACGCCCTGCGCTGCCGAATACGTATCAACGGCGCCGGATCATGCAGGACATTCAAGACCAGGGTTCCAACCACGATTACAACCCGCAGGCGGTGGAATCCGTCGCACAGCGCTATTGGAACGCGCAGCGCGCCTACGAGGTGAAGGAGGATCCCTCCCGCCCGAAGTTCTATTGCCTGGCGATGCTGCCGTATCCCTCCGGCGCGTTGCACATGGGGCATGTGCGCAACTACACCATCGCCGACGTCATCAGCCGTTATCAACGCATGAACGGCAAAAACGTGCTGCAACCGATGGGCTGGGATGCGTTCGGCCTGCCGGCGGAAAACGCGGCGATCAAGAACAAGACCGCCCCCGCCAAATGGACGTACAAAAACATCGATCACATGCGCGACCAGCTCAAGTCGCTGGGTTACGCCATCGATTGGTCGCGCGAATTGGCCACGTGCCGGCCCGACTACTACCGTTGGGAACAGTTGATGTTCACGCGGCTGATGAAAAAAGGCCTGGCCTACCGCAAGAACGCCGTGGTGAACTGGGACCCGGTCGATCAGACCGTGCTCGCCAACGAGCAGGTGATCGACGGCCGTGGCTGGCGTTCCGGCGCGCTGGTGGAAAAGCGCGAGATTCCGCAGTGGTTCCTGAAAATCACCGATTACGCGCAAGAGCTGCTCGACGGCCTGGACACGCTGCCCGGCTGGCCCGATGCAGTGAAGACCATGCAACGCAATTGGATCGGCCGCAGCGAAGGCGTGGAAATTCACTTCGAGGTGGAAGGCGAGGCGGAACCGCTCACGGTGTTCACCACGCGTCCGGATACCTTGATGGGCGTGACCTTCGTGTCGATCGCCGGCGAGCATCCGCTGGCGTTGAAGGCCGCCAAGAACGATCCGAAGCTCGCGGCATTCCTGGAAGCGTTGCGGCACGGCGGCGTGTCGGAAGCCGAGCTGGAAACGCAGGAAAAACGCGGCATGCCTACGGGCTTGTATGCGATCCACCCGATCACCGGCGACAAGGTGCCGGTATGGGTGGCCAACTTCGTGCTGATGGGCTACGGCACCGGCGCCGTGATGGCCGTGCCCGGCCATGACGAGCGCGATTTCGAATTCGCGCACAAGTACGACTTGCCGATCAAACAAGTGATCGCGGTCAGCGGCGACAATGCAACGTACGACCCGCAACAATGGAAGGAGTGGTATTCGGATAAAACGCGCGCCGATATGCGCGTGATCAACTCCGGCGATCTCGACGGCAAAAACTATCGCGACGCTTTCGATTTCATCGCCAACAAGCTCGAAGCCAATGGACACGGCGTGCGCCGCGTCAATTGGCGGTTGCGCGATTGGGGCGTGAGCCGTCAGCGTTACTGGGGTTGCCCGATTCCGGTGATCTATTGCGCCAAGTGCGACGCCGTGCCGGTGCCGGACGACCAACTGCCGGTAGTGCTGCCCGAAGACGTTGCGTTCTCAGGCGTGCAATCGCCGATCAAGGCCGATCCCGCGTGGCGCAAGACCACGTGCCCGCAATGCGGCGGCCCGGCCGAACGCGAAACCGATACGTTCGATACCTTTATGGAATCGAGCTGGTACTACGCGCGTTACACCAGCCCTGGCGCGAACGGACTGGTGGACGAGCGCGCCAATGATTGGCTGCCGGTGGATCAATATATCGGCGGCATCGAACACGCGATCCTGCACCTCTTGTACTTCCGCTTCTATCACAAGCTGATGCGCGATGCGGGCTTGGTGAAGTCGGACGAGCCGGCCACCAATCTGCTGTGCCAGGGCATGGTGATCGCCGAGACGTTCTACCGTGAACATACGGACGGCTCCAAGGATTGGATCAATCCCGCCGACGTGGAAATCCAGCGCGACGAAAAAGCGCGCGTGATTGGCGCCACGCTGAAAGCCGACGGCAAGCCGGTGCACATTGGCGGCACCGAAAAGATGTCCAAGTCCAAAAACAACGGCGTCGATCCGCAAGCGATGGTGGATAAATTCGGCGCCGATACCGTGCGCCTGTTTTCCATGTTCGCCGCGCCGCCGGAGCAGTCGCTGGAATGGAGCGAAGCAGGCGTCGAAGGCATGGCGCGTTTCCTGCGCCGTTTCTGGCGCGAAGTGCTCACGCACGTCCATCAACCGGACCATCCCGTGGTTGATCCGTCCGCGCTGGATGCAGGTCAAAAGGCGCTGCGCCGACAATTGCACGAGGCCATTCAGAAGGTGAGCGACGATTTCGGCCGGCGCCATGCGTTCAACACGGCCATCGCGTCGTTGATGGAACTGCTCAACGCGTTAGGCAAATTCACGGACCAGAGCGACCAAGGTCGCGCCGTGCGGCATGAGGCGCTGGAATCCATGGTGCTGTTGCTCAATCCTGTGGTGCCGCACGTCAGTCACACGCTGTGGCAGGCCTTGGGTCATGCGCAAACGGTGCTGGACGACCAGCCCTGGCCGAAAGCGGACCCGGCAGCGCTGGTGCGCGATACGCTAACCCTGGCCGTTCAGGTGAACGGTAAATTGCGGGGGACCATCGAAATTGCTGCCAACGCTTCCAAGGAAGAAGCCGAGGCGCTGGCGCGCGCCCAACCCAATGTGGCAGCCTTCCTGGAAGGGCAGGCCGTGCGTAAGGTGATCGTGGTGCCCGGCAAGATCGTCAACATCGTCGCAGGATGATTTCATGAACCACCGCATGCTGAAACTGATCGCGCTGCTGCCTATGTTCGCCCTCGCGGCATGCGGATTCCATCTGCGTGGCAGCGCTGCGTTACCGAAGGGTATGGAGCGTGTGCATCTTACCGTCAACGGCAGCGGCGAATTCCAGCGTAAACTGGCGCGCGCGCTGTTAGCATCCAATGTAAAGCTTGAAGATAACAGCGGCCCCGGCATTGCCGAGTTGCATGTGCCGGCACAAAACTTCAACGCACAGTCGTTGACCATCAATGGTGCTGCGCAGGTGACCGAATTCGCGGTGCGCTTCCATGTTGTCTTCACGGCGACGGACCCGGACGGCAAAGTCATCGTCCCGAGCCAGGCCATCGATCTGCAACGCGAATACAGCTACGACGCGAACCAACCGATAGCTACGCAGTCGCAGATGGAGCAGATCGAGGGAAGCCTGATCGACGACGCTGTGCAGGCCATGCTGTTCCGCCTACAGGCCGTTAACAAGCACGGCGAGATGGCTGCGTCGAAGGCGGTTGGTCCATTGCCGGCTAACGCGAGCACCTCGCAAGAGCCGACGCAATACATGCCGACACCGATTAACTGAGATCGTATGCCGCTCAACCACGCACAGTGGCAGAAGGCGCTAGCCGCAGAGAGCTTGCGCCCTGTCTATCTGCTGGCTGGCGAAGAATTGCTGGTGCTGGAAGCCGCCGATGCGCTGCGCGCACAAGCGCGCAAGCTTGGCTATGCCGAGCGGCAAGTACTGGACGTAGGGGCTCACTTCGATTGGGACGAATTGGCTCGCGCCGCGGCTGGCATGTCGCTGTTCGCCACCCGTCGTCTGCTTGATCTGCGCTTGCCGACGGGACGCCCCGGAACGGAAGGTGCGAAAGCGATCGCCGAATTCTGCGCCAATCCGCCGTCCGACGTGAGTTTGCTCGTTACGGCAGTGGAATGGAGCAGCAAACACGAAGGTGCATGGACGAAGCACATCGATAGCGCCGGGTGCGTAGTGATCTTCAACGCGCCAAGGCCGAACGAGTGGGAGGCGTGGATTGGCGCGCGACTGGCTTCGCGTGGGCTATCGGCGACACCGGATGCGTTGGCTTTGCTGGCCGAACGCGTGGAGGGCAACCTGCTCGCCGCTGCGCAGGAAATCGACAAGCTTGCCGTGTTGCACGGGCAAGGCAAGGTCGATGCGGACGAGATGGAGCATCTGGTCGCCGACAGCGCCCGTTACGATGCTTTCAAACTCTCCGATGCCGCGTTGGGCGGCGACGGCGCGCGCGCACTGCGCATTCTCGACGGCTTGCATGCCGAAGGCGACGAACTCATCGCGCTGATGGGGTGGCTGGTCAACCAGTTGCAGCTCGCCATGCGCCTTGCCAACGCGCACGACTTCGGCGCGCAAGCGCGTGCGGAACGCTTGTGGCCCGCCCGCGAACAGCTATTCCGCAAAGCACTGCGGCGAGCGCCGCGCGAACATTGGATGCAATGCCTTGCGCGCGCCGCGCGTATCGACCGCATCGCCAAAGGACGCGAGGCCGGCGATGCATGGTTGGAAACGCAGCGGTTGATCGCAGCGATTGCTGAGCCGCGCGCCGCGCAGGCACTCTCATGATCCGGCGTCGACCTAATCGTCGTGCCGCTTCTTTCTCGAACGAGAGAGGCGTAGAGCGAGAACTTTCGCCATGAGACCGTTGGCCCTTTTTGGCGGAACGTTCGATCCGATTCACATCGGCCACCTCAGCGTGGCGTGGGAAGCGGCCGAACTGCTCGAAGCGGAAGTGCGCTTGATGCCGGCCAACGTGCCGCCACATCGCGCGCCGCCTACGGCCACGGCAACGCAGCGCGTGGATATGTTGCGCGCCGCTTTGCGCGGGCAGTCGAGGCTTGCGCTGGATACGCGCGAGCTCGATCGCAGCGGTCCGTCTTACACCATCGATACGCTGGGCGAGTTTCGTCGCGAATTCGGCGAGCGTCCGCTGGTGCTGCTGCTCGGTGCGGATGCTTTTGCGGGGTTGCGCAGTTGGCATCGTTGGCGCGATCTCTTGGACCTTACGCACATCGGCGTGATCAATCGCCCCGGTGTCGATGCGTGTATTCCGGTGGAGTTGGAACGCGCGGTCGCCGCGCGACGCACCGACGATCCCGCTGTCATCGGCGCGCAATCGGCCGGCCGCGTGATCGAGCTGGCGGTAACCCCGCTGGAAGTATCCGCGACACGCATTCGCGAGTTGCTCGCTCAAGGGCGTGATCCGCGGTATTTGCTGCCGGCGGGGTTGTTCGACGATCCGGCATTGCTGGCGCCGTATCGCGACGCCGCCCCCGTTTAGAGCACTCGCTGCTTCGCCTTGTCGTCATTCCGGGCTCTTGCCGGAATGACGAGTCGAAAGGGGAGACTCGATTCAGCTCACCCGATACGCCACAAACCGCATCGCTACCGAATTCATGCAGTAGCGCAAACCGG
>DATJMR010000279.1:0-4930 GCA_035508595.1 Dyella sp.
CGGGCCGTGGCGCAGGCCGAGAAAGGTTTCGGCCAGGGTGACGACTTTGCCACCGGTCATCTCCAACATTTTCAGCGCGCCTTCGCGCGCTGCGCCGAACGCCGCGCCGCTGCCCAGATAAACGATCGAGCGGATATCGCGCTGCGCCAGCGCGGCGATGGCATCGCCGTGCGTATCGAAGATGTGCTGCGCATTGGACGACGCCACATCGATCGCGCCGGCGGCAAGCGCGGCGCGCGTGCCGTGCAGCACGCCCAAACCACCCACCAGTAAATTGGTGAAGCTGCTGGTCATCACCAGGCTGCGATCGTTGGTGCGCTCGTCCAGCACCACGGCACTGACGCGCGGCTCGTGGCGATACTGCGTGGCGAGCTTGCCGTCGGAGTTGCAAGTGATCACCAGATGCCGCCATGCCGGTGCTTCGCTCAGCAAGGTGTTGACGATCGCCGCGCTCTCCGGGCTATCCCCCGAGCGCGCCACCGAAATCAGCAAGCCCGGTCCTGGCGGCAAGACGCTGCGCCAATGCGTAAGCAAGGTGCCGGCAGCAATGGCCTGTACCGGTATGCCCAGCCCTGACTGCAGCAAGGGCGCCAGGCATTCACCGATATAGATGGAACTGCCCGACCCTGTAAGCACGATATGCGCGGGCCGCGGGTCCAGCGCCTTCGCCAGCTGCTGCTGCGCTACTGTGCCTTGCAAAAGGTCGAAGGTGTCCTGCCATGTGGCCGGCTGCTGCAGGATCTCGCGCAGGGTGTCCGCGTAGCCCGCTGCCTGCTGCTCGTCCGCCGGTCGGTCCCGGAGATCTTCCAACATGGCTTTTTCTTTCGTTTTCTTATGAAGTCTTGACATTTTGCCCAATTCGCTCGAATCTGAAATCATTCGATGACGCCTCCAGAGTATTCGAAATGAAAGACTCGTTACAACACCTTTCGAAAACTTCCGAAAAGTTTTCTCGCCTTACCCTATCCAACGGCAAGCGAACCCGCCTGTGGCGCTTGATGTACGGGCACGGCCCCCGCAACGGCAGCATGCTCGTTTTGCCGCTGGATCAGGGACTTGAACACGGCCCGACCGACTTCTTCCCGCACCCGCCCGCTGTCGACCCGGAGTACCAGTTCCGGCTTGCAGTGGAAGGGAATTTCTCGGCCATCGCCCTGGGTGTGGGTCTGGCCGAGAAATACATGGGCGAGTGGTGCGGGCAGATTCCGCTGATTCTCAAGCTCAACGGCAAAACCAATATCCCCAGCGATGCCGAGGCGACGTCACCGCTGTTCGCCTCGGTAGAAGACGCCGTGCGCCTGGGCGCCGACGCCGTGGGCTACACCATGTATGTAGGTTCGCCGCGCCAGCACGATGAATTTCGCCAGTTCGAAAAGGTACGCCAGGACTGCGAGCGCTTCGGCATGCCGCTGGTGCTGTGGTCCTACCCGCGTGGCGCCGCCATCGACGCCAAGGGCGGCAAAGGCAGCCTGTATGCGCAGGACTACGCCGCGCGCGTCGCGCTGGAGCTGGGCGCGGACATCGTGAAATTGCACGAGCCGGACGACAACACCGCCAACGTACCCAAACCCTATGACGCGTTGCGGGAAGACGCTTCCGCCCGCACGCAACGCGTGGTGCGCTCGGCCGGCCGCACCATGGTGCTGTTCTCCGGCGGCGAAAAGAACGACGACGATGCGGCGGTGCTGCGCAAAGTGGAGTTCTACATGGCGTCCGGCGCAACCGGCGTGATGTTCGGTCGCAACATGTGGTTGCGACCGCTCGATCAGGCGGTCGCCCTCGTCAAGCAAGTGCATCAGATCATGGCGAAGTACCCGCGCTGATGCGCCACCCGAATCCGCGCTACGGCATGGCCCCCTTTCCATGCTGTTTGAGCGCGGCGCCTCTCCCTCCCCGGTGGGATGTTCTGCGACATCCCTCACCCGACCGGGGAGGGGGCTGAGGCGATAAGCTCTTGTTGCCGCTTCACCGCATCAACGAGCTTGTTTGTGCTCCTCCTCGTAGCAGAAAGCGATGCCACATCATCAACGCAAATCTAGCGCGCCAGCCTGGTCATTCCGCACCCAAACCCGTGCGGGATGTTTCTGCTGCGCGCCGCCCAATGGTGCCGGCACCATTCAGGCCAGCAGCGGCAAAAATCCGCTGCAAACCGCGCCCGATCGAAGCAAGAGCGAGTTGCGCCTGAAGGATTTCAAGCCGCGCAGCATGCTTCGTGTTGAAAAAACGCGCATCGAACGCCCGCGTTTTCCCGTGATCGATGCGCACACGCACCTAACCTGGTCCAGCAACGTGCGCAGCGGCATATCGGTAGGCGAAGACATTGTCGTTTTCGCCAAACCCGAAGACCTCTTGCCGGTGATGGATCGCAAAGGCATTCGCACGCTGGTCAATCTCACCGGCGGCGTGGGCAAAGGCCTGGAACAAAGCATCGAACTGTTCGACAAAGCAGCGCCGGGACGCTTCATCACGCTCACCGAACCGTCGTACGAGCACTTTCCCCAATCCCATTACCCGCAAATCCAAGCGGACGCCATCGTGCACGCGCATCGCATCGGCGCGCGCGGATTGAAACTGCTCAAAACATTGGGACTTTATCTGCGCGAGCAGCTCGACAGCGGACCGCTCGTGGCCATCGACGATCGCCGTTTCGATCCGATGTGGGAGGCCTGTGCGGCGCACCACATGCCTGTGTTCATGCACGTCTCCGATCCGGAAGCGTTTTTCCTACCCACGGACCAATACAACGAACGTTACGAGGAACTGAGTAACCATCCGGATTGGTCGTTCTACGGCCCCGAGTTCCCCAGCAACGAAGAACTGTTAGCCGCACGCGACCGCGTGATCGCCCGCCACCCCAACACCACATTTGCGCTCATGCATGTGGGCAATTGGGCGGAAAATCTCGACGCGGTAGCCGCCTGCCTGGACCGTTTTCCCAACACGCTGGTGGACATCAGCGCGCGCATCGGCGAGCTTGGCCGCCAGCCGCGCACCGCCCAGCGCTTTTTCGACCGCTACCAAGATCGCATCCTGTTCGGCACCGATGCGGTGCCCTCCCCCTACGGCGACGACGTCCCTCAGCAGTTGTTTGGGGATGAGCTCTACGAGATCTACTACCGCTTCCTCGAAACCGAAGACGAATACTTCGACTATGCCCCGGCCGATATCCCTCCGCAGGGACGGTGGTCCATCTACGGCCTGGGCCTGACAGACACGGTTCTCCGCAAGATATACCATGACAACGCTGCCAGA
Source organism: Dyella sp. (assembly GCA_035508595.1). GTDB lineage: Bacteria > Pseudomonadota > Gammaproteobacteria > Xanthomonadales > Rhodanobacteraceae > Dyella_B. Next base: position 3,253 of record DATJMR010000279.1, read on the forward strand.
CTCTTAGGCCTAAGCTAGTCATGAATGAAATCCGCGCTGCCGCCCCCTCGCAACGTTTGCTGGTTGAGGAGCGCCGGCGCCTCATCGTCGAGTACGTGGAATCCAACGGCCGTGCCACGGTGGAAGAGCTGGCCGCTCGCTTTGGTACCTCCACCGTCACCATCCGCAACGATCTGGAGGCGCTCGCGCGCGTCGGCGCCATTGCGCGCTCGCACGGCGGCGCGCTGCCGGCCACGCAAGCCGTCACCAACGATATTCCGCTGAATATCAAGGAGACACGCTCGCATCCGCAAAAGCTGCGCATCGGCCAGGCCGCGGCCAAGCTCATCCACGATGGCGACACCATCATTCTCGATTCCGGCTCCACCACCGCCGAAATCGCGCGTCAGATCCGGCAGATGAAATTCGACTCGCTGACGGTCGTCACCAATGCATTGAATATCGCATTGGAGCTTTCGGGCCTTCCCAATATTCGCGTGATGATGCTCGGCGGCTTGCTGCGTCAGACATCGTACTCGCTGGTCGGGCCGGATGCGGAACAAGCGCTCTCGCGCATTTCCGCCGACAAATTGTTTCTCGGCGTAGACGGCCTGGACCCCGACGTCGGCGTAACCACACCCGATCCGCTCGAAGCCTCGCTCAACGCACTGATGATCCGCGTATCGCGCGAAACGATTGCCGTGTTCGATGCCAGCAAATTGGGGCAACGCAGTTTGTCCGTCATTACGCCGGTGCAAACGTTGAATACGGTAATTACCGATAGCAGCGCAGCGCCGGAGATGGTGGAAGCGTTGCGCAATGCCGGTGTGAAGGTGATGCAGGTTTAACAGCACCACTTGCGGAGATGCCCGCAATGGCTCTACCTCATTGATCGCCTGCAATCCCTGACGCCCTTACGGGCTGTACGTCATTCCGGCGAAGGCCGGAATCCAGTACAAGCATGACGTGCGAAGCGCTCAACACAAAGAGTGTTTAGGCGTGCTTCGCACGACGCATTTAAACTGGATGATTCGCTTCGCTCACCCCTTCGGGGCCGTCCTACGGACGTTCTCCGCGCTTCGCACTCCGTCCGGCCTTCGCCGGAATGACGTCTCGTCAAGGAGAAGCACCCATGGATTGGAAACAGCCATGCGTCTACATGCTCGCGAGCAAAAGAAATGGAACGTTGTACATTGGCGTGACAAGCGACCTTATCAGGCGCATTTGGCAGCATAGAAACAACGTCGTCGAAGGATTCACGAATCGACACGACGTGCATTTCCTGGTTTGGCACGAGCTTCACTCAACCATGGAATCCGCCATCACACGCGAAAAACGATTAAAAGGATGGAAGCGCGCCTGGAAAATCCGGCTCATAGAAGAAACAAACCCCACATGGACCGATCTTTACCCGAAACTCCTATAACACCCTACCGTCGTCCCCTATAACACCTCACCGTCATTCCCCATAACACCTCACCGTCATTCCCTATAACACCTCACCGTCATTCCCCATAACACCTCACCATCATCCCCCATAACACCTCACCATCATTCCCCATAACACCTCACCATCATTCCCCATAACACCTCACCATCATTCCCCATAACACCTCACCATCGTTCCCTATAACACCTCACCGTCATTCCGGCGAAGGCCGGAATCCAGTAAAGCATGACGTGCGAAGCACTCAACACA
>DATJMR010000280.1:0-5723 GCA_035508595.1 Dyella sp.
GGCATTGGTTAGCGTATTGAATTCGCTGGCGTAGTCGTTGTCGTCATTGACCATGGCGATTTCCACGCTCACCCCTTTCTTGCAGGCGTTCGACAGCGCGCTGACAATCGCGCTGTCGCTCATTTCCTCGTTTTCCACCAACAGGCTGTATTTGGCATTGTTGATGATGCCCAGCAGAGACGTCTGCGAATTGGTCGGGCTCCACACCAAGTCGTCGCCGTTCGTCGGGGTTACCGCCTTGTGCGCAAAATCCTTGCTGAAGGTGGCCTCGATGGCGGCGATGTCGTTCGCATCGTTTTCGATGACCGCGAAGTCGCGCGTGGTGCTGTAGTAGCGGCTCGTAAGGTTGAGCGTCATGATCGCTGTCTGCGCGTTCGATGTGCCGGCGTCGATTGTGATTGTCTTCTGATGCGTAGCCTGATACTTGGTGTATGCCCACACTACGCTCACCCCGCAGCCCTTGAGCTGGTTGTAGGCGGAGGTGTTGTTGCTCTTCTCCAGATTGGTATCCAGGATCACGCGCACCGTCACGCCGCGAGCGACGGCATTGCACAGATCGTTCTGCGCGGTAGTGTCTTGAAGCTCGTACATTGTCATGTCGAGAGTCGACTTGGCGGCATCGATCAGGTTGTAGATTGACGTGAGCCCTTGATCGGGTTCGATCACCAGCGTCTGCGTGCCTTGCGCACTGGCGGGTGACGCGATACCCAACGCACAAGCGACTGCCACCACGGCAGACAAAGCGGTTTTCGCAAAATTGGAACGTTCACTATGGTTTTTCATGACTTGATCCTTGTGTCGAAGTAGGTTGAAGCGCTCCATGCGCTATCCACGGCCGCTCTCCCTGCGCGGCTTCGGCTGCTGATCGATGGTGCATTTCCCCATGAATGACTGCATGCGCACGCATCGCAGCCGAAGCGACGATTTCAATGGCTGCCAATGACAGTAATCTTTCCGCGACCTATCAGCCGGCGCAGGCGTTTATGCGCCGTGCGCCTTCGTCACGAACGAGTGAATGCGTAATGTGTGGAATAGTTCAAGGAATGCTTCACGGCTTGCATGCATCGGACAATCGGGGTGTCTGATGCATACAAGGTTGAAACGAGCGAGTCGACGCTGCGGAACTATATCGCTCTGCGTGAACCTTGCTGTCGACGGCTTCTCTTCGCCAAGCAGCAAGGAGTGTGTGTGCTTACATGCGGAACACGCCGTAACGCTGCGGCTCGATCGGTGCATTCAAAGATGCGGAGATCGCCAGCCCCAACACGCGACGCGTGTCGGCCGGATCGATGATGCCGTCGTCCCACAACCGCGCGCTGGCGTAGTAAGGGTGGCCCTGACGTTCGTATTGATCGCGAATCGGCGCTTTGAATGCTTCTTCGCTTTCCGCGCTCCAGCTTTGGCCGGCCGCTTCCATGCCGTCGCGTTTGACGGTAGCCAGCACGCTCGCGGCCTGTTCGCCGCCCATGACGCTGATGCGGGCATTGGGCCACATCCACAGGAAACGTGCGCCGTAAGCACGGCCGCACATCGCGTAATTGCCGGCGCCGAAACTGCCGCCGATCACCACGGTGAATTTCGGAACGTGCGAGCAAGCCACCGCCGTGACCATCTTCGCGCCGTCTTTGGCGATGCCTGCGTTTTCGTATTTCTTGCCGACCATGAAGCCGGTGATGTTCTGCAGAAACACCAGCGGCACGTTGCGTTGGTTGCACAGTTCGATGAAGTGCGCACCCTTGAGCGCCGACTCGGAAAATAGAATCCCGTTGTTGGCCACGATGCCGACCGGATAGCCGTGGATATGCGCGAAGCCGCACACCAGCGTTTTGCCGTAGCGCGCTTTGAATTCGTGAAACTGGGAGCCATCGACGATGCGCGCAATCACTTCGCGGATATCGAACGGGCGGCGCGTGTCCTGCGGAATGACGCCGTAGAGTTCTTCGGCGGCGTAGCGAGGCTCGACGGGTGGGCGCACGGCAAGTGGCATCGACTTGCTGCGGTTGAGGCTGGCGACGATATCGCGTGCGATCGACAGCGCATGGGTGTCGTTTTCGGCGAAATGATCGGCGACGCCCGACGTCGACGTGTGTACGTCCGCGCCACCGAGCGCTTCGGCATCCACCACCTCGCCGGTAGCCGCTTTCACCAGCGGCGGACCGCCGAGAAAGATCGTGCCTTGTTCGCGTACGATAATGGTTTCATCGCTCATCGCCGGCACATAAGCGCCACCGGCCGTACACGAACCCATCACCACGGCGATCTGCGGAATGCCCAGTCCCGACATGCGCGCCTGGTTGTAGAAAATGCGGCCGAAATGTTCCTTGTCCGGAAACACCTCGTCCTGCATCGGCAGAAACGCGCCGCCGGAGTCGACCAGATAGATGCAGGGCAAGCGGTTTTCCAACGCGACTTCCTGCGCGCGCAGATGCTTTTTGACCGTCATCGGGAAATAGGTGCCGCCCTTGACGGTCGCGTCATTGGCCACGACCAGCACTTCCGTGCCATGCACGCGACCGATGCCGGTGATGATGCCCGCGGCAGGTGCCGCATCGTCGTACATGCCGTGTGCGGCAAGCGGGGAGAGTTCCAGAAACGGCGAGCCCGGATCGAGCAACGCGCGGATGCGTTCGCGTGGCAGCAGCTTGCCGCGTGCGGTGTGCTTTTCGCGCGCCTTGGCGCCGCCGCCTTCCGCCGTGCGCGACAGCTGCTGATGCAGGTCTTCGACCAGGGTGCGCAGATGCGCGCTGCTTGCCTGGAACTCGGACGAGCGGGGATCGATCTGCGAGAAGAGGGCGCTCATGGTGTCGGATGCAGCCATCGGGGGCAAACCGTGGATGATAGCCGGCTGGGTTGCGTATCTGTACCGACGCGCGCGATGGCAGGCGAAATGGCCGGAAAAATAAGTCCCATAAAAAAACCGGCCACCCGAAGGTGGCCGGTTTCGCGGAGCTTCAAACGACGGATTACTTGCCGCCCTTCGAAGCGTCCTTGGCAGCGGAAGCCGCAGACTTGGCCGCATCGGCAGCCTTGTCGGCAGCTTGCGACGCATCGGCAGCGGCGCTCTTCATCGCATCGCCAGCAGCCGGTGCGGTGGAAGCCGGAGCGGCAGCCGCGGTCGACGCGGGAGCTGCGGCCGGAGCGGCAGCGGTCGAAGCGGGAGCCGCAGCCGGAGCGGCAGCGGTGGAAGCAGCAGCGGCCTTCTGAGCCTGGTCAGCAGCCTGAGTAGCTGCTTGCTGGGCCTGGTCAGCCGACTTCTGCGCGTCCTGTGCGCTGTCCTGCGCGCCGTTGCTGCAAGCCGCCAGCAGCGCAACAAGCGCGGAGGCGAGAAGGGTACGCGTTAACTTCATAGTGGATCTCCTTAGCCGTGGAATGCCAATTGGCAGATTATTAATAGCGCTTTCACGTTTTCTACGCTACCGGTTTCAACAAACAACTTTTAAGCCGCATTAAACCTGGCCGGGGTCGATACGCCCCCGGCCGGTCGTACCATGCAAAGTGCGGATTAGTCCAAACGCTCCACCGCGATGGCGGTCGCTTCGCCGCCGCCGATGCAAAGCGCGGCAACCCCGCGGCGCAAACCGCGAGTTTTCAATGCGTTGAGCAAGGTCACCACCAAGCGGGCGCCGCTCGCGCCGATGGGATGGCCGAGTGCGCAGGCGCCACCATTGACGTTGAGCTTGTCGTGCGCAATGCCCAGTTCGCGCATGGGTGCCATGGCCACCACGGCAAAGGCTTCATTGACTTCGAACAGGTCCACGTCGCCGACCTTCCAGCCGGCTTTGTCGAGCACCTTGCTGATCGCACTGACCGGCGCGGTGGTAAACCATTCCGGTTCCTGCGAATGCGTGGCATGGGCGACGATACGTGCAAGCGGCTTTATCCCGCGCGCCTTGGCGTCGTCGGCCGACAACAGGATGACCGCTGCCGCGCCATCGGAAATACTCGAGGAACTTGCGGCGGTAATGGTGCCGTTCTCCTTGCGGAAGGCGGGCCGCAATGAGGGGATCTTGCCGATGTCGGAGCGACCGGGCTGTTCATCCGTATCGACCTGGACGTCGCCCTTTTTACCCGCAACAGTAACGGGAGCGATTTCGTCGGCGAAAGCGCCGGACTGCTGCGCCGCCTGGGAGCGCTTTACCGATTCGATGGCGAAAGCGTCTTGTTCTTCGCGGGTGAAGTGGTACTTGTCGGCGCACAGTTCGCCGAATACGCCCATCGCTTTGCCGTCGTACGGGTTGGTGAGGCCGTCCCATGCCATGTGGTCGACGAGTTTGCCGTCGCCGTAGCGGATGCCGCCACGGGCATTGACCATGTGCGGGGCGTTGGTCATCGATTCCATGCCGCCGGCCACAACCACCGCGGCGGAGCCGGCCTTGATTAGATCGTGCCCAAGCATGATCGCTTTCATGCCCGAACCGCAGACCTTGTTGATGGTGGTGCAGCCGGTGCCGGCGGGAAGCCCTGCCTGCAGCGATGCCTGGCGGGCGGGTGCCTGGCCGAGGTTGGCCGGTAGCACACAACCCATGATCACCTCGCCGATGTCTTGGGCGGCGATACCCGATTGCTCCAGCGCCGCGCGAATGGCCGTGGCGCCGAGTGTGGGGGTGGGTACACCGGTGAACTGGCCGAGAAAGGAACCGATGGCGGTGCGCTTGGCACCTGCAATAACAACGCTGACGTCCGACATGGGGATCTCCGGGGGAGCTTTGAGGCGGTTGGCGCCGAGGAAATAACTTGCGAATTATCGCAGTCCGCAGTGCAAAGCAGCAAACGTAAATTTTCGTGAGAAATCACGCACTACCGTGCACCTACCGTTGTGACAAACTGAGCATCGAAGCTATTGCCGGATGCAGCCGCCCACGCATGGTGGCATCCGGGGAACGGTGGGGACCAACTAGCTAAGTGGGGTGAGGCTTTATGGAAGCAAGACTGCAGGCATGGCGCCGCCGTGAACTCGCGGCACTTATTTCTCTGGCTTTGGGATTGACGGGGTGCGGGGGAGGCGGCGGCAACGGCAATGTCCAATCGCCCACGCCGACGCCTTCACAATCGGGTGTCACCGTTACACCGCAACAGCAAACGGCCCAGATCGCGGAGACCAACACAGCCGCCGCGCACGCCGCAGGTTTTACCGGTGCCGGCGTCACCATCGGCATTGTCGACAGCGGCATCATGCCGAACAACCCCGCCGTAGCCGGACGTGTGATCCAGCAATTCGTCGACGTCGATCCGTCGACCAACAACGTCAACATTCCCGACGTCGTCGGTCACGGCACCTGGGTTTCGGAGATTGCGGCAGGTGCCTCGTACGCAGGCTTCGCCGGCGGCATTGCACCGGGCGCCTATCTGGTGTCCGCGCGCATCATCGACGACAACGCTCCCGACGACAACGGTTCCACCGCACCGACGCAGGTCGCGCCTTCCGACGCCACGCCGCTGGGGCAGGTCAATCTGCAACTGATCAATGCCGGCGTGCAGATCATGAACAACTCCTGGGGCGGCATTACGTGGAGCGCCAGCGACACCGCCACCACGCAGGCATTCGATCAAGCCTATGCACCGTTCGTGGAGCAGCACGGCGGCTTGGTGGTGTTTGCAGCCGGCAACGATTCGCAAGCCAATCCCAGCACCATCGCCGCGCTGCCTAGCGTCGCGAACGATGCGGCCCTGCAAAAGGGTTGGCTGGTTGCCGTGGCGCTCAATAGCAGCAACCCAACACAGCT
>DATJMR010000281.1:0-10837 GCA_035508595.1 Dyella sp.
GGCCGGGCGCAGCATCGTTCCAGGCGGTGAAATAGTCGGCGCCCAGTCCATTTTCGCTGGACTGGTGATGTTCGGTGCCGTTGCCGCCCAACTGGTCGGAGAGCGAGAACAGGAAATCGTAATGATCGTAGTGATGCGAGCCGAACAGCTTCACCGCCTGGGTCACCAGTGCTCGATGCGCTTTGAGCTGCTCGGGTGTCATCTCCAGATATTTAGGCGCATCGGCCACGATGTCCAAGTGCACAGGCGCATCGCCACCCGGATTGAGATCGACGCGCTTGAAGTATTCGCCCGCATAGATCGGCGAATCGACCAGGTTGTTGAATGTGACCGGCTTGAAGGTGGTGGTATCGCCCGATTGCGAAGACGTTTCCAGCGCCGTGCCAAGCTGCCAGCCATGAGGCAACGTGACACTCGGCGCAAAGGTGATGCCGCGCGAGAAATAGCCGGCCGGATAAAGCGCCACCTTGCTCCATTCCATGTCCATCATGCGATCGGTCATCTCGAAGCCTTCGCTATCGGTACGGCCGGACATGTACTGGAACGACGCATCGATGCTGGACACGTCCGCGGGTACGTCGATATGGAACGCGTATACGTTGTACTCGTCGCGCTTCCACGCCAGTGGCTTGCCGTTGGCGATGAGCTTGAGGCCGGCGAGCATGTTGATCGGGCCGGTCGGCGAATGGTCGCCTGGAATCCACTGGGGATACAGCAGCGTCAACGCGCCAGCCTTCACCGGAATCGTTTCCTGGACGCGAAAAATACCCTGTGCCGTGTCGTTGGCATCGACATGAAGGGACACCGTGCCGGGATACGGCGTGTCCTGCGGCGGCTGCACACTGTCCGTGTGCGTCTGCTGCGCACCAACTCCCCCGGCGGCAAGCGCCATGGCTACGGCCAAGGCAAGGCGCGAAAACCTACGGCGCATGATGACCGCAGCGGCGACGGGAGGGACATGAGACATAAGAGGCTCCGGCAAGCGAGTGGATAATCTCCCAACTTAGCATCTCACGCGCCTGACAGGGATAGCGAGGCGGTTATCGGCACGCACCCATGCCGCGCACACGACGGCCGAGCCAACTGAGGCCGATGCCAAAACAAACCGAAACAGGATCGGATTTCAGATCGAGAAACACGCCGATAAAAAGCAACGCCGTGGAGTCCTAATAATGCCGACGATATAAAAACCAAATGCGGTGATAAACAACCACGAAAAAAATCAAATAATGTTTCCATGGCGTCCACTGCTTTTAAAAAGCATGCCGGGCTCTCAACAGGCAGCAGCGGCGTTTCTTAGCACCCATTGGCGATGCACTTCTTCAAAGTCGATACGGGCGGTTTTGAAAAGCTCAACCTACCGCATGAAACGCCTGCCTGACGCTTGCCGTTTCGAATCTATCCGCCACCTTACCCAGGGCAGCCATTTGTCTCGTGCAAAATGCGGCAGTGCTCCTGGGCATTGGATGACATACCCTCCGCCGGTTAAATCGCCGCGCGTATTTTCACGACGCCGTCACATATCTCTGTGGCCTTCTGAGCGGTACTCCTTCGGGCGGTTTTTCATCACCCTTTCCATGCCGGAACGGAGCTAGATTGCGGCAACTCGTCATTCACCATCGTAAGGGGAAAGATCATGCAAAAAATAACTCGTGCCACGCTCGGCCTGTTTCTGGCAATGGGATTGTCCGGAGTGGCCGCGGCGGCGGCGCCGCCCGCCACAGGTCTGGGCCAGGCATGGCCGAACGCCGTGGACGTCAGTGCGAGCCCGAATTGGCACGTTTACGTGTTCGTTTTGAATGGTATCGAATACGTGCAGGTCAACGACCTCAATGGCAACGTCATTGGCGCAATTGGTACGGCGGGCGGGCAATTCATAACGCTGCCCATGGGTAAATATTCGCAGTATGTGTCGACGCCGCAGCAATCCGCCGCGCAGACCTCGTCGGCCACTGCAAACACGGCGGCAACCACGGTATATCGCGACAGCTCGATCGTCGTTACGGCAACGCCGCAAACCAGCGGGGCCACCATGCTGAGTGCTGCGACGGCGGACACCTGCCAGGATCCCGAGCAGTGCGGCGCCGGCTCGCCATGAATTGCGTGGAAAACCCCTCCCGGCGGCGCTAGCCGCCGCCGGCAATGGGGTCTAGCAGAAATACGCTGATGCAACGTCCTTCCGGGGAGGTGCGCGTTTTTACGCTCCCTTCGAAAATGCCCGCACGGTCCTGAATCGAGCGCAAGCCCAGGCCGCTAGTGGTCCGTGCGATGTACGCCAACAGATCGTCCCAATGAACAAGCGAGATGCTGACGGGGTCCGTCCGCAGGTGCACGCTTATCAATGCACCGCGGCGTCCGTCTTTTTCCTTGCCGTGGATGCGTACACGAATATCGCTAACGTCCCGCCGTGAGCATGCATCGGCGATGACATCGCTCACGATGCGGTAGATCGTCATTCGCACGGCGTGGGACAACGGGCTCAACGAGCCGCGCACATCGCACGAATACGCCACGCCCGCCTCGTCGAGCAATCGCGCCATCGCGCCTTCGCGCAGCACCGTGGGCAGCCCTCTTTCCCGCATGGTCGTGGGGTACAAACTGTCGGCAAGCCGGTGCAGTTGTTCTTGCGCGACCAATGCGTGCCGCTGATAACCCCGATCGTCCAGCGCCGGCTGCAGATGCCGCAGACGCCCAAGTACCATGGAAAAACCTACTTGCACCGTCTCGCGCACTTGTTCAAGCGTTTGCGATGCCATGCGCATCTGCATTTCGCCTAGATAGACATTGCGCTGGGCGAGTGCGAAAGCCGATCGCACGTCCGCCCGCTCCTGCTCCGCACGCCGATCGAGCGTGGCAATGCGCGCACCGGCCAGCAACATGGTGGAGATGGCAAACGCCACGAGAATTTCGGATTGGATAGTCGTGTGATCGTACAGCGCAGGCATCAACGCCTTCACGGCGCAGCTGGCGACAGTGCCGCCCACCGTGGCGCCTTGCCAGCCGTGGCGCAAGGCAAGCCACACCACCGGCAAAAACATGGCCACCTGCACCATTTGGCGCGTCTCGCTATGCGCCGGCGCCGACGCCCCCACCCACAGCAGAAACGCCAGCACAGGTAACCCGAGGCAGGTGCTTTCGTAGACGAGGCGGCTCGCGGCCATTTTGGCGTACAGCTGACGCCAGCCGCCGTGCACGGTCACCTGGTAAGCGGCCAGCACCAAAGGCGTCACCGTGAGAATGCCCAGATAGCTACCGATGAAATAACGCGCCGCCGTTTCGCCGACATGGAGCTCGTACCCCGCAGGCAGCACCATCAGGCGGACCATGAGAAGGTCCCGGAGCATCGACACGAGCGACACCATCAAGGCACATGTCAGCACAGCCCCGATGTTGATGACATTCTTTTTGACAGGCTGCCAATGCTCGCGCACCCCGAAAATCACCGGCGCAAGAAAGAGAGCCGGCGGCGCGACGTTGGCAATCGCCCAGGTCGTTCCCCACACGCTTGCGCACTCGTAGCTCAACCAGACGAAATAGCCCGACTCGCCGACCATCAGCGCGGGCCAGTAGCGATAAGGAGTCAGTAGGAAAACACTAAGGCGCAACCCTGCCAGAATCATCCAGTACGAGACCGAAAGCTCTCGAAACAGCACCACCGCGATCCCGTAGGTCACGGCTATTGCGATATGGCGAAGCCAAGGGTTCGCCCAACGTCCTTTCCCCATCGATCACCCCATATATTTTTGACCGACGAACGACCAATACCCCCACATGTCGGCATGAGCTTGCAAACGGCGCGATGATTCGATGCGCGGCGTGAAACTGTGGTGAAACGCCGGATGCCACCATGCGCCTGGCGGCTATTGCGCCCCATCATCCGCAGGTGTTGCTTCTGTTTTGCGATGCATATCACAGGGATCGACACGACTGCCCAGGTGCGACCTTATGCAGCCCACCGCTTACCAGCGCTTTCCCTTCAACCTGGGCCAGGGCCGACCGGTGGCGATTCTGGCTAAAATCCAGGGCGCCCGTAGCAGCAGCCGTGCACGACTATCGCAGGCCGCGCGACTGGGGTAAGGCAACGTAGACACCCCAGGGCCACGCAAGCAGCGCGAACGGGCCCCAAGCCACGCCCCATTCGAAACATCTTGCAGAACAACAAGGAAGCGCAGCCCATCGTGAGTGCATCCAAGCAACAGCCTCACCTTCACCCCATCGAACCCGGCCTCATGGTGATCCACGGCAATCGCCAGGAAGATCTGCGCGATCTGCTGCTGGCCTGGCTGCAACGCACCCCGCTGTTGCCGCTGGAGAACGAGCTGATGCTGGTGCAAAGCAACGGCATCGCGCAGTGGCTGAAGCTGGCCTTGGCTCGGCCACGGGAGGCCGGCGGATTGGGCATCAGCGCGGCGGTCGACATGCAACTGCCGGGTCGATTCCTTTGGACGGCGTATCGCGCGGTGTTGGGCGAGGCGGGCGTGCCGGCAACCTCGCCCTTCGACAAATCCCGCCTGGTGTGGCGCTTGCTGCGGCTACTCCCGCGCTGTCTTGGCGAGCCCCTGTTTGCGCCTTTGCGGACTTTGTGGGGCGACATCGGCGATTGGCAACGGCAATACCGGCTTGCCATGCAGGTTGCCGATCTGTTCGACCAATACCAGGTGTTCCGCGCCGACTGGCTGCACGATTGGGAACACCGCAACGACGTGCTCCGCGACAGTATGCGTCATCGGGTGAGCGAACTGCCCCACGCACAGCGCTGGCAACCTAAACTGTGGCGTCTGCTGCTTGATGACGTTCCCTCGGTGGAAAGAGAGAACCATCGTGCGGGCGTGCATCAACGCTTCATGCAGCACATGGCGTCGCCCGAATTAAATGCGGCAGCGTTGCCGCGACGCATCGTGGTTTTCGGCATCACGTCGCTGCCGCAGCAGGTGCTGGAGGCGCTCACGGCGCTGGCGCGCTTCAGCCAAGTGCTGCTGCTTGTTACGAATCCGTGCCGGCATTATTGGGCCGATATCATCGAGGATCGGGAGCTTTTGCTGGCCGAACACCGCCGACACGCCAACAAACCCGGATTGCCGCCCGAACCGCGCTACGAAGATTTGCATCTGCACGCCAATCCGCTGCTCGCCGCATGGGGCAAACAAGGCCGCGATTTTGTTCGACAGCTCGATGCGTTCGATCAACCGGAGCGTTATCGCCACCATTTCGCATCCATCAAGCGCAGCATCGATCTGTTTGAAAATGTAGGCACCGATTCGCTGTTGCATCAGGTGCAGCAGGCCGTGCTGGATCTGCAGCCCGCACCCGCCGATTCAGCACAGCGAAGACCGCTGCCGGAGACGAGCTCGCTGCACTTTCACATTGCGCACGGCCCGCAGCGCGAAGTGGATATCTTGCACGATCAATTGCTGGCGATGTTCGAGCAGGCAGCGCGTCAAGGCCGACCCTTGTCGCCGCGCGATGTCATGGTGATGGTTCCGGACATCCAAACTTACGCGCCGCACGTGCAGGCGGTGTTTGGGCGCATCGCCACCGACGATCCGCGCTACCTGCCCTACAGCGTGGCCGATCAACCGGGCCGCGGCACCTCGCCGCTCCTGAAGGCGCTGGAGCACCTGCTCCGTATAACCGAATCGCGTTTCACCGCCAGCGACGTGCTGGACTTATTGGATGTGCCGTCGCTTCGGCGCCGTTTCGGTGTCGCCGAAAACGATCTCCCTACACTGCGCCGCTGGATTGTCGAATCCGGCGTACGTTGGGGATTGGACGGGGCACAGAAACAACGATTCGACCTGCCGCCCGACGAACAAAACAGCTGGCGCTTCGGATTGCGACGCATGCTGCTCGGCTACGCCACCGGCGACGGTCCGTCGCTCCAGGACATCGCGCCCTACGCCGACATAGGCGGATTGGACGCGGTGCTGCTCGGCCCTTTAAGTCAACTGCTCGAAACATTGCAGCGCTACTGGCAGTTGTTCGCGTCTCCCGCCACGCCCATCCAATGGAGCGAACGCCTTCGCCATCTGCTACGCGATTGCTTCGACACCCGAGGCGACGATGCCGACACTTTGCGCATCGATCGATTGGAAGATGCCTTGGACACTTGGCTGGATGCGTGTCACGAAGCGGACTTCGCCCAGACCATCCCGCTTTCCATCGTAGGCGAGAACTGGCTGCAAGCCATCGATCAGAACCATCTGTCGCAACGCTTTATGGGCGGCTCCGTCAATTTCGGCACGTTATTGCCCATGCGCGCCATTCCATTTCGCGTGGTGTGCTTGCTCGGCATGAACGACGGCGATTACCCGCGCCGCATGTCGCCGCCCGATTTCGACTTGATGGCCTATGCGGGACAGTACCGCCCCGGCGATCGTTCGCGACGCGAAGACGACCGCTACATGTTCCTGGAAGCCATGCTGTCGGCGCGCGATGCGCTGCACATCAGCTGGGTGGGCCACAGTGTGCGCGACAACAGCGAGCTGCCACCGTCGGTACTGATCAGTCAGTTGCGCGACTATCTTGCCGCAGGATGGCATTTGCCGGATGACGACGCCGACGACAAGCCATCGCGTCAACGCACGCTGGATGCCTTGACCACGGCGCATCCTCTGCAAGCATTCAGTGCACGCTATTTCAACGGCGATCCGGCATCGCCGTGGTTTACCTATGCGTCGGAATGGGCCCGCGCCCGTAGGCCCATGGCGCTCGCCGAGGCAACGCCGCTTGTTCCTTGGCAAGCCGAGCCCACACTGGACGTGAACGTCTTGCAGCGCTTTCTCGCCAAACCGGCCGCCTACTTTTACAGCGAGCGCTTGAAAGTCCGATTTGACGACATCGATACCAGCCTTGATGACGACGAACCGTTTTCGTTGGATGGACTGGAAAACCACACCGCAACGCACGCGCTTCTGCAAAACGCGCTCGCCCAAAACGATGGGCAATCCAGGATCGCGATTGCCGTTTCAGCGCAACATCTGCGCCAACAAGGCGTATTGCCCTCAGGTGGTTTCGGCACGCTTACCATGGACGACATCAGCGGCGACGTGCAACGCATTCTGCAACGATGGCGCGCCGCTACCACACGATGGTCGCGGCAGATGCCCGCGCAGGAGTTCGGTTACACACGCGACGAGATGACCGTTGAAGGCTGGTGCGACGATCTGCGCACGGACAACGAATCGACCGTACGGTTGCTGCCCATGGCTGGCCGCATCGGCCAGGGCAAAGCCATCCGTTACGACAAACTCATCCAACCATGGGTGCTTCAGCTGCTGGCCAATGCGAACGGAGTCGCTTTGAGCACGCATTTTCTGGCCTCCGATGGCACCGTGGTATTGAACGCTCTCGCACGCGATAACGCCGCGGTGCTGTTCGGTCAGCTGCTGGATGCATGGAAGCTAGGTATGCAGGCTCCCCTGCCGATCGCGCGTCGCACTGCTTACGCGTGGTTGCTGGCGGAGCACCACAACAAGCCACCCTACGAGGCCGCCCAAAACAGTTATGAAGGCAGCGACGTACCTCAGGCGCCTCCTGGCGAAGTGAGTCGCGAACCCTGCCTGGCGCGTACCTGGCGAAACTTCGCCGCCCTTTATGCCGCTGGTTTCGAACGGTGGTTGCCGCTCTATCGTCCGCTCCTCGACGCGGCCGTGCTGGAGGGTGAGGCGTGAGCGAGATGATGCCACTGGATCCTTTACGCGTTCCTCTGCAAGGCGTTCGCCTGATCGAAGCCAGCGCGGGCACAGGCAAAACCTGGACGCTCGCCGCGCTGTACCTGCGCCTGATACTCGGCCACGGCGGACAGCCGCCACGGCTGCCGGCACAGATCCTGGTTGTGACATTTACGCGCGCCGCTACGGCAGAATTGCGAGAGCGCATCCGCGAACGGCTCGCGACCGCCGCGGCCGCTTTTCGCAATCCACACCATGCCGATCACTTTCTGCAACAACTGATCGGCGAATTTCCAGGTGCAGACGAACGTGCGGCCGCGGCACGCCAGCTCGACCTGGCGGCACAATGGATGGACGAAGCGGCCGTCTACACCATCCATGGATGGTGTCAACGCATGCTGGCGCAGCACGCTTTCGAAGGCAGCGACGCCGTCGACGATATGGCCGACGAGAACGCTCGCCTTGCCGAAGCCGTGCGCGACTACTGGCGCCGTTTTTACGCGCCGCTGGGCGAAGCCGAAGCGGCTTGTGTCGCAACGCTTTGGCGAAGCCCGCAAGCGCTGCAAAGTGCCGTGCGTCCCCTGTTGCGTCAACCAGTGCGACATCTTTGCATCCAGGGCGAGCCGTTACCCGTGATCGACGATCTAGCGCAAATGCTACGCGACCATCGCGCACCGCGTCGCCAGGCGGAAAACGTGGCTCGCGCAATGTGGCTGGCCGATGCAGACAGCATTCAGTCGCTGCTCGTTACAGCCGTACAAAGCAAGGCGCTCAAGAACAATATCTTCAAGCCGGATACCGTCGCGCGAGAATTGATCGCCTTGCGCGACTGGGCGAACGGCTTGGACGTCGAGCGGGATCTGCTGGAACGGTACACCCAGGCAAAGCTCGACAACTCCACCAGCAAAGGCAGCGTACCTCCGTCGCATCCGGCGTTCGAAGCTATTCAAAGCCTCATGGATATCTGGAATGCCGAACCGCCGCTTGCTCCACGGCTGCAGTCGCACGCCGTTCCGTGGATTGCAGCGCGCATCGAATACATTCGCCAACGCCAGGCAAAACCGGGCTTCGACGATATGCTGCGGCAACTTGATGCGGCGTTGCAAAGCGCGCACGGCGCACAACTTGCCGACACGATCGCCGACCAGTATCCGGCTGCGTTGATCGATGAGTTTCAAGATACCGATCCGCTTCAGTGGCGCATTTTCCAGCGCATCTATGCGGATCGCCCGAAAACCAATCTCTTGCTGATTGGCGATCCCAAGCAGGCGATTTACGGATTTCGCGGCGCGGATATCCACACGTATCTCCAGGCGCGCGATCAGGCACAATCGCCCACCTGGACGTTGACCACCAACTACCGTTCCACATCGCCGTTGGTCGATGCTGTCAATCGGCTCTTCCGACATGCCGATCGATGGCCGCAGGGGGCGTTCGCGTTTGGCCACGGGGCCCACAGCGTACCCTTCCAACCCATCCGCGCGGCGGGCACGTCGCGCGCCTTGCGTCAGGACGGCACACCCGTTGCAGCCATGCACATGGAGGTGTTCCAGAGCGACAAGCCACTAGGCACCGGCACGTACCTGGAGGTGGCGAGCGCGCATGCCGCCGCGCGCATCGTCGATCTGTTGGAGTCCGCGCAAGCCGGACGCTGCGGTTTTGTCGACGCACAAGGCTCGCAAACGGCGCTGCGCCCGCGCGATATCGCCGTACTGGTGCGCAAGAGACAGGAAGCCGCCTGTATACGCACGGCGTTGCGACAGCGTGGCGTGGCAAGCGTGTATCTGTCGGAAAACGATTCCATCTACGCGTCCGAAGAAGCGCCGGACGTCTTGCTATGGCTGCACGCCTGCGCCGCACCGTCATCCGACCACGCGATGCGCGCCGCGCTCGCCAGCGCGACCATGGAACGCAGCCTGGCAGAGCTCGATCGGCTCAATCATGACGAAGCCTATTGGGAATGGTGCGGCAACCAGTTTCGTTCGCTGCAAACGCAGTGGCAGCGACACGGCGTACTCGCCATGCTCCACAACCTGCTTCATACCTTTGAGCTCCCCGCGCGTCTGCTGGGGAAGCCGCATGGCGAGCGCGTACTCACCAACGTGCAGCATTTGGCGGAACTGCTGCAGCACGCGGCGTCGGACCTGGACGGTGAATATGCGCTCATACGCTACCTGGCTTCGCACATAACACGCGCGAACGAACGCGATTCGGACGCCACGGACGAGCAGGTCGTTCGCCTTGAAAGCGAAGCTGATCTGGTGAAAGTCATCACCATCCATAAATCAAAGGGCTTGCAGTATCCCGTCGTCATCCTGCCTTTCGTCAGCCGCTTTCAGGATGCGCCCAAAGGCAGTATCCAACCGTGGCACGACGATCTAGGCCGCACCTGGATCGACCTGTTACCAGACGAAGAGGCGCAACGGCGCGTGGAGCAAGAGCGACTGCAGGAGGATCTGCGGCTGCTCTACGTCGCGCTCACCCGCGCCGAGCACGCTTGCTGGCTGGGCGCGGCGTGTGTTGCCGATGGACGCAGCCGTGCGCCGGTATTGCATCGATCGGCATTCGGCTATTTGCTCTCCGGCGGCGAGCCCATCGAGCCCAAGGACCTCTTGCCGCGCCTTGAGGCGCTTGCTGGCGGTTCGGAGCACATACATCTGCACATCGCCGAAGCGTCTGTCGATACGCGCCTCTACCATCCACAACGTCATCCGACGGGTGCATGGCAAGCGCGCCGCTATCCGTTGTCGGCACCCGAACCCTGGTGGATCGCCAGCTACAGCGCGCTGACGCATGGCGAAACCGAATCCGCGCGACAGGCCGCTCCGGAAACCGCGGCACAAGACGTGCTCGCGGAAACCGCGCGCGAATCCACCGAGTGGACGGGCATCGACAATAACTACGGCATGCATGCCTTTCCGCGTGGCGCCGAACCCGGCACCTTCCTGCACGATGTGCTGGAATGGGTGGCCGAAGCGGGGTTTGCCTCCGTGGTCCAAGACCCTGCCGCACTGGAACAGCAGATCGCACGCCGCTGCCAGCGGCGCGGTTGGCAAGCGTGGATATCGCCGCTCAGCCACTGGTTGCCTTCGCTGCTGCGCACGCAGCTGGCGTGGCCTGGTGGCGATTCGTTCGCACTTGCGGATATCACCGAACGCAAACATTAT
>DATJMR010000282.1:0-4602 GCA_035508595.1 Dyella sp.
GTGAATTACCTCAGTAATGACAGCGACGGCGACCTCATCCGAAGCACCTTCGGACGAAACTATGACCGCTTGGCCGCGGTGAAAGCTAAGTACGATCCGGCCAACTTCTTCCACTTGAATCAAAACGTCAAGCCGGTCGCGATGCCGGGTGCAAAGGAGGGTTGAATTTGACAGCCGAGCCCGACGACCGCAGCGCAATCCGCGCCGTTCTCGATCGCTTCGCCCTGGGTTGGAGGCAGGCGGATGCTGCGCTCCTGAAGAGCACCTGGGACCGGGACTATGCCGGCTTGTACATTGCCTCGGAGAAGCCGGCGCCTCTGCACGGTTATCCGGAGATCGGCCAGTACTACGAGGCTGCAATCGCGCTCTATCCCATCACCAAGATGGAGATCAGGGATATTGAGATTGAACTTTTTGGCGATCTTGCGTCGGCATTCTGCAACATCGAGATCGGATTTAAGGTTGCGGGCAACGCGTATGTGGTTTTTCCGCGGGCCACATTTCTACTTCGCCGCAGCGGTGGCGTGTGGGCTTGCATTCAGTATCACGAATCCATCAAGTACGAGGTTCCAGAAGGATAACCGGCGTTGCTGCGGTTTTGAATCGTCATGATCAAACTTATTTACTGTGTTCGACGTCTCCCGCACTTGTCCATGCCCGAGTTCCAGGCGCACTGGCTCGAGCACCATTCGCAATTTGGACCGCGAGTAAAAGCCATCCGCCGCTACGTTCAGTATCACGTGCTGCTTGACGATCCCATCCGCGAAGCCATGGCGCAAGCCGGTGTCAGCAAGGTTGAGCCGTTCGACGGGGTCGCTATTGCGTGGTTTGACGACCTCGAGTCTTTGCAGAAGGGGTTGAGCGCTGAGCCGAATATTCAGGCAGCCCTCGAAGACGAGAAATACTTCATCGATCATTCCCGCACCACGGCATGCATTGCCGAGGAACACGTCATCGTCGAGCCGGTGGGCAAAGGCAACTACGTCCTGTTGGAATGCCTGAAACGCCGGCCGGACATTGATCGCAAACGCTTTTCTGAACTGTGGTCTCACCACGCGCACATCGGCCGCCGGGCGCACGAGATGGGTCTGCTGATGGGTTACATCCAGAACCACACCTTGCTGGGCGATGCGGGTAAGGCGTCCGGACTCGGAGACGGGTCGGAGCCCTTCGACGGCGTGGTGACCGCCTACTTCGACAGCATCGCCAAGTTTAAAGCGCTGGTGGCATCGCCGCTGGCCTCGCAGGAATCGTTCGAGGATGAAAAGAAATTCATCGATCACTCGCAATCGGTGGACATGTTATCGCGCCGGCACGTTATCAAAGATCTGGTCCGTTAGGAGATTGGCGTCATGCTTTTGAATTGGGAGCGCGCGGTCAAGAAGATGGATGAGTACGGGCTCGACGCAGTGGTTGCGGCGGCGCCGCGCAATGTTTACTACGCTTCGGGATACTGGACGCGAATTTCTGAATGGTTCTTTCAGGAAAACCTGGCTGCGGTGGTGCTCACACGCGATCAGAAGCAGGCCACACTGATCATTCCTGAATGGTCGATCAGCGCGTTGCTGGAGCAGCCTACCTGGATCACGCGGGTCCGTCCGATTGAGTTTCTTGACATGTCGTACATTGCCAATGCTCCCGAGCCGGTTCGGCTCGATCCGCTGCAGGCTGATATCGAAAAGCTCTATAGCGAGCGAGTCGTGGCGCCGATGGCGGAGAATTTAATCGTCTCGACCGGCGACACGTTACGCGATCTGGGATTGGCAGCAGGGCGCGTTGGCTTCGACGACCTGCGCTTGGCGCAGCACGTTCGCACCAACCTGCCCCAGCTTAATATCGCCGATGCCCATGATTACTGGCTCGATGTACGCAAGGTGAAGTCGCCCGATGAGCAGACCATCCTGCGTCACGGCGCGATGATCAATCAGACAGCGCTGCAGGAAATCACTCCCCTCATCCGGCCGGGAGTTGTGTGGCGGGAAGTCATCGATCGCTTTCGCGAATCGGTAATGCGGCAGGACGCAGTGCTGCTGGCCTCGCAAAAAGGATTGCAGTTCGGCGCCGAGTATGAGGGCGAGTACTTTCCCGACCTGATGTTCCGCGACAATGATTGGGTGGTTCGCGACCGGCAGATCATCATCTACGAAGCTTGGGGCGCCTATCAAAACTACAGCTTCGATTGCTCGCGCACCGTCCACGTGGGCCAACCCACGGAAGCCTATGCCAGCCTGTGCGATCGCATCACCGACATGCAACAGCAAGTGGAGGCGATGCTGCGGGCCGGGGTCAGTACGCACGAGTTGTTCAAGGCCGGCAACCAGATCGTGAAGCAGAGTGGGATTGAAACTCCCGACAAGCTGCTGATCTTCCTTCACAGCATTGGCCTCGACATTATCGAGCTGCCGTCGGGTTATCCCTCCTTCGGACGAATCAAGAATTTCGATCTGGAACCGGACATGGTGTTGAATTTTGAGTTTCTGTACTTCGGACACACCTCTGGCCCCTTCCATATTGAGAGCAGTTACCTCATTCGCGAGAATGGCGCCGAGTGTCTGCACAGCTTGCCCAAGCGGCTGCAAGTACTGCCGCAAGCGGAAGGGGTGGAAGTGCGGGCAGGAGCTGCGTAGTCGAGGGGTAATGACGGAGCACCAGCAGTCGCGGCCGGTGTGGTGGACCAGGCAGTATCTGGAGCCTTATGCGCTTAGCGACGAGGAAGCGTGGCAGGTTATCGACAGCCCGCCATGGTACTGCGTCATAGCCTGGGTCACCAGGAATTGTGAGCCCGTGGCGTGTGCGGCGGCCTACGTGGTGATGGAAGGAAAGGTGATGCTGAGTTCGACGGCAAATCGCGACAAGGTAAAAGCGTTTCGCCGCAACCCGGCGGTGTCGCTGTGCTTTCAAAGCCAGGGCATGAAGCAGGTGACGGCGCGGGGGCGAATCGAGATCGACGCCAATCCGGAGTCGGTTCGGCGATGGGCGGTTGAGCACATGGCCACCTTCGAACGCCCTATGAGCGAAGAAGAGCGGAACATCTCACTCGCTCGTTATCTCAGTCCCGACCGGGTGATTTTGATCGCGCACATCGATCGCCTGCGCAGCTTTGATGGCGGCAAGATGTTCCGCGCAGAAAAACAGGAGAAATCATAACTATGGGTAGTCAAAGCAAGCAGGCACAGACCGCGACCGAAGTAGTCAGTGCGGCAATCGATGCGCTGAATGAAGGCAATGCCGAGGCGTTTCTCGGTTCGTTCTCCGACGATCTGCATTTTCGCATGCCCGGGACGACACCGGTTTCGTGCGAAACCCGGGGATTAGCGGCATTCACCAAGGTAGTCACCGATGTTGCGGGCTATCTGGAGGTCCTGATCACCATTCGCGTGACCAACTTTATTTCTTGCGGTGACTGGGTGGTCACCGAATCGGTTGGCCACGGCGTCACCAAGAAAGGGCAGAGTTACGACAACAATTACTGCCATTTGTGGCACGTGAAGGATGGCAAGATCGACAAGTTTACCGAGTACAACGACACCGATCTTATTCTCCGCGTTTTGTGCGCCTGAGTGGCGCGCCGAATTTCAAGGGGTACTTGATGATCAAGCAGTACAACGCCGTTGGTTTGCAGTGCCGCCAGTTCTGCGACGTGCAACAGAACTTGCGTCACCTTTCGAATTGCATCGACATGGCCTACACCCTGGCTTCGCAGGAGTTGCCGGTGCGGCTGGTCTGCCTCCCGGAATCCGCGATTCAGGGATTTCCCATGGGCGATCCGCCCATCACGACCATCCCCGGACCGGAGACCGACTTCTTCGCTGCGAAAGCCAAAGCCCTGAAGACCTACATTATCGGGCAGCTGTTGTTCGTCAAGCTGAAAGGCATTCCCGAAGACCGCGTCTTCAACTGCCTGTTCATCGTCAGTGATGAAGGCGAAGTCATCTATTGGCGCGCTAAAACCCAACTCGAACGCATCGAGGCGCAGTGGACCACGGTGCCTCACGATGTATGGGATTTGTGGGTCAAGGAATACGGTGACGATCTCAATGCTTTCTATCCGGTCGTGGACACCAGCATCGGCAAGGTTGGATGTGCCGTCTGCATGGAGCGCGGCTATCCCGAAGTAGCTCGCGGCCTGGCGATGAACGGCGCCGAGGTTATCTACATGTCCACCTACCACGAGCCTTACGTGGGCAGTGGAATCTACGAAGCGATCGTTCGCACCCGCGCCTTCGAGAATACGACCTACGTCATCAGCCCGAACTCGGGGTCCTACAAATTCCCCAACTTCGATGCTCCCTTCGACATTTGCGGCGGCGTGAACCTGATCGCCGATTACAAGGGCAACATCATTGGGCGACATCAGACCACAGACGATTCCTTCGTCGGCGCGACCATCGACATCGAGGCCTTGCGCCAGTATCGCGAGAACAATCTTGGCATCGGCAACTTCGTGAAGGATCTGCGCACCGAACAGTTTCGCCTGATCTACCAGCAACCTATTTATCCCAGCAACACCCGCCGTGATGGAGCGATGCCGTCCGCCGCGAAACTGTATGAGAAGGAAGGCGAAATTCTGCGCCGCAACATCGCTGAGCTGCAACGGCGCGG
>DATJMR010000283.1:0-5464 GCA_035508595.1 Dyella sp.
GGCGAGCCGCTTGGCCGCATCGCATGGAATTCGATGGACAGGCCAAGATCGTCTTGCGACGGAGCGAGGACGGATTCGCCAGACAAGCCGCTATACGTCGCCAACTTGCGTTCGTAGCCGCGCTCGACCCAGCGTTGCGCACGTCCAAGGTCGGTCACTCCGACACTTACGCCGAGTATGCGTGGGCCGCCGTGTGTCATGGTTTGCTGAGCAAGGCCCGCGCCGTCGGGCTGAAGCGTCAACAAGGCCGTGGGACCGACCGGTATGCAGAATCCCTTCGCGCCGACGGCAGGCAGCTTCACCGGCACCGCGTGGCCGAAGCCCATCTTCTCGAGCTGGCGGCGATCGGCTTGGGCATCGCTCGACACCAGCCATATTGATGTCAGCTCGCGTGCGCCATTGGGATGTTCGCGCGTTACGCGGTGGTCGTCGCTATTGGCGGGATCGAACTGGTCGGGCGCGTAGTCGGCCGCGTAGTCGATAAAGAACGTGTTGCTCGACAACGGCGCGTGATCGAACGCGAACAGACGCCAGCCGGGCTTGGCGTTGTCGGGACCGGAGAAGAAAGGCGTTACGGCATAGTGCTGCGCTTGCAGCGAGCGATGCATTGCATCGAGCGACGACGAACGAAAACCAAAGCTGCGCGAGCCAGGCCCGCCCTTCAGCGCTTGCTGATCTTCTTTCATGCCCGGATCGAAGCTGGGATCGGCTCGTGTGATGCCGAGCAATTCGATGAAACTGCTATCGGCGAATCGGATATAACGATTGGCCACGCCGCCGGGGTCGTGGCCAGGCCGCACTTGAAAGCCAAGCTTGACTGCCATGATCGACGTAACCGGATCGATCCCGCGTCCCCACAGCAGGATGTGGTCCAGTCGTGTAGCGGCGGGTTCCGGTGCGGGTGTGGATGTCGAGGCGCGTGCCGCGCCCAAACATAAAAGCCATGCCGAAACGAACAGAATCAGGCGCATGCGAATCCTCACATGAAAGACATAGTTCCTGTGGGCAAGCCGTGTGCGTTGTGACGCTTGGCCGGCGTGCCTGAGGGAGCTCTTTTATGCGTGGTAGGCATCGCGCCCGCAAGGACAATTTCCGGGCAAAAACGGCCAATGCGACGGTGGCACTGCGCGTTGTTGCCCTCAGACGCTGGCGCTGCGGCGCAAAGACTGGGGCGACATGCCGAATGCGCGAACGAAGGCGCGGCGCATGCGGTTCGCATCGCCGAAGCCCGTCGATGCGGCAATGTGATCCAGATGGAGATGGCCGGTTTCGACCGCGATGCGCGCCGCCTCCAGCCGCAAGCCTTCGACGACCTTCGCCGGTGTCGCGCCGATCTCCGCCACGAAGGCGCGCGCAAAATTGCGGGGGCTCATCGCGGCACGCTCGGCCAGCCGCTCGACCGTCATCGGTTCGCCAAGACGCGCGCGCATCCAGCCGATCAGGTCGCCGAAACGCCCCGTTTTGCCGCCCTGTTCCACCAGTACGGAGTACTGCGACTGTCCGCCGTGGCGGCGTTGATGCACGACAAGTTGCTGAGCCGCGCGTCGCGCGATGCCGGGGCCAAGATCATCTTCCACCAGCGCCAGCGCAAGATCGATGCCTGCGGAAATGCCGGCCGACGTCCACACGTCGCCATCGCGGACAAACATCCGGTCGGCATCGAGCCGCACTTTCGGATAGAGCAGTCGGAAGCGTTCGGCCGCAGCCCAATGCGTGGTTGCGCGCCGGCCGTCGAGCAGCCCGGCTTGTGCGAGAAAGAATGCTCCGGAGCAGACGCCCGCCGCGCGACGCCAGGCATCGTCGCCGAGCCACGTCACGATGTCGGCCTGACTCTCTTGAAGCTGCGCCAAATTGCCGCCCGACACGATGACGGTATCGAAATGCTTCGGCTCCATCGGCGCGGCGGCCAAACACACGCCTGACGAACTGCGCACGACACCGCCACCGGGTGCCAGTACGTTGATCGCGTAGCTCTCCGGTCGGAAGCGTTCGGCCATCTCGAAGACGGCAACCGGGCCGGCTGCATCCAGCAATTGAAATCCCGGAAAAACGACGATGGCGATCTCGCGCCGCATGGTGGAACTCGCATGACTTGATCGAGTTCCGAGAAAGTGGCGTAACGACAAGGCAGGCGTCAAGTCGGCCGGTCGACTTCGATTGGGCTTGATCCGAGCGGGCGGGGCAAGCCATCGCCCGTTCCCGCCGCTGGCAGTCTCAGGTGCTCCCGCCCGACGCCCGCATCCGCGATATGCCTAATACATGTTCTTCAACGACGCAGCGCTTTCCCAGTGCGCGTTGGACGTTGCATGGGCGTTGCGCCACCAGCGCTCGCCGGCATGGGGTGCGGCAAGATCCATGCGTTCGCCCATGCGGGGTGTGGCAAGCGGAATATCGCGCATGACGGCAAGCGACGCGACGCGTTCGAACGGCTCCTGCCAGCGATGCATGGCCAGGTCGAACGTGCCGTTGTGGATCGGTACCAGCCAGCGGCCGCGCAGATCCTGATGCGCCTGCACCGTCTGTTCCGGCTGCATGTGTACGTAAGGCCACTGCGCATCGTAAGCGCCGGTTTCCATCAGCGTGATGTCGAATGGCCCAAGGCGTTCGCCAATCGTTTTGAAACCGTCGAAATAACCGGTATCGCCACTGAAGAACAGGCGAAGTTCGTTATCGAAAATCGCCCACGACGCCCACAATGTCGTGTTGCCGTCGAACGGCGTGCGCCCGGAAAAATGCTGCGCCGGCGTGGCCGTCATGCGCAGGCCGTCGATCTCGATGCTGTCCCACCAGTCAAGCTGACGCACTTTCGCCGCATCCACGCCCCATTCGATCAGGCGGTCGCCGACACCGAGCGGTGTCAAAAAAATATCGGTGGTGGCGGCCAAATGCTGAATGGTCTGGCGATCCAAATGATCGTAGTGATCGTGCGAAAGAATCACGCCGCGCATCGGCGGCAAATCGTGCAAGGCAATCGGCGGTTGATGAAAGCGTTTGGGTCCCATCCACTGAAACGGCGAAGCGCGATCGGCGAACACCGGATCGGTAAGCCAATAGCCATCGCGCAATTTCATCAGCATCGTGGAATGACCGAGGCGATAAAGGCTGCGATTGGGCGCGGCGTCCAGCTGCGCACGCGTGAGTGCGCGTACAGGCAGTGGACTGTCCGGCTGCGTGCCCGCCGGTTTGTTGAACAACGCATTCCAGATGATGCGCAGCGTTGCACCCACCGCCTGCGACGGACGCGGGACAGGATTATGGAAACGGCTATCGCGACGCTGCGGCGATGCTTCGTATTTGTCGGCCTTGGCCTTGCGGCGGAACAATGGGGCGATGCGGGAAAGCATGGCGAATTCCTGCGGGAAGTGGGGTGCTAAAAATGTATACTACACAGTATAGTTTACGACACGGGAAAAGTAAACTGCCTGGTGTAGAATGAGGCTATGCCTAGCTCTACACCCCCCAGCCAGCGCCTCACCGACCGCAAACGCAGGGCGGTGATCGAGGCGGCCATCGATGAATTCCGCGCGACCGGTTACGAAACAACCAGCATGGACCGTATCGCCGCGCGCGCCGGCGTATCCAAGCGCACGGTCTACAACCATTTCCCCAGCAAGGAAGTCCTGTTCGCCGAAATCCTGCATCACCTGTGGGAGGCCATCGCCGGCGGTGAATCACTTGCCTATCGCAACGATCGACCGTTGCGCGATCAATTGCTGGAGCTGATCGCACAAAAATTTCGCCTGCTCAACGACGAGGCCTTCGTTTCGCTCGCACGCGTCGCCATCGCCGCGGGTATCCACTCGCCCGAACGCGCGCTCGACATGGTTGCGCGCATGAGCGAGCGCGAAGAAGGCTTGACGGTCTGGATACGCGCGGCTGTCGCCGCTGGCCGCTTGAAGACGAACGATCCGGTGTTCGCTTCACATCAGCTGCAAGGACTCATCAAAGGCTTTGCCTTCTGGCCGCAGATCACGTTGGCGCAACCGCCATTGGATGCTGCCACGCAAAAGCAGGTGGCGGGGTCGGCGGTGGATATGTTTTTGGCTTACTACGCTGTCTAAACATTTTCGGGGGAGCGGAATGTCGTATCGAAATGCGGGGATTGCGTGTGCGATTGGAATTATCCTCGCACCGCTACAGGCCAATGGCGCCGCTATCCAATGGCCCGATTTGCCCAAGGGGTGTTTCGTTAGCGCACGCCCCGCAACGGTTACTGACATGAAAAAAGGCTGCGCTGCTTTCATGATGGGTCAGGCAGATACATCCACCGGAATTCCTCTAGACATAAAAGTCCCTCAGTACGCGTGGCACGTTGATCAAAAGACCGGCGAGAAAGTGCCGGTGATCGTGATACAGGCCGAGGAAGGTTCGGGCATCAAAGTGGTCGGCTATAAAAAATTGGGCTCATCCTCCCTGGTAGTCGCTTTACTCAGAGAAATGATCCTTCTCGGTAGCAAGAAACCAGATAGGTAAGGTCGACACTTGTATCTTAAGGTCCGCTTTCGATCGAGGCTGCGTAAAAACGAAAAACGAGGATTTTCGTTGTGTGAAAAGTGATCAAAATAGTCGGCGTACGCTTGTTTCTGATGCACACACGTTCAATCAGTTGATCGGATTTCACGCGGAGCGACCATCGTTTAGAACCGGTTCGCGTTTTCACACAGGCTGGACCCAATGTAGACGTTGGTGACAATCGGTTTTCGAACTGTGGCCAGGGATAAAACATGTCTCAATTGACTGTCCGAAGGATCGTTCTCGGCGTGGCCGTAGGATGTTTCATCGTGTCGCTTTTTCTCCCCGCCTTTTCCTCGACTGATTCCGAGTTCGACGTTACGCATGTGGTATTCACTCAAGGTTGGACTGCGCTAGCTTTTGGTTGGATCGCGCTAATTTTTATCCAGACGCCCGCGATAGCATGGTTAGCCAATCCATTTTTTCTCTTTGCGCTTCGTGACTTTTGGCGTCGTCAATATCAATCTTCAATGTGGCTCGCCGTGGCATGCCTGTTATTTGGTTCAAGTTTCTTTTTACTGTCTTTGTTTCAACCGTTGCTTGTGGTGTTCTCTGGTAATGGTCAGACCCTTTACCATCCAAAACAAGAGGTAGGATTTGCCATTTGGATGATTTCGTTTTTCGTCATTTTCTTGGCAAGCGCAGTGTTAAGCAGACCTGAAACGCGTGGATGATCAGAGGCGGCGACCGCTATGGAAATGAAGGGCCAGAACACTTTTCTGCAGACTCGGCGACGCGGCAAGCTTATAAAAGTGTTCTGAACCCTTTGATTAGACCGACAACGCAAAAAAAGATGGATAATCCCCGTCTGATCCAAAGCAAGAAGGGTGCTGGATTTTAGCTACAGGAATTCTGTCGCATAAAAAGGGGGAATCATGTATCGGCGCAGGTTAGTACTAGGGGCCTTTGTTTTACTTCTCGTCTCATGCGCACAGGTGCCGCCACAGGCGAG
>DATJMR010000284.1:0-4302 GCA_035508595.1 Dyella sp.
ATCATGAAAATGATCAGCAATACCAGCAGTACGTCGACCAGCGGCGTGACATTGATCTGGGCCATCACGTCACCAGATACACGGGCAGAGAAAGCCATGTCTTCCTCCTTGGCAAGCGTGCGAGTGTCGATGTGAGCCCGGCAGAAAGCGGGGAACCGGGCGAGGCCAGCTTAGTCCTTCCATCGGCGATGGGATAGTGGGCGCCAAGGCTAAGTGCTCGCGGTTGCCGGCCCTTGGTGCAACAGCCCATTCACCCCTCTTTGATTTGCACACACATGCGCCGGCCTATGCTCATCCGGAGCGACGATCCGGAGGATGCACGTGATCGGTTTTTACGAAGTCGTGCTGCGAACGCGCTGACTTATCCGCATGTGGTGCTCGATTGAAGAACGCGAACGGTGTCAAAAAAGGCCGGGATGCGCTGACGGCATCGCCGGCCTCTGTAGCGATACGCAACGACGTTTACGTTCCCGACGAGCTGGCCGACGACGAAGCACTCGCTGGCTTGCTGGATTTATGCATGGTGTGCTTGCCGCGCGGCTTCATCGCCTTCTGTTGGAACAATGCGTCGGCATCCTGCTTTTGGTCTGGCGACAACGTGGCGTACAGCGTGCTCCAGGCACTCGACAGCTTTTGCATATCCTCCGCGTGCATCTGCGCAAGCTGGGCGTACGATTTCATCACATCGTCGGCGTTCATCGAGGACATTTTCTGCGCGCGCTGCTGGAATGCCTCGGAAGCTCGACGCGCGTTGTTGCGCACCACGTCCGCGTAAGCATTCCATTGGCTGGATTGCGCATCGGTAATTTGCAGTTTGGTATGCAGATCGGTGATCTGCTGTTCGACCATGTCAGCCTTCCGCTCCGCACGCGTTTTGGCGGCGGCGGGCGCGGTGGACGAGGAGCCGGACGAAGCAGGTGCGGTGCTTTGCGCGACGGCGCCGCCTGCCAGCAAGGCGAGCGACAGCACGAACGGTACGGCAGCGGTGCGAATAGCGTTTTTCATGACAGAAAGCTCCCATTCATGAGTACGGATCGACGACGGCCTGAAGCGGTCGTGCAGATATCAATATCCTGGCGGCGGCGGGGGCGGCGGATAACCGTTTTGGTAATAGACCACACCTGGCGGCGGGGGCGGCGCGGGCGCTTGCGTGTAAACCACGCCCGGCGGCGGTGCGGCCGCGGAAGCGGACGAGTTGGCGATCACCGCGCCGGCTACGACGCCCAACAGTGCGCCGGCGATAAGCGCGCCACCGTCGCCACCGCGACGCGGTTCGGGTCGATAGGGCCGATGAGGAACTGGGCGTCCCCGATAATCGCGATGATATTGCGCTTGCACAGACAATGACGAGGCGGCGACCACGACTGCAACCGCAGTCACGGCGAGTTGTCGGTGTAACGGGATGCGAGAGGTGCGAGTCATCGATATACCCTCCTCACTAATTGAGCGGTTATCGCATGCATCGGCCAGCTTCGAATGCGTGCGAAGATGGAAAGTCGCGAAAGCGACCGGCCGCAATGACTCAACTGCTTGGCACGTCATCGCAGAGCGCCGGGTTGGCAGTGTATGACAAATACCGTGCAGGTTGATTCAAGACGCCATGCCGTGTCGGCAATGGTTCATGCAGCCCGCCGCGCATGTCGCGAAAACGACATAAGGCGCCGGTACCGTGTCGGAGCCCATAGGGAATGACGGCTGCATCACGGAAACTGGACAACGCAGTTGGCATCTTGCGATGCTGGGCGAAGCTAACTCGCGTGAAGCGCTGCCCCAGCCGACAGGAAGAAGACCATGCATAGACTCGCTCGATATGGGATTTTTGCGCTAGCCGTGTCTGCCGGGTTCGCACACGCGCAAGAACACTCCGCAAAATCGGCCGGGATGGAGGTGTTCGGCAAGGGCGTGCAGATCTATACCTGCGAAGGCGCTCGCGGCAATTACGCCTGGACCCTGAAAGCGCCCGATGCCACCCTGAGCGATGCGCAAGGTCAGGTGCTCGGCAAACATTACGCGGGGCCAAGTTGGGAGGCCAACGACCGCAGCATCGTGGTAGGCGTGCCCATCGAGGCATCGCCATCGCCGGATTCGGGCGCGATTCCGTGGCTCGTTCTGCGTGCCAAGTCGCATACGGGTAACGGCGTGATGGCAAGCGTTCAATACATCGTTCGCATGCGTACCGAAGGCGGCAAAGCGCCGGCCAACGGCTGCGATGCCGGTCATGTCGGCACGGAGTTTCGCGTGCCGTACACCGCCGTGTACGTGTTTTTCCGCGGCTGAGTTGGTGTTTAGGGGCTGAAAATCAGCACGATAAATACGACGAACAGCGACAAATGCACGGCGCCCTCCAGCATCGTGGTGCGCGAGTTGGAGAAGGTCATCGCGCTGAGCACCAAGGTCGCCATAAGCATGACGATGCCCGATGGCGGCACACCCAGCAACACGGGATGGCCGGTATAAAGGCCGATGGCAAGCACGGCCGGCACGGTAAGCCCGAGCGTGGATGTCACCGCCCCCAAGCATAGATTGATCGCACGGGTCAGCTTGTCGGCCCGCGCCGCAATCAAGGCGGAAATGCCTTCGGGTGCGAAGACGAGAATGGCAATGACGATACCGCCCAACGCTGTCGGTGCGCCGGTGGCTGCGATGCCGTAGTCGAGAATCTTCGCCATGCTCTTGGAAAGAATCACGATCGGCAAAATGTTGATCAGCAGCAGTACGAAATGGAGTAACAGGTTTTTCTTGTCGACCGGCACGGCATCGTGATGCGATGCGCTTGCCGAATCGGCCGGCCGCGCATCAATGGCTATGAAATAGCCGCGATGCCGCCCCGTTTGCAGCCACAGAAAAGCACCGTACAACGCAATGGT
The DNA here is from genome assembly GCA_035508595.1 of Dyella sp. Taxonomy (GTDB): domain Bacteria; phylum Pseudomonadota; class Gammaproteobacteria; order Xanthomonadales; family Rhodanobacteraceae; genus Dyella_B. The sequence continues at coordinate 2,868 of DATJMR010000284.1, forward strand.
AAGCAACGAGAACGCGATCGCTTGCGGGGGTGCCAGTGAGCCATCGTGCGTGGACGTTGTGAAATCCGGCAGCACCAGCGCGATGATGGTCAACGGAATGATCACCGATAGATACGCCGACGCGCCTTTGAGGTTGTACGCCTGCTCGTAATGGCGAATGCCGCCCATCAGCAAGCCAAGACCGACCACGCCGTTGAGCACGATCATCAGTACGGCGTACATGGTGTCGCGCGCCAAGGTGGAGCTGCCCTCCGAGCCCAGCATCACGGCAGAGATCAACACGACTTCGATCACCACGATGGAAAGCGTAAGCACCAGCGTGCCGAGCGGTTCGCCGAGCATCTCGGCCAGCGCCTCCGCTTCGTGCACCACCCCAAAGGCAACCCACACAATGACGATGAAGAGCCACGCAAAGAAAGCGAACGCCAGCAGCGGGCTGCCAAGGCCAGCCAGCCAGCGGGAGCCGAAGGCCAGAAAAAACGCTACCGTCAGCCAACCGACAAAAGGGCGTGCCGCCGTGATCGCTCTGAGCATGATGGTCTCGATCCAATCGCGTTTGCGCTGATTGTGATACTACCGAGCGGACGCGGGTAAGTGCGATAATTACGTTTGTCGGACGTGCCAGAGGCGCACCTGGTGCTTACGCGACGGCGCGGTCGTCCACGGTGTTTGGTCGGCGACGCTTATTTTTCCAGCGCGGACTTCAACCGCGCGAGTGCCTGATCCCACTGCTGAGCAATGGTGTCCAGCGAGCGGCGTGCTTCATCCAGCCGCGATGGCTCAAATTCCCATAGCCGTTCGCGTCCTTGCCGGATATCGCGTACCAGACCGGCATCGGCCAGCACCTGCAAATGCTTGGTGACCGCTTGCCGTGTGATATCCGCATCGGCCGTCAGTTGCGCAATGGACAGCGCACCGCCCGCGCAGAGCATGGCAACGATCCGCAAACGCGTTTCGTCGCCAAGCGCCGCGAAAACCGGTACCGCTCTGCGCAACCACGGATGTTTCGCGCTCGCGTTTCGCGCCGAAGAGCTAGTGCGAGGCGACATAGCTGTCGATGTTTTTCATCTGGATATCCCAGCCTTCGCCGTTCATGCGGAACGCCTCCAGACGGCGCTCGGGTGGAATCTTGTCGAAGCCCGATTCCACCAGCCGGGGCAGCGTGCCGTCGGCGGTTTCTTCCAGTTCAAATTGCACCAGCGTGGGTGCTTCTTTCGAATAGTCGACGTTGGTATCGACCGCGTAGGGATGCCAGCGAAACGAAAGCAGGCGTTCGGGTTCGATGCGTTCGACGACCACCTGCCATAGCAGATGTTCGTAGCCCAGGTAGGTAATGTTTCCTTCGCAGGGCTCGCCGGCCACGAAACGTTTTCCTTTGAGGGAAACGCCAAACCAATGGCCGAACGATTCGGCGTCGGCCAGCACGCGCCATACT
>DATJMR010000285.1:0-3807 GCA_035508595.1 Dyella sp.
GCTTAGGACGGTCCAGGAGCGCGCCCGCGCCGCCCGGCATGAGGCGGACACCGCACTGACGTTCGCCCGCGAGAAAGCCGCGGAAGCCGCCGCGCGGGCACACGAGCACAACATTGCCGCCCTCATGGGCAATCCGCCACCAGCCATCCTGACGCGGTCGCAGGCTGCCGCTGCGCTGCGGGACGCCGAAGATGTAGCTGCGGATGCAGAAGCCGCAGCGCGCGCGATCGCGCAAGAGATCGAGACGTTGCAAGCCACCTCCCGCGACCACTCTGGCCGCGTAACCGAGGCGGCCCGCGCCGTGATGCGCGAAGAAAGCCAGGACACGGTCCAAACGCTGGTCAACGGCTTGCATGAAATGCACCGGGCCATCGTTGAGGGCCACAAGTTGCTCAGCTGGCTGATTCGCAATGACGTGGTGAACGACATCGGCCCGCGGGCCATTCCGGGCGCGTCAGAGCTGACCAGCCGCACGTTGCAACCCATGCAAACGTGGGCGCCGTGGGCCGCTCGCCGGGAGACGCCTGCCACTGAGCGCTGGGACGCCGCCTTGGCTGCGCTGAAAGCGGACGCGGCGGCGGAGATTCCAAAATGACCGCGCGCCCCTCGCTCAAAAAGCTCGATGGCCGCTCCCGTGAGGCCCGCTACCGCCGGGATCTGCGAGCGGAGCTGATGCGTCACGTCGGCAACGCACCATCCGCGACGCAGGAGGTATTGATCGACATCGCGGTCGATACCGCCTTCGAGATCGAGGCCATGAAGGCGCGTCGTGGCGACGACGGCACGCTATCGCTGCACGATCACCGCGCGATGCTGGCCTATCAGAACACGCTGCGCCGGACGATGACAGCGCTGGGCATCAAGGGAGCCGCGCAACGCGGTCCCGATCATGCCGCCGTCATGGCCGAGAAGGCGCGCCAGAAAGCCGCCGGTATCCACGAAGCGCGCGCCGCCGCATGACGCCATCGCTAAACATCATCGATGCGCTGGACGATCCGGACTACTTCGGTCCGCTGTTCGCCCGCGACACCTGGGCATGCTGGCGCGTCTTCCTGAAGGCGCTGTTTGGCTTGGGCGGCACCATGACGGGTGCAGAGCGCGAGCTATTCCAGCATCACACCGGACGGCATGAACCGCCAACGCAGCCCTTTGCGGAGGCTGCGCTGGTGATCGGGCGCCGCGGTGGTAAGTCCCGCATGTTGGCGCTGATCGCGGTGTTCCTGGCGACGTTCCGCGACTATGACGAATACATCGCGCCTGGCGAGATACCAACGATCGCAATCATAGCCGCCGACCGGAAGCAGGCTCGCGTGATCCTGCATTACTGCCGCGGACTGCTGCAATCCGTCGCGCTGCTGGCGCCGCTGCTTGTCGATGAGATGGTAGAAAGCCTCAAATTGAAATCCGGCGTTGTGATCGAGGTGCATTCGGGACGCATCTCCTCGCCGCGTGGTCGCACCATGATCGCGGTGCTGGGCGACGAGATTGCGTTCTGGCGCACCGATGATGATGCCAGCAACCCCGATACCGAGGTGATCGCCGCTGTCCGTCCGGCGCTGGCGACGATACCGGGTTCTATGTTGCTGATCGCGTCCTCGCCCTACGCAAAACGCGGTGTGCTGTACAGCACCTTCCGGCGGCATTGGGGCCATGACGGCTCGCGCACCCTGGTATGGCGCGGCAAATCGCTGGAAATGAATCCGTCGCTCGATCCGGCGATTGTCGAAGCAGCGCGAGAGGAAGATCCCGCCGCCGCCGCATCGGAATACGATGCCGAGTTCCGTGACGACATCGCGCAGTTTGTGCCGCGCGAGGTGATCGATGCATGCACCGTGCCTGATCGCCGGGAACTGCTGCCTGCATCCAAGGTCAACTATTTTGCTGCCGTCGATCCCTCGGGTGGTTCATCCGACAGCATGACTCTGGGGATCGCGCATGAGGAAGGCGGCGCAACGGTGCTGGATGCGATCCGCGAGGTTCGGCCGCCGTTCTCTCCGGAAGCGGTGGTTGCCGACTTTGCTGCGCTGCTGAAAAGCTATCGCATCAGGACTGTGGTCGGTGATCGCTATGGCGGCGAATGGTGCCGGGAACCGTTCCGCGGCCACGGCATTGAATACCAACTCGCGGAATTGTCCGCGTCAGAAATCTTTCGGGACGCGCTGCCGCTGCTGACATCTGGCAACGCACAACTGCTCGACCTGCCGCGACTGAGCAACCAGCTTGCGGCGCTGGAACGGCGGACATCGCGCAGTGGCCGCGACCTGATCTCGCATCCGCCTGGCGGCCATGACGATATCGCTGTCGTCGCGTGTTCGGCGCTGCTGCTGTGCAAAAGCGCGCGGAGACCGATCCAGATCAGCCCCGAATTCCTGGAACGCATCAGCAAACTAAAACCCCGGCCCGGCGAGCGATTCCTGTTCGGACCGCGGGTTCCCGGCGGCTTTTTTCCAAGGTAACCAAGATGAGCGCCACCACAAGCAACCCCCCCACCAACGCAGTCAACGCCACGGGATCGGCAACCAATCCGTCCTATGTGGTGCGGCAGATCAACGTCGGTATCACGCTGGGCGAAGGCACATTCGGCCAGACAGCGAGTAACCAGGTCACGCTGTCCGGGCTGCGCGTCGTGGCAAACATCGCCAAGCGTGGAGCGCCGGCTATGGATCAGGCAAGCCTGCGCATTTATGGCATGCCGCCGGCCTTGATGAACCAGCTTTCGACGCTCGGCGTGCCACAGCCTATGGCGCGCCCGAACAACACGATTATCATCGACGCCGGCGATGCAGTGAATGGTATGTCCACGGTCTTCGTCGGGCAGATTCAAAATGCCTACCAAGTCCTAGACGATGAAAATTCATTCTTCCAAATCGACTCATGGACTGGCCAGCTACAGGCCATGATCCCGGCCACGCCGACCAGCTTCCCCGGCGGCTTCGATGTCGCGACGGCGATGGCCGGGCTCGCTACCAAGATGGGTATGGCGTTCGAAAACAATGGCGTGCAGGTTCGCATGCCGTCCTCATACTTCGCAGGGACGTATCGCGACCAGGTTCTTAGGCTCGCCAAGGCGGCAAATATCGAAGCGTACTTCGACAGCGCCACCGCCAACCAATTCGCCACGTTGGCGATATGGCCGAAGAACGGCTACCGCAGCTCGTATCCGATCCCGTTGATACAGGCGTCATCTGGTCTGATCGGCTATCCGAAATTCATGCAGTACGCAATCGCGTTCCGCTGCATCTTCAATCCGTCGCTGAGACTTGGCGGTGCGGTACAAATCAACTCGACGCTTTATCCACCGTCGAACGCCCAGGCGAATTCGCCACGGCAGCAAGTCCAGGCGGCGGGGGCGAATGGGATCTGGTACATCACGAAACTTGCGCTGAGTTTATCATCTCAAGAACCCAACGGTCCGTGGTTCTGCGAATGCGAGGGTGCGCGGCTTGCGGGGACGCCTTTACCACAATGAGCACGACCCTCCGCACCGCATTCCGCGACGCACACGATTGGCGGCCCGAACCCGCGCCTGAAGCGTTGGATGACATTCCGCCGGATGCGACGGCATTTGCGCGCTGGCTGCTTCGCGCAATCGCCGAGGATTCGTTGCTCCGGCCGTCGCACCGCGTTGCTGCGCGGCGGTATCTGCGGCGGCTGGAGACAGCGGCGGGGCAGGCTGCGGCGGAACGGGTGGTTTAAAGTGCGCCTGTAGCTTCAAGGTATTCCCGAACCGCCCACGCAGCATCACGATAACTGCTAATCGCTGCAATGAAGTGGTCATTAGCGCTGCTGAACTTTTGCCGCATATAT
>DATJMR010000286.1:0-4741 GCA_035508595.1 Dyella sp.
AACTTAACGTATCGGCCAACTGCCTGGATCGTCATCTGGCGACGCGCGGCGACAAGACGGCGATCATTTTCGAAGGCGACGATCCTTCCGAATCGCGCCGCATCACCTACCGCCAGTTGCACGACGAAGTGTGCAAGTTCGCCAACACCTTGAAGCACCTTGGCATCGCCAAAGGCGATCGCGTGGCGATCTATATGCCGATGGTGCCGGAGGCGGCCGTCGCCATGCTGGCGTGCGCGCGTATCGGTGCGGTCCACTCGGTGGTGTTCGGCGGCTTTTCGCCGGATTCGCTGGCGGGGCGCGTCGCCGACTCCACCGCGAAATTGGTGATCACCGCCGATGAAGGCGTGCGTGGCGGCAAAAAGATTCCGCTGAAGGCGAATGTCGACGCGGCGCTTGAACGTCCCGGCACCAATAGTGTGGAAACGGTGATCGTGGTGCGTCGCACGGGTGCGGCCGTGGCGATGCAGTCGCCGCGGGATCGCTATTACCATGTGTTAATGGAAGGGCAGTCGACGGATTGCCCCGCCGAACCGGTCGGGGCGGAGCATCCGCTGTTTATTCTTTATACCTCCGGTTCCACTGGCAAGCCGAAAGGCGTTTTGCACACGTCGGCCGGTTATCTCGTCTACACCAGCTACACGCACGAATTGGTGTTCGATCTGCAGGAAGACGATGTCTACTGGTGCACCGCCGACGTGGGCTGGGTGACCGGACACAGTTATGTGGTTTACGGACCGCTCGCCAACGGCGCCACGACGCTGATGTTCGATGGCGTACCGAACTACCCTGATTTCAGCCGCTTCTGGCAGGTGGTGGACAAGCACAAGGTCACGCTCTTTTACACCGCGCCGACGGCTATTCGCGCTTTGATGCGCGAGGGCGAGGGCCCGGTGAAAAAGTGCTCGCGCGCCAGCCTGCGTCTGCTCGGTTCGGTGGGCGAACCGATCAATCCGGAAGCGTGGGAGTGGTATCACCGCGTGGTGGGCGATGATCGCTGCCCGATTGTGGATACATGGTGGCAAACCGAAACCGGCGGCATCCTGATCACGCCACTGGCCGGCGCGATCGACGAAAAACCGGGATCCGCGACATTGCCGTTCTTCGGTATCAAACCCGCCGTGGTCGATGCCGGCGGCGCGCTGTTGGAGGGCGCGGCCGAAGGCAATTTGTTGATTACCGACTCGTGGCCGGGACAGATGCGCACCGTCTATGGCGATCATCAGCGTTTCATCGATACTTACTTCAAGGCGTATCCCGGCAACTACTTCACCGGCGACGGCGTGCGGCGCGATGAAGACGGCTACTATTGGATCACCGGTCGCGTCGACGACGTGATCAACGTATCTGGCCATCGCATTGGTACGGCAGAAGTGGAAAGCGCTTTGGTTGCGCATCCCAAAGTGGCGGAGGCGGCGGTCGTGGGTTGTCCGCACGAGATCAAAGGTCAAGGCATTTACGCTTACGTCACGCTTGTTGCCGGCGAGCAGGGCAGTGATGAGTTGCGCAAGGAATTGGTCGCGTGGGTGCGCAAGGAAATCGGGCCGATCGCGACACCCGATTACATTCAATGGGCGCCGGGATTGCCCAAGACGCGTTCGGGGAAGATCATGCGCCGCATCCTGCGCAAAATCGGCGAAAACCAGCCGGATCAGCTCGGCGACATTTCTACGCTGGCCGATCCGGCCGTGGTGAAAAATCTGGTGGACGAACGCCTGATTCGCTGAGCGTCATTGCCGCGCCGAGGCGCCGCCGTGTGCTTGTATCGCACGGCTGCGTTCCGGCAGCATGCGCCAATGCATACCACTCCGGGCCAAGGCGTCGCCAGCATGGCGGCCACATTGGACAACGCGACGATTCACGTGTGGCGGCTTGGCTATGAGCGAGCGCGAGGCCGGGAGCCTTTGCGTGCTTTGCTAGGTGCGTATTTGAATGTGCCGGCCGATGCGGTGGTGTTGGTGGAGCGTGAGCACGGGCGTCCGGAGCTCGCCGAACCGTGGAACCGTTGTCTTCAATTCAATTGGTCGCATAGCGGCGATACCGCGCTGATCGCGCTCGCGCGTAGTGTCGTTCCGGGTATCGACGTCGAACATCTTCGTTCGCGTGCGCGCGCCATGGAAGTTGCCGAGCGCTTCTTTCATCGGGACGAGACCTCCGCCTTGGCGGTGCTGGACGTCGCGCAGAGGGAGCACGCGTTTCTGCAACTGTGGACCGGCAAAGAGGCGGTGCTTAAGGCGATGGGTCGCGGCATAGCGTTCGGGTTGGACCGCCTATGTTTGACGGTGTCGCCCGCCGCGCCGCGTCTGGTCTGGTTAGAGGGCGATGACGCTGCCCAGTGGCAGCTTCAACCGCTGCCGCTGGGATCGGATTTCGTCGCCTGCGTAGCTTGGCGGGGGCCGCCACAGACCATCGTCATGGGGACACTTGCCGACGGCGCTTGAACGTAGCACTGTGTCCGACCCCACGTGATCGTTCTCCGAGCCTTCATGACCCTGCTCAGCGTCAATCTCAACAAAATCGCCGTGCTGCGCAATTCGCGCGGCGGGAATGAACCCGATATCGCTCGCGCCGCGGTGACCTGTATCGAAGCGGGTTGCGGTGGCATCACGGTGCATCCGCGCCCGGATATGCGGCACGTACGTCCAGACGATGTGCGCACGTTGGCCGCGGTGTTGCGCGGGCGTGTGGAATACAACATCGAGGGCAATCCGTTCGCCGCGCCGCGCGGAGAATACCCGGGATTGATCGCGCTCGCGCGCGAAGTGCGGCCGACACAGGTGACACTGGTACCCGACAGCGACGGACAGATTACGTCCGATCATGGATTCGACCTCGCCAGCGATGCGGAACGTCTACGCCCGCTCGTTGCCCAGTTGCGCGACTTGGGTTGTCGCGTGAGCCTTTTTGTCGATCCGGGCGCAACGGGCTTCGAGCACGCGGCGGCCATCGGCGCGCAGCGTATCGAAATTTACACAGGCCCTTACGCGGACGCGTTTGCCGAAGGCGACGCGAGAGAACCATTGGAGCTGTGCGTAGAGACCGCCCGTCGAGCCCAGCAGGCGGGCTTGGCGGTCAATGCGGGCCACGATTTGAGCCAGGCGAACCTGGGAACGTTGCGTGCCGCGATTCCAGGCTTGGCCGAAGTGTCGATTGGACATGCACTGATTGGCGAAGCGCTGTATGAGGGAATGGTAGCGACAGTGCGCAATTATCTGCAGATCCTTCGCTGACGTTTAGCCGTCTGGACGTCTGTTGCTTTTCGCCTGGTTTTGTTGAAACGCAGAAACAGAAACCCCCGCTTACGCGGGGGTTCTGTGGGTAACGCTTGGCTGCACGGTCAAACTGTTCCGATTCAACCGCCGCTTACTGCCCGTTGCTATCGGTAAAGCCGATCTTGTTCAGGCCGTAGCTCTTCGCGTCGGCCAGCACGCGAGCAACGACCTGGTACGGGACCTGATCGGCTGCATCGATTTGTACTTCCGGCTGATCCGCTTCGCTCTTGGTCGCAATGACCGCGATCTGCGTCTTCAGTTGAGCCTCGTCCACCGGGGTATCGTTCCAATAGAACGCTCCCGACTGATCGATCTTCAAGTGCACCGGCTCCGGCGGATTCGACGGTGGAATCACGTTCGGGTTCGGCTGCGGCAGGTCGATCTTGATCTTGTGGGTCATGATCGGCGCCGTGATCATGAAGATGATCAGCAGCACCAACATCACGTCGACAAGCGGCGTAACGTTGATGTCGGCCATCGGGCCTTTGCCACTTCCACTACTGAATGCCATGGCTCGTCACTCCTTGCCGGTCGTCATGAAACCGACGTGGACCATGCCCGAATCCTTGGCTTCACCAAGCACTTTGCGGACCGTCTTGAACTCGGTGTCCTTGGCGGCGCGAATCTGCAGCTCGGGCTGCGGAGTCATCGACGCGTAGACCACGAATTTCGACTTCAGCTCGGTATCGGTGATCGGCTGCTGACTGTCGTTGAGGTACATGCTGCCATCGTCCTTGATGGCCAGGTCAATCGGCTCAACTTTCGGCGCTTCATCGGCAGTCTTGGGGTTTGCCGTTGGCAGCTTCACCGTAATCCGGTGCGACATCAGGGGTGCCGTGATCATGAAGATGATCAGCAGCACCAACATCACGTCGACGAGCGGCGTGACGTTGATTTCCGACATCGGCGAGCCGGATTCGTTTCCGGAACTCATCGCCATGGGTCAATCCCTCACTTCTGAGTCGGTGCGGTGCCTTCGACGCGTGCACCAGTCGCGAAGAAGTCGTGCAGGTCATGCGCGAATTCGTCGAAGCGGGCGTAGGTCAGGCGGTTCGAACGGGTAAAGAAGTTGTAGGCAAGCACGGCCGGGATAGCGGTGAACAGACCGAAAGCGGTCATGATCAGCGCTTCACCCACGGGACCGGCCACCGCTTCCATCGAAGCGTTACCGGAGGCGGCGATGCGGATCAGCGCGCCGTAAATACCCCACACGGTACCGAGCAGGCCGACGAACGGAGCCGACGAACCGACGGTAGCGAGCAGCGTCATGCCGCCTTCCATACGCAGGCTTTCGCGAGCGACGGCCTGGCGCAGAGCGCGGTCGATGAATTCCGAGCGGCTCAGCGATTCGGCAAGACGACCGCCACCGGCGGAAGCCTGCTGATGGTGAGCGACCGCGGAAGCGGCATCGAGCGCGATCTTCGAGAAGGGTTCGCCCTTGGGCTGGGCCTCCAACTCGCGGATGGCGT
>DATJMR010000287.1:0-11009 GCA_035508595.1 Dyella sp.
ATGCCGTCGCGGCCGGCGAAATCGCAATATTGACCGCCCGCTTCGCGTACCAGCAGCGCACCGGCCGCCATATCCCATGGTTTCAGGCCGATTTCGAAGAAGCCATCGTAACGGCCTGCCGCAGTGTAGGCGAGATCCAGCGCCGCGGAACCGGAGCGGCGAATGTCTTCGGCTTGCGCGAGTAGGGCGCGCGTCATCGCGAGCTGCGAATCGAGATGTGCGCGCTGGCGATAGGGAAAACCGGTGCCAATCATCGCGCCGACGAGGTTTTCGCGCTTGCTGACGCGGATGCGGCGATCGTTGAGATACGCGCCGTCGCCTTTGCTCGCCGTAAACAGTTCGTCGCGCAGCGGATCGAACACCACCGCGTACACCGGCTCGCCCTTGTCGAGCAGCGCGATGGAGACGCTGAAATGCGGAATGCCGCGCAGATAGTTGTGCGTACCGTCCAAGGGATCGATCACCCACACCAGTGGCCCCTTGCCCGTACTGCCGCTCTCCTCGGCGAGGATGGCGTGGGTGGGGTAGGCACGGCGCAGTTCTTTGACGATCTCGGCCTCAGCCAGCTTGTCGACCTCGGACGCAAAGTCCATGCGTTGCTTTTCAACGACATTAAGGCCGTCGATACGGTTCATGTAACGCAGGATCACGTTACCGGCGGAGCGCGCGGCACGTACCGCGACGTTGACGGCGGGTCTGGTCATGGCTTTGGCTTGGCAAAAGAACGGGTTAACGGCCGCGAATGATAGCAGAGCCTGGATGGGGGGACGAGGGACGCGGGGCGCAAAAGCATCGCAAGCGCCTGCAGCAGCTGGGAATTTCAAGCTTAAGGGCATCCCGTTCGCCCAGAACTCCTCGGCAGTCGACTATCCTTGCCACCCCTCAACGTGCATCGTTCCTCGCATGACTGTCGCCCCCGATCTTCCCGGCCTGTTTCGTTTCGTCCTCGTACGCACCTCCCATCCGGGCAATATCGGTAGCGCGGCGCGGGCCATGCGGACCATGGGTTTTAGTCGCATGAATCTGGTCGCGCCCCATCGCTTTCCCGACCGCGAAGTGTCCGCCATGGCGGCGGGTGCGGACGACGTGCTGGAAACTGCGGGCGTGCACGAGGGGCTGGTGGATGCGCTGGCCGGAACGCGTATGGCGTTGGGGCTGTCCGCGCGACGTCGTGGCGTGAACCTGCCGGAACTGACGCCGCGAGAAGCGGCCGCGCAGGCACTCGCCGCCGCCGAGCGCGGCGAGGAAGTGGCGCTGGTGTTCGGCAATGAGCGCACAGGTCTTGAAAATGACGAACTGGCGCGTTGTCACGCGATGGTGCGCATCCCCAGCGTCGACGATTTCAGTTCGCTCAATCTCGCCCAGGCCGTGCAGGTGATGGCTTATGAATTGCGCGTGGCGCTGCTGGGCGAAAAAATGCCGTCGCCTCCCCCGGTGCACGACGAACCGCTTGCGGATGCCGCGCAGATGGAGCGCTTCTACGAACATCTGTTGCAGACTTTGGACGACATCGATTTTCACAAGGGACGCGCGCCGACCATGATCATGCTGCGTTTGCGCAAGTTGTTTCAGCGTGCGCAGATGGACGAACGCGAGTTGCGCATGTTGCATGGGATTCTTGCGGATGCGCAGCGGATGGCGAAGTTGGCGAACGAGAAGAAGTAATCGTGCTCGTCGTGCCGGCCTTCGCCGGAATGACGAACCTGAAAGTCAACGCCAGCCGTGTGCTTACTGCTCGTCGTCCGCAAGCTCGATACGCGGCGCTGGCGTCACCAGCAGTTTGTCGATACGCGCCCCGTCAAGATCGACCACTTCAAAGCGAATGCCGCGCCACGCGAACACTTCGCCGGTTTGTGGAATATGCCCTAACGCGGCCATCACCATACCTGCGATGGTGCGGAAGTCATGTTCGTCTTCGCCGGGCAAATGATCGACGTGCAGCAGTTCGCGCAAATCGTCGGTGGAGAGCGCGCCATCGATCAACCAGCTGCCGTCTTCGCGTTGCACGATGGGCGAGCTTTCTTCGCCGGTGCCGTGGCCGAGCTGGCTGGCGCCCACCACCGCGGCGAGCAGATCGTTGAGAGTTACTACGCCTTCGATATCGCCGTATTCGTCCACGACGAGCGCCATGGGCGTTTCCGCGTCGCGAAATTCTTCCAACAAATCGAGCGCGCGCGCCGTCGCCGGCACGTACAGCGGTTTGGCCAGCGTGCGGAAGAGTTCGGGCCGTCCCATGGTGATGCCGCCGAGCAGCGTTTTCACTTCCATCACGCCGACGATGTCGCTCTCGTCGCCGCGGTATACCGGATAGCGCGAATACGACGTTTGCCGCAGCACATCGAGGTTTTCTTCCATCGGCGCGTTGATATCCAGCCACGCGATGCGCGTGCGCGGCGTCATCACGCTATCCACCGTGCGATCGCCCAGGCGCAGCACGCGATTGACCATGGCTTGCTCGTCGGCGTCGAGCAGACCCTGTTCGGTGCTTTCGGCAACCAGCAAACGAATTTCATCTTCCGTGGCCGCACTCTGGCCACGATCCTTCACGCGCATCAGCTTCAGCAGCAGACTGCTCGAGCGGTTGAGCAACCACACAAACGGCAGGGTTGCGCGCGAGAGCACCAGCATGGGCACCCCGACGACGCTGGATACCTTTTCCGGCGCCGACAGCGCCAAACGCTTGGGCACCAACTCCCCCACCACGATTTGGATGAAGGAGATGATCATGAAGCCCAGCACGATGCCGATGATGCGGGTATAGGGCGCCAACCACGCCATGCTGGTGTCGTGCTGCAGCATGCTGGCGATCTGAGTGCCCACGGCATCGCCGGCTATCGCACCGGTCACCAGCATCACCAGGGTGATACCTACCTGAACGGTGGAAAGGAAATGTTCCGGCGCTTCGGCGTGGCGCAGCGCCACCTTGGCCCGGCGGCTGGTCTGAGCCATTTGCTTCAAGCGGCTTTTACGCGAGGCGACCAGCGCCATTTCCGATAGCGCGAAGAAACCGTTGCAGAGGGCAAGGAGAAGGACGAGCGCGATTGTGGTCAGCATCGCGACAGGGCATCTGAGGCAGGCATGAGTCCAGTGTAAGGCACGCCGGGGCGCTTGGGGACGCGCAGAGCCGGACCGAGTGGTGCGGTGCGACAGGGGTCTCCTGTAACATTCCCGAAATATTTACCTTTTGCCCCAGGGCTCCTTGCATGTTTTCACTCCAGACGATTTTCGGAAAAGGCGACAAGTTCTACGGCCTGCTCGAGCAGAGCGCCGAGGCAGCCCGCGAGAGCGCCAAGGCGCTGCACGAGCTGGTCACCCAAACCGATCACGCGCCGGTGATGGCTGCCTTCGCCGCGGAGCGCTCGCGTGAAAAAGCGCTGGCGGGGCAGATCAGCGAAGAACTCGTGAATACCTTCGTGACGGCGTTGGATCGCGAAGATATCGAGGCGCTCAATAGCGCGCTCTACAAGATTCCAAAGAGCGTGGAGAAATTCGCCGAGCGCTACGAAGTCGTCGCCGGCCGCCTTCAGGGCGTGGATTTCACGCAGCGGACGCTGGTACTGGCGCGCTCCACCGATGTGGTGGCCGAAATGATCGGCGAACTGCGTCGCGGCTTGCGCATCGATCCGGTGAAAAAGTTGCAGGACCGCCTGCAAATGCTGGAGTCCGAAGGCGACCGCATGCTGCTGGCGCCGTATCGCACGCTGTACATCGAAAACAACGACGCCATGCGCGCGATGTTGGCCAAGGATCTGTTCGAGCTGATCGAAAAAGCCATCGACAAGTGCCGCGACGTGGGCAACATCGTTTATTCCATCGTGTTGAAGAACTCCTGAGGAGTACGCCTTGCACGTTTCACGCTACGCATGGCGCGCGCTGAAGGGGGCGCTCTTATGAGCCTTGGTCTGGTTGCGGTCGTCGTGCTGATCGCGCTCGTCTTCACATACATCAACGGTTTTCACGACACGGCCAATTCGATTGCAACCGTGGTCGCCACCAAGGTGTTGTCGCCGGGGCAGGCGGTGTTGCTCGCGGCGGTAACCAATCTTATCGGCGCTCTTTGGGGCACGGCGGTGGCCGCAACGATTGCGGCGGGCATCGTCAACACGGGAGTGGTCGACGCCGGCCCGCAGCTTTTGATCTGCGCGTTGCTGGCGGCGATCGTTTGGAACCTGATCACTTGGTGGGTGGGACTGCCTTCCAGTTCCAGTCATGCCTTGGTCGGTGCGCTGGTGGGCGCCGCCATCGCCGAATCCGGCGGCCGTTTTGCGGCGGTGATCTGGGCGCACGGTGGCGCGCATTGGTGGGAGGGCAAGGGCGTGCTTCCGAAAGTGGTGATGCCGATGGTGGTGTCGCCGATCATGGGTTTCTTGCTGGGCTTCGTGCTGATGGGCGGGTTGTACGCGCTGCTGGCGTGGTTTGCGTCGCGCAAGGGCGTTCTGCGTTATCTGGGGCGCACGCCGTTCGTGAACAGTTTCTTCGGCAAGGTGCAAATCGTGTCGGCCAGCGCGATGGGTCTGGCGCACGGCATGAACGACGCGCAAAAGAGCATGGGCATCATCGCATTGGCACTGGCCAGCGCCACCACCGCGGGACAGTTCGATCAACTGCCGACATGGCTGTCGTTCTTGCGCATTCACGCCCCCACGGCTGGCGGCTTTGCGATACCGCACTGGGTGGCGGCGGTTTGCGCGCTCACCATGGCGGCCGGTACGGCCGGTGGCGGCTGGCGCATCATCAAGACGCTTGGGCACAAAATGGTGAAGCTGCATCCCATCAACGGCTTCGCGGCGGAAGGCAGCTCGGCCATGGTAATTCTCTGCGCGTCCATGTTCGGGTTGCCGGTGTCGACCACGCATGTGGTGTCCTCGTCGATCATGGGCGTCGGCGCGGCCAAGCGCTTCAATGCCATTCGCTGGTCGGTGGTCGAGCGTATGGTCTGGGCATGGATACTGACGCTGCCCGTCACGGCATTGATTGCTTACGGGTTTGTCTATCTGGCGCGACAGTTCGGTTAGAAATCGTCGCCGCCACCGTCGACGATCACCTGCTCCAGTTGGTCGCCCAGCGCACCCAGTTCGTTGATCAGCCGGTGCAACTCTTGTTGGCTGAGCAGTTCGTAAGGGCGGTTTTCGCACAAGTGCAGGTAGGGCGAGCCATCCAGGTCGGCGACGGCCAGAAATCCGCTGCGCTGCTCCCAGTTGAAACGCAGGCAGCGTTTGGGATCGGTGCCTGACAGCGGCCCGATGGGTGTGGAAATGCGCAGGTAGCGGCCACCGCTTTCGTCTTCGAGCTCGGCCAGATAAATGCCCTGATGGCGCCCGTGCGGAAGCGTGAGGTCGAAGCTGATCAGGTACGGATCGTTCTGCCGCAAGGCATGCTGGCTACCGACAAGCGAACGCACGGCTTCGAAGTGGTGCATACGGCGTTATCCGGACAAGAGGCGGACTGCGGATACTTTGCCACGAGTCGGGGGATGCCCGGGTTAATTCTGTGCAGAAATCGCCATCGGATTCGTTGCGTCGCAGGCGCGCCGCCATCGGGTAGGACGACGGGCTTCTGGCTATCATGGCGCGGCACACTTCGAGCACGCTTAAGTACAGGCTGTCATGAAAGAGGAATATCGGCGGGTCTTCCAAGCCATTGCGGCCATTCCGCCGGGGCGCGTGGCCAGTTATGGCGCCATTGCTGCGCGAGCCGGGTTGCCTGGCCGCGCCCGCCTGGTGGGGCGCTTGTTGGGCGAGGTCCCCGACGGCATGACGTTGCCGTGGTTTCGCGTGCTGCGCTCCAGCGGCCACATCGCCATGCCGCCGGGTAGCCGGGGCTTTCGCGAACAGTGCCGCTTGTTGCGCGCGGAGGGTGTGGAAGTGAAAAACGGCCGCGTGCCGCTGTCGCGCTTCGGTCTGGATGCGGATGTGGATAAGCAATTGTGGGGTTTGCCTTAGCGTTTCCCTCTGCTTTGCGAGAGAAGCACAGCGCCAGGCCGGACTCGTTGCCGCGGCAACCACTGACGCAATTCATGACTCGAACGCTTGGAACGAAAGAAATAAGCTTGTTCGCCAGGTCGCCACTCATTCCAGCCCTCTCTCCAGAACGAGAGGGAGAAAAAAAGCATGCCCGCCACCCCTCTTCACATCCTTCAAAGCGTTTTCGGCTACGCCCAATTTCGCGGTCATCAACAGGCCATCGTCGAGCACGTGGCCGAAGGTGGCGATGCCTTGGTGCTGATGCCCACCGGCGGCGGAAAGTCGTTGTGCTACCAGATTCCCGCGATGCTGCGCCAAGGCACGGGCATCGTGGTGTCGCCGCTGATCGCCTTGATGCACGATCAGGTGGACGCGCTGTGCGAAGCCGGGGTCGCGGCGGCTTATCTCAATTCCAGCCTCGACGCGCATAAACAGCGCGAGGTGGAACGCAAACTCGCCGCAGGCGAATTGGATTTGCTTTACGTGGCACCGGAGCGTTTGCTGACCGCGCGCTTTCTCGAGGCGCTCGATCGCACGGAAGTGGCGCTGTTTGCCATCGACGAGGCGCATTGCGTATCGCAATGGGGGCACGATTTCCGGCCTGAATACCGCGAACTCGCGCTGCTGCATCAACGCTATCCGCATGTGCCGCGCATCGCTCTCACCGCCACCGCCGATCCGCGCACGCGCGAGGAAATCGTTGAACGATTGGCGCTGCAGAATGCGCGCCAGTTCGTTTCCAGCTTCGATCGCCCGAACATCCGCTACACCGTCGCATCGCGCCAGAGTCCGCGCACTCAGCTGATGGGTTTTCTCGACGGGTACCGTGGCGACGCGGGCATCATCTATTGCCTAAGCCGCAGAAAAGTGGACGAAACGGCCGCATGGCTCACCGAAGCGGGCATCGAAGCGTTGCCGTATCACGCAGGTCTCGATGCGACGACGCGAACGGCCAATCAGCAACGTTTTTTGCGCGAAGACGGCATCGTGATGGTGGCAACCGTCGCCTTCGGCATGGGCATCGACAAACCGGATGTGCGCTTCGTTGCGCATTTGGACTTGCCGCGCAGCCTGGAAGGTTATTACCAGGAAACCGGCCGTGGCGGTCGCGACGGTCTGCCTGCCAATGCGTGGATGATCTACGGTTTGTCCGACGTGGTGGCGATGAGCCAGATGATCGCGCAATCCGAATCGGGCGACGAACGCAAACGCATCGAGCGTTCGAAACTCGATGCGTTGCTTTGTTATGCGGAGGCGACGCAGTGTCGCCGGGAGTTGCTGCTCAGCGCGTTCGGTGAAGCCTTTCATGGTCCGTGCGGGAACTGCGACAACTGCCTGGAGCCGCCCAAAACCTGGGACGCCACCGTTCCCGCGCAAAAGGCGCTATCGGCGGTGTATCGCAGCGGTCAGCGTTTCGGCGCCGGCCACGTAATCGACATCCTGCGGGGCATCGACAACGAGCGCATGTCGCAGCTGGGCCACGATCGCTTGACGACCTTCGGCATCGGCGCCGACATCGACGAAAAGCAGTGGCGTTCGGTATTTCGTCAATTGCTCGCTTCCGGTTTGCTGGCAGCGGATGCGGAAGGTTTCGGAACGCTGCGTCTTACGTCTTCCAGCCGCGATGTGCTGACCGGCAAACAATCGGTCTACATGCGCGAAGAAATGCGACCGCTGCGCCGCGCGTCGCGTCGTCGCGACAGCAAGCTGATCACGGGCGCAAGTCTCGGCATCGAGGCGTACGAACAGCCGATGTGGGACGCGCTGCGTGCGCTGCGCGCGCGTTTGGCCAAGCAGCACGGCGTGCCGGCGTATGTGATTTTCCATGACGCCACCTTGCTGGCGATGTTGCGTGCCTTGCCGGGAAATGAAGAAGAACTCGCCTCGATCAGCGGTGTGGGCGAAGCCAAGCTCAAACGCTACGGACGCGATTTCCTGGAAGTCATCAACGCGAACGAATAAGCAAGGGTCGCGACCGATCATCCATGATCAGTCACGCCACGGCTTCGGCGACCCGATGCGCGGCGCGAACGAATCACGCGAGCCTGCGACGGATCGATTCCAGATACGCGCAATGCATGCGTGGCGCGTGCCAAGCGCGCATGCGGCAGCGCTGCGGCTTCGCCAACGTAACGCCATTGGCTCAACGCCTGCGGCAGACGAGCCTGGGGCCAAGCCTGGCGCAGCGCCGCCACGGCAGCCTCGGCCGAATCATGACGCGCTACTTCCCGGGTCTCGATCAGAGACCGCCAGCGATGACCATGCCTGACAATGCGGAACAGGCCACGGCTGGAAGGGAATACGTACTGCGACACCATCGGGAAAGGCTCCGAATCCGATGGTGAAAGCATGACCGGCCGTGATGACGCGAGGATTATTTCTGTGCGTCATTACGATGGCGGGGTGTGGACGCCTCGATGACGAATGGGGTCTGGTCGTTAGGCAAATGTGATGTCAGGGTGCCTGCCAGCTTGTGCCAGGCGAACTGGCGATGGTTTCGTCCGGTGCCAACGGGGCCAACATGCCCTCGTGCATGCCTTTGGTCCACCATTGCCAGCCATCACCGGTATAACGGGCTCCGCTGCCCGAGATGGCAACGTGCAAGGTGTGCGTCTGGCCTTTGATCCGGATCAGTGCGGTGTTGGTGTCCGGATACGCCGCATGCACCGTCTGTCCATCGCTGCACGCATAGTTCACCCATGTCAGGGCCGGGTTCGCCGTTGCGTGATCGGACGGCGTCGAGCCGCAACCGGCGAGAGCAAACACCCACATGGCCAACGCGCTACTGCGAATAATCATGGCCGAATCCTCTCGGAAGGTCGGCCAAGCATAAGCCATCGTCCTTGTGCAGGCCGATGGCCGAGGCGTCCTCAATGCACGGCCGATTTGGCCAGCGCCTTGATCTGATCGGGATCGGTCACGCCGACCAGGCGACCGGTTTCCTTATTGCCATCGAAGGCGATCAGCGTGCTTTGCTGGACGATGCCGAGTGCGCGCTTTTCCGCAGTCTGATTGTCGTAATCCAAACGAAGGATCAGCAGCTTCGCGAACGCCGGATCGTTCGCCATGGCATCGATGGTCGGGGCCTGTTTGCGGCACGTCGGGCACCAGCTTGCGTAGGCATCCACCAGCACCGGCTTCCCCGCCGCTTGCGCTGCCTTCAAGGCTGCGGTGGTAAAAGGCTGTATGGGTTGAGCGATCGCAGGCGCGGCCGATACCAGGCCGAATACGACGATGGCGGCGAGTTTGCGAAAGACAGTCATGGGCGGGTCCTTAGAGTGAAGGCCTCTGGTTATTCGCCGCAAAACGCGCCGGGTTACAGCGGTAACCGTTTGGGTTGCTGCGGCGAAAGGAAAGTGAGCCGCGTATCCATTCTTGTTTAGGAGTCCATCATGTGCGCTTGCGTGACCGAGCGTTTCGTATACGACAGGGCCACGTCATGACCGGCAGTCTCAATCCGCTTGTCGCCTACGCCGCGGGTGCGCTGACCATTTTGTCGCCTTGCGTGATTCCGCTCATTCCCATTGTGTTGGGCAGCGCCGCGCAACGTCATCGTTGGGGGCCGCTCGCCTTGGCGCTGGGGCTGGTCGCCTCATTCACGCTTACGGGTTTTGTCATCGCGACGATTGGTTCCTCCATTGGTCTGAATAGTCAGGCGATTCGTTTGTGGAGTGCCGTGCTGCTGTTGCTTGTCGGTGTGGTGCTTATCGTTCCTCGCTTGCAAGCCCTGTTCGAACATGCCGCCGGTCCGCTCGCGAATTGGGCTGGCGAGCGACAAGCGCGCCTGGAACAATTCGGACTCGCAGGCCAGGCAGGCATCGGCATATTGCTCGGTCTTGTGTGGAGCCCGTGCGTAGGCCCGACTCTTGGCGCGGCCACTTTGTTGGCCGCGCAAGGCAAGAACCTGAGCCAGGTTGCGTTGGTGATGTTGGCATTTGCGCTCGGCATCGCCACCGTATTGCTCATCATGGCCTTGCTCGCGCAAAACGTACTCGCGCGCTGGCGCAGCAAGTTGATGTCGACGGGCACGCGCGGCAGACGCGTGCTCGGCGTGCTCATCGTGGTGGTTGGCGCGCTCATCGTTACCGGAACCGATCACAGCCTCGAGGCAGTCGTCTTAGGCGCGCTACCCGACTGGGTGACGAATCTCACGACATCGTTGTAAGTCGGCGATAGCGAATCGCAGCTCAGTTCGTTCCGATAATGCGGCCCGACTGCGCGTCGATTTGCAATGACACGCGCACGCCACCGGGATTCTTGGCTTTGGCGGTCCACACGCCGTGGCTGAAGTCCAGGTCGTGCACGTGTGTATAGCCTTGTTCTGAAAGCATGGCACGAACGTCGCTTTCTTCCATGCGCGACACTTGCTTGTTCGGATACGCTTTGCCGGTGACAGGATCCACGCGCAATTTCACGCGCGATCCGTCGCCGCTGCGCGCACGCGCCGTCCATACGCCGTCTTTGAAATCCACGTCGTGAATATCGGTGTAGCCCTGCTGCGTGAGATCGCCGATTACTTCTTGTTTGGTAAGCGCCTGATCCTGCTCCTGCGCCCAGGCGGCGCCCGCACATCCCAACGCCACCGCGATGGTCAATGAAGCGATTTTCTTCATGGCCTAACCCTCGTTGCAGATGAGCAACGAGTCTTGGTTCCATGCAATCAATGTGCGGTGAAAAAAAGATTACCCGGGTTCAAATCCGTTCATGCATGGAGTCAGGGTTCAGACAGCCGATGCGCGATGGATGGCGAAAGATCGCGCATGAACGATTCCACTTGCCGCGTATAGTCCGAATCCAGCCCAAGCTGCTCGTTGATCTGCTCGTGAGTGAGATCCTCCTCAAGCACGGATGCAGGCGTACCCAACGCGACAGCTTTCGACACAAAGCTTTGCGCTTGCGGGCAAGAATCGTTTCGACGTGTGGAGCAGACAGCGAGGAAAGGTACGATCCTTCCACGCATCTGCTGGTAAGGGGACGCCGCCACCCAACTGTCGCTTTGACTTCCAAATGCTCGGTCGTAGAGAGGAAGGTGCCGCGCCTGCATGG
>DATJMR010000288.1:0-4979 GCA_035508595.1 Dyella sp.
ACAGCGTCGAGCGCATCGACAACTTTGTGGAGGTATTCGTTGGGAACCTGAGGGCCTGCCTCGGCGGTCTTGTGCAGGCGGCTGACTTCGGGGATGGGCTGGCCGCGGCGCAGCTTGCCGGTCAGGCGGCCCCAGCCGAGCGGGCTCCACACTACCGCGCCGATGCCCTGGTCCAAGGCCAGCGGCATCAGCTCCCATTCGTAATCGCGCCCGACCAGCGAGTAGTACGTCTGGTTGGCGACATAGCGCGTGTAGCCGTAGCGATCGGCCACGCCCAGCGATTTCATCAAATGCCAGCCGGAGAAATTCGATACGCCCAGGTAACGGATCTTGCCGGCGCGCACCAGGTCATCCAGCACGGACAGCGTTTCTTCCACCGGCGTCATCGCATCGAAACCGTGCAGCTGGAACAGGTCGATGTAATCGGTGCCCAAGCGCTTGAGTGCGGCATCGATCGCCTGGATCAGGTGATAGCGCGACGAGCCGACGTTGTTGGGTTCGTCGTCGAAACGGAACGTGGCCTTGGTGGAAATCAGCAGCTTGTCGCGCCGGCCCTTGATGGCTTCGCCAAGAATCGATTCGGCCGCGCCCTGGGAGTAGATGTCCGCGCTGTCGAACATGGTGACGCCTGCATCCAGGCAGATATCCACCAGCTTGCGCGCTTCCGCCACGTCGGTATTGCCCCACGCGCCGAAGAACGCGCCCTTGCCGCCGAACGTGCCGGTCCCAAAGCTCAGCACCGGCACTTTGAAGCCCGATGCGCCAAGACGTCGATATTCCATAACAAGTATCCTCTTGGTTGATGGGTGGAGGGAGAGCAAAAAATAGTCCCGCTACCTTTGCTGCTGGCCTGCCCGATTGCAAGGCGGCACGGTCCCAGGCGGAGGATCGAGCAAGAAATCCGCGCGATTGCAGAGCAGAAATCGTGCGCGTCCTAGCGCGCTACAGCCGCCACGACCTGCACGATGTTCAAGCCCATGCCTGCGGCAGGCAGGCGATGGGGGCGGCGCCGGGCACGCGCAGGAAACCGCAGAAAAGCTCCCGCAGGCTCATAAAAATACGTGGCACTGCCAAGAACATGCGCAGGCTTCGTGGCACTATTCGCAACCGGCGCCGCGATCGTGGATTTCCGGGCGGAAATCCGGCGCTGGCCGCCATGCAACGGAGGCTATGGACATGCACTTTTGCGCTGCAAGAGGTTCCGCGTTTGTATCGCTGTTGTTTCGCATTGGCATCGTGCTTGCCGCTGGGCTGAGCAGTTTCGGCCTGTGGGCGGATACCTTATCTCCCGCATTGATGGCGAAAGTGCGCGCGGCCACCTTCGAGGTGGTGATGGCCAAGCCCGCCCATGATCCGCTCACTTATGAAAAACCGTTGCCGATGGATCTGATTCCTTATCAGCAGCGCAACGATAAGTTCTTCTCAGTAGGCAGCGCCTTTGCCCTCGGCCACAACCGTTACGTCACCGCGGGCCACGTGATCACGCTGGCGCTACATAGCCTGTGGGGACCGCCCGCATTGCGTGATGCCAAGGGCCAGGTCTACGCCATCGACAAGATCGAGAAATACGCTTCCGACCGCGACTTCGTGGTGTTCTCGCTTACCAGCGATCCGGCCGTTGCGCCGCTGGATGTCGACCGGCGTCCGGTCTTGAATCAGCCGGTTTTTGCGGTCGGCAATGCGCTGGGCGAGGGTGTGGTGGCGCGCGATGGCACCTATACCTCCCAAACGCCGGAGGCGCAGAACGGCGCCTGGCGTTGGCTGCGCTTTTCCGCCGCCGCGTCGCCGGGCGATAGCGGTGGCCCCTTGTTGGATCAGGACGGCAAGGTGATTGGCGTGGTGCTGGCCAAGTCGCCGAACGAAAACCTCAACTATGCACTGCCGATCAGCGAACTGCTCGACGCCCCCGATCATGTGGCCGTGCTCGACAGGCGCGACGCCTACCGCATGCCGGTGATGGATGAGCAATCTACCCAGCCTTATCGCAAGACCTTCGCGCTGCCCATGAGCCTAGCCGATTTCACGGCCAAGCTGGGGCAACTGGACGAAGAACGCACGCAAGCATTGCGCAGCGCCTTGCTGAAACAGCAAGCCGATCGGCTGTTTCCGCTCGGTGCAGGATCAAGCCATATCCTGCATGCTTTCGCGCCACTGAATACGATGCCCCAGCTGTTGGTGCGCTCAGCCGATGGACAATGGCGCGGCGTGATGCAAAAAGGCCCGCATTTTTCGCTGCAAGACGGGGCTCGGGTTACGATGGGGCGGGTCGATCCCACGCTGTATTTCTTTCACGTGCGCAGGCCCGATCATCTGGCCGCCAACCAGTTTTACGACAATCCCCAACGTCTGATGGATACTTTGCTGAGCGCCGGCCTGAGCAATCGCACCATCGGTTCGGCGTCGATCAAAGTGGTCTCTGACGGTGAGCCTACGGAAACGGTGCGTCACATCGATGCATGGGGACGACCCTGGCGGGTGGACGTGTGGCCGATCCCGTTCGGCAACATGTACGAGATAGCCATGTCCTTGCCGGTGCCCGATGGCTATGTGGTGGCCTTCCGCGTGGTGCAGGCGGCAAACGAGCCTGCCTACGTGGATGACATGCAGGCGCTGGCCGATTTCGTCAGCGTTGCCTATGGCGGCAGCTTGCAACAGTGGCACGAGTTTCTGCAGGACAAGGCGCTCCTTCCCGCTGCGCTGGCGGATGTTCGACTCGACGTCGATTACGGCCGTAGCTTCCGTTACGACTCCAATCACATCAAGGTGGCGTTTACCCAGAAAGTGCAGAAGATCGCGCCAGACAGTACGCTCACGCTCGGCTTTGGTTTCTTCAACCATCATGGCCAGTACGGCCTGGATGTGGCTGACGTCCGGGTCACGCCGCAGGACGGCCTCGCCGACCGCATCAATATCCGCCGTGTATTGCAGCCTACCGACGACATGGGGGCAGAGGCGAAGGCACGCTGGCAGAAATACATGTTGGGCCAGCATCCCTTTGATGGCGTGGCCTATGTGGAAAACGATAAGGCCGGCATCGGCAAGGTGCTTAAGCCTGCGCATGCGCAGCCCGGAGTGCTGTACAGCGCTTTCCTTGCCGTGGAAGGTAGCCAGCCGCCTGAGCTGATGAAGTCGAAGATGGATGCGTTGATGGATGGCGTGCAGATCGACGATTGAGGGATGCCGCCGGCTACTTCGTTCGTGGATACGCGGACAAGGCTTGGCGGAGGCTTGTGACTCACGTCATGCGCCCGCCAAGTGCGGCTGATGTATAACGGCTGCCGTATTCATGACAGGGAGCAGGTTATGCCGAACCCATCCACCCTCGACGCCGACATCATCCGTGATGCCTATGCGGAAAAACTGCGCGGCCTGTACGACACTTTCTTTCTCGCCCTGGTCCAGTCGCCGGATAGCCCCGGTCATGCCAAGGATGCGTTTGTAAGGGGCGTGATCCTTGCGCGCAACGTCCGTGACATGGCCATCGGCGCGTTGCCGGCGGACGGCACGCTGCCGCCATTCCATACCATTGCCAACACCTGATGCTTCCGATAGGGCGTAGGCTGGGATGACATCCCAGCCTACCAAGCTGCGGCATCATGCCGGTCGACATCCAATGCTATAAGCGGAATCGCCCGTCGTCTTCGGAACCATCGGCTGTGCAAGTATTGGATCGATCATCGGCATCCACGTCCTTTCGGGTCCATCCACGATGGCCTTACGACAAGGTGCAGGTTTCAAGCGAAGCGTTGCACTGCCTCGCGGCTGCACAAAACATGCTGGCCGAGCATGGCGTGGTGCTGGTGTTGACGCGTGGATTGGAATCGCGCGGCAAGCTCATTCGTATAGCCCATCATCTTGCGCGTATTTTTGGCATGGCGTTGTTCGGTCTTGTCTATCCTCATCGCCTTCGCGAGATTCGCGCGATTTTTTCGCCGAATGGGCATGATCGAACCGGCGACTGCATCGACGTGGGCGTTGCCCAGCATGGCCGGGTACTGAACCTGCTTCCCTTTGGCGTCTTTACGCCACTTTGGCTGATCAAGAAAAACAGGCGCGTATACCAGCGCGAACTGCTGCAAACGTGGTCAGCGCTGGAATCGGCGGGCTTTGTCATCCACGCCAACATCACGGAAGCCATGCAGATTCACTGCGAGCTGCGCAGGTAGCTATGCAGCGCGGTGGTGAGCATATGCGAACCGCAACGTTGCCGCGCAGATGGCGATGTTGGGGTTCGGCGTTGCCTCACCGTCAACCTATGAGGATCGTGCCATGGTCTCAAGTTCGGAGCATTGCAGTAGCAAATGGCTACGCCGTGAGCGGTGACATGGCACGCAGCCGCGTTACCGCCTCGACGCAGCGGCTTGCGGCATAGGCCATTTCTTCTTCTGTATTGAAGCGGCCAATGCCAAACCGGATGCTGGCCGTGGCCAGTTCATCGCTGACGCCCATGGCTTTCAGCACATGCGACGGTTCGACCCTGGCCGATGTGCATGCCGAACCCGAGGACAGCGCGATATCCGGCATCTCGAGCAGGATCGAATCGGCGTCGGTCTGGGCAAAAGAGAGATTCAGCGTGCCCGGCAGGCCGTGGCGAGGATCGCCATTCAAGCGTACGCCGTCCAGCTGCGAGACGATCGCTTGGTGCAGTTGCTCGCGCAACGAAGCCATGCGCGGCCGCTCGGATGGCTGCGCCTTGACGCAAATATCGAGCGCGGCCGCAAAGCCCACAATGCCGGGGACATTCAGCGTTCCCGAGCGCAAGCCGTTCTCATGGCCACCGCCATGCATTTGCGCATGCATGCGTCGACGCAGGTCGCCGCGAACGTACAAGGCGCCGACACCCTTGGGGCCGTAGAGCTTGTGGGCGCTGAAAGAGGCCAGCCCGATACCCAGGCCGTCCATATCGATATCGATCTTGCCCAACGCCTGGGTGGCGTCGGTATGCAGCACCACCCCTTTGCGACGACACAGATCGGCGA
>DATJMR010000289.1:0-3418 GCA_035508595.1 Dyella sp.
CTTTCGCGAAGGTCATATTTCCCTGCAAGGAACGGAAGACAAAGGCCAAACGCCTATCCGCATTTGGTTTCGGGACATCAAGATCAAGAAACTTTGAGCGCGCCCGTTGGGTATAGAGTTTCGGTGCGTTGGCAGGCTGGCAATGGAAAACGGAGAGCATCGATGATGAAAGCGAAGGTTTTGATTGCGTCTGGCGTGATCTGTTTATTTGTGTGCGGTGCGGTTGCAGCGCAATCTTCGTCAAAAGCGGAGCTTTCTTCCGACGGCCAACTCGTCGAAGCCGTGGGTGTCGTGACGAATCCGTGTGTGGCATTGCCGCCTGAGCCGGCCATCGTGCGGGCTTTTATGGCGCAATCGGATCAGGCAAAGGCGCATCATCAATCCATGCCTCAGCCGAGTGCGGAGGTAAATGCGGCGTCAAAAGCGTGGCAGGATCAAAGAACGCTGCAGGATTTCGGCAACGTGTGCCGCTATCGCGATGCCAACGCCGCGCTTGCTCCGGCGACCTCGCATCGCGTGGTTTTTATGGGCGACTCCATCACCGAAGCGTGGGGCACCGGCGATCCGACGCTTTTTACCGACGATGTGATCGACCGCGGCATCGCCGGGCAAACCACACCGCAAATGGTGTTGCGTTTTCAGGCGGATGTGATCGATTTGAACCCCGCCGTGGTGCAGATTCTCGCCGGTACTAACGATATCGCCGGCAACACGGGCCCAACCTCGCTCGACGCGATCGAGAACAACATGAAGGCCATGGTGGAGATGGCGCGCGCTCATCACATCCGCGTCGTGCTTGCGGCGCTTACGCCGGCGGCGCGTTATCCGTGGCGTCCGTCGGTTGCGCCTATCGAAACGATCAAAGCGCTCAACGACTGGATCAAGACGTATGCGGACAAGGAAGGGCTGACCTATGTGGATTACTTCACGCCGCTGGACGATGGTCATCGTGGCTTCAGAGCGGCGCTGACGATCGACGGCGTTCATCCCAATGCGGCTGGATATGCCGTAATGAGTCGGTTGGCGAAAGCGGCCATTTCCCAAGCACAGTCCAAAGCGCCCTAAGGTCGGCTAAAACGCCGATCTAAACGTGAAAGCCGGACGCACCTGCGACGGGCATGAGATATGCATGTTCTTCGGAAATCATGCAGTCGATCCGCAGGTACATGAACATGACTATGTCGCGTTTGGAGGACATCGCTCGGGAAGTGTTGGCTTTCTCACTATGGCTGGGCGCCGTGGTGCTGAACATGGCGTCCGCGTTGTGGTTGGGTTTTCAGGGTTTGAAGTGGCTGCACGACGGTTATTGGACCAACCAGCCGCCCGTTATCGCCTGGATTCGCGACGTTTGCCCGGGCGCGTGCTCGTTTGTGAACAACCCGCACTCCTGGTATGGCGCCGCCAAAGTCGCGCGCTTTCTTTCCGAGGTCCCGTCCGGACTTGCGCTTGCGTTGATCGGCATCGTGCTCGGCGTGCTCAGTGTGTCAATTTCTGACCGTCGGCCGGTGGCGCCCAACGTCACACGCCTGCGCGCCGGGGCATTCTGATCGTCAATGGGCTGATGGGGCGATGCCCGTCGGCGTTATCGTTGCGTTCTTTTACACTTGTCTGCCGACCATCCACCCTCGGCAGGAAAATACGCATGCGCTCCGATCAGCAATTCGGCGAATATCGCGGCATCAAGTTCGAGCATGAGTACAACGGGGGCGCCGATTCCCGTAGCGGGCTCATCCATTTTCCCGACGACCCTCATCGCCACGTGATAGCGACTGGCGGCACCGCGCATTGGGAGGAAGAGGCGAAGGCTCTCATCGATCGCTACTTTCGTGAAATCGATGTGGAGCCTGACGACGACTCCGAGGCCTGATCGCCGCTGCCGAGGCATGACCTATGGCATAGGTCATGCGATCGAGCAATTTTTCCGTAGCATCATGCATCACCCTGCAACATCTCAGGTCTGACAATCCATGGGGCGCGCACTCTGCGTGACATGAGTGACTTAGCCGTCCATTTATCGCGATCCGAGGCAGATCATGGCGAAGCGTACTTTCGTGTTGTCGGCATCCCGTGCCGTTCCGTTCGTATTGGCCGGCTGCCTTGTGGCGGCAACGATGGCCGATGCAGCCGATACGTTTCACGATGCACCCAGCAGTGCGTCGTCGGTTCCCAATCCTTACCACGGTCAAGCCGATGCCATTCGCGCCGGCGGCCAGTTGTATGCGATGCATTGCGCCAGCTGCCACGGCAGCACGGGGCAGGGCACAGGCAATATTCCGGATCTCGCGCATGGGCCGTCGCAACAGGCTTCGGAAGGTGCGCTGTTTTGGTTCGTTACCAAGGGTTCGTTGGCGAATGGCATGCCGTCCTGGGCAAGTTTGCCCCAGAAGCAGCGCTGGCAGATCGTTGCGTACGTGAAGACCCTGCCCAAGGCGAAACCCGTGGCGGTTGCACCAAGCGCCGCGATGAATTCGTCGATCACGACGCCGCCGCCAACACCGCCCTTTACGGATTTCCGTTACGAAGCACCGGGCAACGTACGCAAGATTACGCTCAACGATTTGCCGGCACCGTATGCCACGCATTCGGCCAGCAATGCGCCGGAAATGGCACCGCGTCCCGAGGGCATGCTGCCTAAAGCACCTGCGGGATTCAAAGTGAATCTCTACGCGGAAGGGCTCGACGAGCCGCGCGTGATTCGCACCGCTCCCAATGGCGATATGTTTGTCGCTGAAAGCAGCGGCGGCCAGATACGCATTTATCGCGGCATGACCGCTGACGGGAAACCCCAGCAGACGGCCGTCTTCGCGACCGGCCTCGACCGACCCTATGGCATCGCGTTTTATCCGCTGGGCCCCAATCCGCAATGGGTTTATATCGGCGACACCAATGCGGTGGTTCGCTTTCCCTATCGCAACGGCGATTTGAAGGCGCGCGGGCCTGCCGAACATATTGCCGATCTGCCGCACGGTGGCGGACATTGGACGCGCGACGTCGCCTTCTCCCTGGACAACAAAACCATGTTCGTGGCGGTGGGTTCGGCATCCAATGTCGACGATCCCGACACCACGCCCGGGGAAAAGAATCGCGCCAACATTCTTGCGTTCAATCCCGACGGTTCCGACCAGCGCATTTATGCATCGGGCATACGCAATCCGTCGGGTATTGCCATCGATCCCAAGAACGGGCAACTGTGGACTACTGTCAACGAGCGCGACGGATTGGGCGACAACCTCGTGCCTGACTACATTACCTCCGTACGCGAAGGTGGTTTTTACGGATGGCCGTGGTGGTATATGGGCGGTCATCAAGACCCGCGTCATGTCGGCAAGCATCCGGAGCTCAAAGACAAAGTGATTACGCCTGACGTGATCTTGCAGCCGCATAACGCCTCGCTGCAGATCACGTTTTACGAAGCCAA
>DATJMR010000290.1:0-19759 GCA_035508595.1 Dyella sp.
GAGCACACCATTGCGGTGACGGACGATGGGTTTGAGATTCTCACGCTCTGGCCGGATGCCTGATTAATGCCAAACTGTCATTCCGGCCTTGGTCGGAATGACGATAGGGTAAGCGCCGAACTGCGGATATCTACCGAACGCCCATGACTTCGTCCGCTGTGCTTCTCCCTCCTTTACCTCGCCTGCCGGTCGCCGTTCCGCGCTCGGGCGTTTCCGCCGAAGCGCGCATCGCGCTACGTCAATTGTTGGGCGATCTCGATCGCAGCATCGCCACCGCTTTCCGCGATGGCGCCAACGCAACGGATCTGGCGCGCAGGCGTAGCGACTCCGTCACGCGCATCGTGGCGCATGTGTGGTTTGCGTGCCTGGGCGAGGTCAGCGACGCGGCGTTGTTCGCCATCGGCGGTTTTGGGCGCGGCCTGTTGTTTCCTTATTCGGATATCGACCTGCTCGCTTTGGTGCAGCACGCCGATGCATCGCGCTTGCGCGCGCTCGAGCAGTGCTTTGCCACGCTGTGGGATATCGGTCTGAAAGTTGGTCACGCCGTGCGCGATCCGGCGCAATGCCGTACGTTGGCGGCGTCGGATGCGAGTGTGTTTACCAGCTTGCTGGATGCGCGGCGCCTCGCCGGGGATCCGGCGCTCGATGCGAGCCTTCGCGCCATCGTCGAGGCGCCGGATATGTGGCCGCCTCGCGCCTACCTTCAGGCGCGCCTTACCGAACGCGACGCGCGTCATGCGCGTTTCGACGATACGGCGTATAACCTCGAGCCCAATCTCAAGGACGGCCCAGGCGGCATGCGCACGCTCGATTCGCTGCGCTGGATCGGCATGCGCTTGGCGCATGCGGCCGATTTTCCGGACATGGTGACCGAAGGGCTGCTCGATCCCGCCGAATGCGACACCTTGTTGCAAGCGGAGATAACGCTGCGCCGCTATCGCTTCGCTTTGCATCTCGAAGCGGGACGCGCCGAGGAGCGTTTGCTGTTCGACTATCAGCGCGCCATGGCGGCACGGCTCGGATTCGAAGACGAGCACGAAAAAAATCTCGGCGTCGAACAGTTCATGCAAGGCTATTACCGCGCTGCCAGCCAGATAGAGCGTTTGGGCATGCAAATCGCCGAGCGCTTCGAAGAAATGCTCGAGCCGCCGAGCGACGCGAAATCGGTAGGCGTGGATTTCGTTCGTTACGGCGCACGCATGGCGGTGAACGATCCGAATTTGTTTTCGCGTCGTCCGGCCGCGCTCGTCGATATCTTCATGGCGCGGCTCGACGAAAAAGGCGTCATCGGATTTACCGCCGACACCATGCGCCGCATCCATCAAGCCACGGCCACGATGGGTACGCAGCTGGCCGACGACCCGCACGTGCTCGCTTCTTTCCTGCAATTGCTGCGACGTGGCGCGCCGGCGGTGGATGCGCTGTGGCGCATGAATCGGCACGGTCTGCTGGCGGCGATTCTGCCGGCATTCGGCAAGGTTTTCGGCCGCATGCAATACGACCTGTTCCACGTTTACACCGTGGACGAACACACCCTGCGCGTGTTGCGCAACGTCGCGCGTTTCGCGGATCCGGCGACGCAAACCGAGTTTCCGCTTGCCTGCGAAGTTTGGACGGGTCTGCCCAAACCGGAAGTGCTGCTGTTGGCGGCGCTGTTTCACGACATCGCCAAAGGCCGGGGTGGCGATCACTCCGTGTTGGGCGAAGAAGACGCACGTGCGTTCGGCAAAAAGTTGAAATTGCCCGACGACGACACGGAACGCGTTGCGTGGCTGGTGCGCTGGCATCTGTTGATGAGCACCACGGCGCAGCGGCAAGACATCACCGACCCCGATGTCGTGCATCGTTTCGCGGAACTCGTAGGCGGGCGCGAACGTTTGGGACAGCTCTATCTGCTGACGATCTCCGACATCATCGGCACCAGTCCGCGTTTGTGGAATGCATGGAAGGACCGACTGCTGGCGGATCTGTACACCTCCACGCGTTACGCCTTGCGTCGCGATGCCAAACCTTCGCCAGGTGCCGCCGCGCGGGCGCAAACCTGCCGCGAAGAAGCCATGACGATGCTGATTGCCGAGGGACACGAACCGCAGGCGGTGGCCCAGGTGTGGGATACGTTCCCGATGGTGAGTTTCCTGCGCCATCGTCCCGAGCAGGTGGCGTGGCAAACCGCGGAGATTCTACGTGGGCAGGGCAAGCTTCCGCTGATCGCCGTCAATCCGCTTTCGGTGCGCGGCAGTACCGAGCTGTTTGTTTATGCGCCCGATCGCGACGGTCTGTTTGCGAATGTCACCGCGATGCTCGATCGCCTGCATTTCTCGGTGATGGAAGCGCGTGTGCTCAGCTCGCCCGACGGCAAGGCCATGGATACCTTCCTGTTGCTTGAAGCCGATTCGCAAAAACCTGCCGGCGCGGAGCGCGCGGAAGAGCTCCAGCAGCGCCTGCATCGTGCGTTGTCGCAGTCCGCGCCCATCATGCCGCCAAGGCGCAGCATGTCGCGGCACCTGAAGCACTTCCAAATGACGCCGCGGATCGACTTCAAGCAATCCGGCGGCCGTACGCAAATGGCCTTGGTATGCAGCGACCGCCCGGGCCTGCTTGCGGCCGTCACGCAGGTGCTGGTGGCTTGCGAAGTGCGCGTGCACGATGCCCGCATCGCAACGTTTGGCGAACGCGTGGAGGACTTCTTCCAGCTCACCGACCGCCGCAACGCACCTTTGAGCGAGACACAGCAGCAACGTTTGTGGCAGGCTTTGGTGGAGCGGATCGGACCACAGAGCTTAACTGCATAGCTCGCAGGGGATGATTTCCCGCGGGGCTGCGTCGGCAGCCTGTCATCTCAATCCCTATTTCTTTTTTGGCCCGTAGGGCCAAGAGGGCTGTGCAACCATGTCCGCGTCTCATACGTTCCTGAAAATTTCTCGGCAAATTCATCTGTACGTGGGTGTTTTCATCGCTCCCGCGTTGTTGTTTTTCGCCCTTACCGGCGGCTTGCAGGTTTTTGGGCTGCATGAAACCTCGCGCGGCAGCGACTACAAGCCGCCTGCCTGGTTGGCGGTCGCCGCGCAAGTGCACAAGAAGCAAACGACCGTCATGCCCAGACGCAAGGCGCCACCGACGCAGAGCGACAGCCGCGCGGCCGCAGCGAACCATGCCGTATCGGAGCAAGTCGCGATTCCGGCGGCGGCGCAAACCGGCAAGCCCGATGTGCCGGCGATGCCGACGCGGCATCCGCTGCCCCTGAAGATTTTTTTCGCCTTCGTCTCGTTCGGACTGTTTGTGTCCACGTTGATCGGCATCTACATGGCTTATCGCTTCTCGCGCAAGCGCCGCTTGATAACCATGACGCTGCTCGCGGGAGCGGTGCTGCCGGTCGTGCTTGCGCTTATTTGAAATTGATCTGACATCTTTCCCCATCACGACGAGGCAAGTAGTTGTAATCTTGATCGTCGATCCGACCCGAGTTACCCCATGCAACCTATTGAAAACCTCATCAACGACGCTTTCGAACGTCGCAACGACATCAGCCAGAGCGAAATCGAAACGCATCTGCGTCCCGCGCTGAGTCAGGTCATGGAACTGCTGGAGTCGGGCGAGCAGCGCGTCGCCGCACCGGACGGCCAAGGCGGCTGGGTGGTCAATCAGTGGTTGAAGAAGGCGGTGCTGCTGTATTTCCGCATCAACGGCAATCGCGTGGTGGATGGCGGCCCGGCCATGGCTTTCGACAAAGTGCCGCTGCGCTTTGCGCATGGAAACGATGCGGAACTGGAAACCCTCGGTGCGCGCGTGGTGCCGGGCGCGTTGGTGCGTCGTGGCGCGCACATCGCCAAAGACGCGGTGCTTATGCCCAGCTATGTGAACATCGGCGCTTACGTGGGTTCAGGCACCATGGTCGATACGTGGGCTACGGTTGGTTCGTGCGCGCAGATCGGCGCGGGCGTGCACCTGTCCGGCGGCGTGGGTATCGGGGGCGTATTGGAACCGTTGCAGGCCAATCCCACCATCATCGAAGACAACTGCTTTATCGGCGCTCGTTCCGAAGTGGTCGAGGGCGTGGTGGTGGAACGTGGCAGCGTGATCGGCATGGGCGTATTTCTCGGCCAATCTACACGCATTTACAACCGCGCTACCGGCGAAGTCACGTATGGGCGCGTGCCGGCGGGCAGCGTGGTGGTCGCGGGCAATCTGCCGGCGAAGGACGGCAGTCATAGTCTGTATGCGGCGATCATCGTCAAACAGGTGGATGAGAAAACGCGTAGCAAGACGGGCATCAACGAGCTTTTGCGCAGCGGCGAGTGACCATGACCGAGAACACCACCATCCTTTACGGTTTGCCCAACTGCGACACATGCAGGAAAGCGCGCAATTGGCTGGGTCGTTTCGAGGTGCCGCACGAATTCGTCGACTACCGTGCCAACCCGGTGGCCGCGACGACCTTGAAAGCGTGGGCGCAGGAACTCGGCGGGTGGGAAAAGCTCGTCAACAAGTCGAGCACCACGTGGCGCAATTTGCTGCCTCAGCGCAAGAATCCGGGCACCGATCCGGAATGGACGTTGTTGCTGAAGGAACATCCTGCGCTGATTCGTCGGCCTGTCGTCGTGCAGGCCACTGGCGCGGTGAGCGTGGGGTTCACCGATAATGGTTTCAAGAAACTGTTCGGTCGCTGACATGTCCGAGGTATTTGATCTCACCGTCGATCTCATCAGCCGTCGTTCCGTCACGCCGGAAGACGCAGGCTGCTTGCCTGTCATCGGTGCTCGGCTCGCGCGTTTGGGCTTCCGTATTGAGCACCTTCGCTACGGCGACGTGGACAATTTCTGGGCGACGCACGGCGCGAACAACGAGCCGGGGCAGGGGCCGCTGCTGATCTTCCTCGGGCACACCGATGTCGTGCCCAGCGGACCGGAAGAGACCTGGGCGAGCCCTCCGTTCGAGCCAGAGGTGCGCGATGGCCGTCTATACGGCCGCGGTGCCGCCGATATGAAGGGCTCGGTCGCGGCGATGGCGGTGGCGTTGGAGCGTTTCGTTGCCACGCATCCCGATCATCCCGGCCGCGTCGGCTTGTTGCTTACCAGCGACGAAGAAGGCCCCACCAACCTCGACGGCGTGCGACGCATTGCGGCTTACCTTCGCGAAATCGGCGAACACGTCGATTGGTGCGTGGTGGGCGAGCCTTCATCCAAGGAAAAGCTTGGCGATTTGATCCGGGTCGGCCGGCGCGGATCGCTATCAGGAACGTTGACAGTGCGCGGCGTGCAAGGACATGTGGCCTATCCGGAGAAGGCACTCAATCCGATTCATGCCTTCGCGCCTGCCCTGACGGAGCTGGCGGCGGAGCGCTGGGATGCCGGCAATAGCGATTTTCCGCCGACTTCGTTCCAGGTATCCAATCTCAATGCAGGCACGGGCGCGAGCAACGTCATTCCCGGCGCACTGACTGCATTGATCAATTTCCGCTACAGCACCGCCAGCACGGCCATGGATTTGCGCCAACGCACGGAAACCATCCTTGCCAAACACGGCTTGGACTACACCATCGAGTGGAACCTCTCCGGCGAACCTTTTTTGTCGCCGTCGGGTGGCCGCTTGCGTGAAGCGGTGGTGTCGGTGTGCCGCGAGCTGTGCGGCATCGAACCGGAACAAAGCACCGGCGGCGGTACATCCGATGGCCGCTTCATCGCACCGATGGGTGCCGAAGTGGTGGAACTCGGACCCGTCAACGCGACCATTCACAAAATCGACGAATGTATCGATGTGGCTGAGCTGGAGCGTTTGCCGGATCTGTATCAGGTAGTATGCGAGCGCATGCTGTTGCGGCACCTGTGTTGACCGATGGCCTCTCCCTTGTGGGAGAGGCCACGTGTGACCGCTGGCGCGTTTATGGCGACGAAGGCTCAAGCACCAACGTGTGCCGGTCGCTTCCCGGCATCAGTCGGGTCGGACGTCCACGCACCCAATCCTCGTGGCCGGCGCCATAGAACGGCGAGAGCGGGTTGTCGCTCTGGCCACCAGGCATTTCCAGAATGCCTTCGTCTTCGTGACCGGGCGACACGTCGAAACGTTCGGAGGCGCCGAATCCGGGTGAGGCGACGCGCGGCATGTTTTGATCGCCGGGCAATCCCACATTCGGCATATCGAGCCATCGGCCGATGAAGTCAGGTAACGCGCGCGACAACGGATGACGAATATCGGCGAGATTGACTTCGCCCCAGGTGCGCGCGGCCAGACCGCCCGCTTGTTTGCTCAGCTTGCCAGCGACGTTTTGCGCCGCCTGCACCAGCAAAGCATGCCAATCGTGATACGCCGGATCGAGCAGGTTGGCCGGTTGCTGCTGGATCATCATCCAGACGGCGGCTTCCTGGTTGGCCGGACCGGGCCATGTGAACTCGGGAAAGCGTTGCTGAACTTGTGCCGCGAACGGCGCCAGTACCAGCTTGTGCACTTCATTGCGGAAGTCGTGCACGAGGCGGTAGTCCACGCTGTCGGGTTCGGCCACGCCACGCCATGCGGCGGTGAGCTGGCGCATTTGAACCAATGACGGGTCGTGCGTATCGGCCAGAGTCGTCTGCAGGAGATGCTGCCAGCGCGTGAGAAATACCGCGTGATCGTCCAGTTGGATGTCGAGCAAATTGGCGGGGCCGAAATCGGCGCGGCCATGCAGATCGTCGCGAATTTGCTGAGCCCGCGCACCGATGTCGTGGCCGCCGTCGCCAAGCAGGGCGAGTTCGTCGCTGCCGACGGTGCGGTTGTTGGCGGTCCACAAACGCCCGTCCGCGGGATCTTCGACACGCGGGTATTGCGATGCGGCCGCCCAACCGGTCCAACCGGTGTTGGGCTGCGACCAATCGGCCGGCAGCGTCGGATCGAAACCGTTGCGCAACGGAATGCTGTTGCCGGCGATGCTCCAACCGATGTGGCCGGCGCTGTCGGCGACGAGGAAATTCTGCGGGGGCATCCCAAGGGCAGGGCCCAAGTCCAGCGCCGCCGATACGCTGCCGGCTTTTTCCAACTGCATCAGCGCGACGTTATAGGCGCGCGGCTGATCGGCAATCCATGCAAGCGCGAGCGGCGTACCGTCGGTGTCCTCCGCCAGAATCGGTCCCCAGCGCGTGTCCTCCACATGCAGAGTGTGCGGGGCCGCGCCTTTGACGCCGATGATTTCGTCGTGTTGCTCGATCGACGCCCAGCCTTCCGGCACTTTGTATTTGCCCGAATCGTGAGGATCGCGTTGCACGCGCACCCAATCCATCCAATCGCCGTAGCTGTTGGTGAAGCCCCAGGCGATCTGTCCGTTCGATCCGACGACCATCGCCGGCGTACCCGGCAACGTCACGCCGACCACATCGCGTTGCCCTTTGGGCGCCGTGGGATCGGGGTAGCGCAATTGCGCGCGGAACCAGATATCCGGCACACGCAGGCTCAGATGCATGTCATTGGCGAGAATCGCCGCACCCGTGCGCGAAACGTTTCCTGCGACGGCGAAACTGTTGCTGCCCGGGTAGGCCCGATCCACGGACGACATCGCGATCGCGGCGAGTTTTGCAGCGCCACTGGGCGCCTGGACATGATGAAGATCGTAGACGTCCGCGGTGGGCACCACGGGCGAGGGCGACACCGCACCCTTTAGCGGAGCTTCCCAATTCGGATCGGGCGAGATCAGAAAATTCACCAACGATTTGGGCAACACCGCCTGCATTTGCGCAAGATGCAATTCGCGTTCGTTGCGACCTTCGTCGTTGAGATCCAGATACATCGCCGCGATCACCAGCATGGTGTCTTCCGAACGCCATGGGTCGGGCTTGGCGCGCAGCAGCATATATTCCCAGGGCTTTTTGCGCAGATTGGACAGACCTGCGTTGACGCCGTCGCGATACAGGTCGAGCGTGTGTTTTTGGTCGGGGGAAAGCGCCGCATACGCGGCCTCGGCGACGGCGCGCAGTCGATGACGACGGTGATCGATGTCCGTATCGAGCGCAGCCGGGCCGACCAGTTCGGACAGTTCGCCCGCCGCGACGCGACGCATCAAATCCATCGGAAAGAAACGTTCTTGCCCGTGCACGTAGCCCAGCGCGTATGTCACATCATCGCGCGATTGGCCGGTGATGGTGGCGGTGCCCAGCGCGTCGCGCGTGATGGTCACCGGATGCGACAAGCCAGCCACTCGCTGCGTGCCGTCCAGTCGCGCCAAGCTGCCGGACAGTACCCACCAACCCGCGGCGCATAAGCCTATGGCCGCGACCAGCAGCAGAATGAACAGTGCGCGGAACCAATGGAAACCCTGTTTCGTCGTCATTGATCGGCAAACACCGCAAAGATGCCCGCGTAGGGCTTGACCATAAAGGTGGGGGCGCCGGTATAGCCCGTGCCGTCGATATAAAACTGCGAAATGGTGCCATCCAGATAGAGCGCATCGTGGCAACCGAGTTTGTCACGAAACAACTGCGCGAACGTGTGAAAGTTGACAGGCGATTCGCTGACCACAAACACCACCTGATAAGGGGTGTGCGCGCAAACGCCGCTGCGCCATTTGGTGCTGTTGGAATCGTGCACGAACTGATCGTTGATCTGCCCGTTGATCACCAGCATGGGGCCCGATTGCGTGGCCCAGTCCACCGCTTTGCTGTCCGCTTTGAAGGCCGCGCTGGTGCGCACGGCAGCGTGGCCGTCTGGATAGACGGCAAACACGCCATTGGGCTGGATCGAAAAATTGCCGGCGGCGGGATTGCCGTGAAACAAGTTCAGCGGTACCAGCGTTTTGCCGTTTTCCACGTATAGCCCAAGCGGCGCATACGATTGGCTATAAATGCCGGCATTGGCGGCAAACATCAGTCGCTTGCCATTGGCGGCGCCCCATTCGCGCAAGGACTGGATGTCGCCGAACGGCTGGTCCGTATCCGGGTTCTTCCAATGCAAGGTCAACGCTTCGCGATGAAGATCCAGGCTTACCACGGTGAAATCCTGGCCTTGGAATGTCACCTGCCGGCTCTCCATCGGCTGGATCTGGGTATCGCAGCCAGCAAGCCATGACAGCGCCCCCGCCAACGCGAGCAGGCGAGGCAACGGGTTGCGGCAAAGCCACGAGGTGAAGATGGACGAGCGCATTCATGGATGGTCGCCGCCCAGCCGTGATGGATGCAAGAGCACCCGTGGCATCCGAAGGCTTAAACTTCAGGTTTTGGTATCAGGAAGGCATGCCCATGCCGTATACACCCATCGTCGCCACGCTCGGCTACGTGCTCTGTGCCGATCGACGCAAGGTATTGATGATCCATCGCAATGCGCGACCCGACGATCAGCATCTGGGCAAATACAACGGCCTCGGCGGCAAGATGGAACCAGGCGAAGACATTGCCGCATGCATGCATCGTGAGATCCGCGAGGAAGCCGGCATCGAATGCGTGTCGATCCGCTTGCGCGGCACGCTCAACTGGCCCGGATTCGGCAAACAAGGCGAAGACTGGCTGGGTTTCATCTTCGTTATCGACAGCTTTACGGGCGAGCCGTATACGCAGAATCCGGAGGGCTCGCTGGAGTGGGTGGAGGTGGACCGCATCATGGAATTGCCGATGTGGGAAGGTGACCGCCACTTTCTGCCGTTGGTCTTCGACAGCGACCCGCGTCCTTTCCACGGCGTGATGCCCTACAAGGATGGCCGTATGCAATCGTGGTCGTTTACGCGACTGTGAGCGGCATGCGCAAGATCGACATTGTGGCGGCGATGATTCGCAATGGCACGGGCCATGTGTTGCTGGTGCGCAAGCGTGGCGCGCTGGTTTTTCAGCAACCCGGCGGCAAACGCGATCCGGGCGATGAGGACGATCTCCACACGCTTGCACGCGAGTTGGAAGAGGAACTCGGCTGCCGCATGCATCGGGACAGCGCGCGCTGGCTCGGACGATTCAGCGCGCCGGCTGCGAATGAACCCGGATGTGTGGTGGAAGCGGACGTCTACGAAGTGAGCGCAAGCGGGCCGTTCGAGGCGCGGGCTGAAATCGACGCGTTGTGCTGGATTGATCCGGCCCAACTGGGCGATCTGCCCGTCGCACCGCTCAGTCGCGATTGCTTGCTGCCGTTGATGGTGCGGTTCGACTGACGGTCACGGCGCCTGACGCACAGCCACCACGGCATTGAGCCCGCCGAACGCAAACGAATTGCTCAGTACCGCGCGCACGGTCATCGCGCGCGCTTCGTGTGGCACATAGTCCAGATCGCAGGTCGGATCGGGGCCAAGGTAATTGATGGTGGGCGGAACGATGCCGTGTCGCAACGCACCGATCGCCGCAATCATTTCCAGCGCACCGGCGGCACCCAACGCGTGCCCGTGCATGGGCTTGGTGGACGTGACGGCCAATTGCCGCGCATGCGCGCCGAACACGTCGTGAATGGCACGCGTTTCGGTGCTGTCGTTGGCCGGCGTGCCGGTGCCGTGTGCGTTGACGTAGTCGATATCGGTGGGTTGCAGGCCTGCATCCTTGAGCGCGATACGCATCGCTGCCGCGGCGCCAATCTCCGATGGCGCGGCGATATCGCCGGCGTCCGCGCTCATGCCGACACCTGCCAATTCCGCCAGAATGGTTGCGCCGCGCGCTTGCGCGCTTTCCAGTGTTTCGATCACAAACATCGCCGAGCCCTCGCCGAGCACGAGCCCGCGCCGGTTGGCGCTGAAGGGCCGGCACGTATCGGGTGCCAGCACGCGCATGGCATCCCACGCGCGCAGCACGCCCAACGTGACGCAGGCTTCCGAACCGCCGACGACAGCAGCGTCCACGAGACCGGCGCGAACCATCAACGCGGCTTGCGCAAACGCATGGTTGGACGATGCGCACGCGCTCGATACCGTAAAGGTGGGGCCGGTAATGCCGTGCGCCATGCTGATTTGACTGGCCGGCGCGTTGCTCATGATGCGCACGATGCCCAGCGGATGAAAACGCGTTGCGTTTTCCACGTAAAGACGGTGATAGAGCCCTTCGCGCGTTTCTTCGCCGGCGGCGCCCACGCCGACGACGACTGCCGTACGCGAGGAGCGTTCGCCGCGAACATCCAAGCCCGATTGTCGGATCGCTTCACCGGCCGCTACCAAGGCGTATTGGCTTAGCGGATCGAGAAAGGGCAATCGTGTTTCTTCGATATACGCCAGCGGCTCGAAATCGGTGATTTCGGCCGCGATGACGTCATTGCGGATGCGCGTCAGATCGATGTGCCGCACCGGGCCGATGCCGCTGCGGCCTTCGGTCATGGCTTGCCAGATATCGGTGGCGTTGTGGCCGAGCGCGCAGATGCCGCCCATGCCGGTAATGACGATACGACGCATGTTCTCTCTCAGTTGTGTATCGACATACACACCTTCGTTCCTTCTTGCCCGCCAGGCAAACAACCCCGGCGCGAGTTACGCCCAGGCCATGAGCAGGCTCTTTAACCCGCAGCGGGCTTGGAAGCTATTTGACGCTCCACCGCCTCGACCAAGTGACCCACCGTGCCGTTCTCGAAGTCGACATCTTCGTTGGGCAGGTTGATGTTGAAGTGTTCTTCGATGTCGAAAATCACTTCAATGGCATCCAACGAGGCGATGCCAAGATCTTTGAGCGTCGATTCGGTCTTGATGGTGCCGATCTCGATTTTTGCTTGCTTACTGATGATCTCGAAAACTTCCTGCTGCACTTGGCTCATGAAACTTCCCCGGTGATTCCCCAGCCCCAAGCGTGACGAAGCGCACGTGCATTGTCCATATGAGGGGAGACGTAATTTTTTGAGTGGCCGGGATAAGCGTGATTCCATCACGTTTATCCCGGTGTTTTGCATGCTTTCTTAATGTTCTGCGTTACGTGAATCGTTGCGTCTAAAAGGTGAACCTGGCAGTTCGCCAAGGGTGTTCAGTCGCCGGCGGCAACGCCCAAGGCTCCTTTGGCTTCTGTCAGCGCATCGTGTTCCGGATGCGCGCCGCTCTCGGCGAACGCCAAGCATACGATGCCCAGCATGATCACGCCCGCGCCCAATAGCCGAATCGGTGTGAGCGCTTCATGAAATAGCCATGCCGATGCCAACATCACGCTGACGACGTCCAGATGCGTGGCGGCGAATGCAGGGCCAATGGGAGCCTGCTTGAGCAGGCTCATCCAGGTGAAGAAATTACCGAGATAGCCGATCAACGCGATGTAAATCCACGGATGGCCGACGATGCGCAGCACCCACGCCCAGCTTGCCTCGGGCGGGAAGGCGTGCGCGCCGGTCAATTTGAAGCTCAATTGCACCGCGGTATCGAACGCAAGCAACACCGCGAAACCGCTTAGATAAAAGCGCCATGTGCGTACGTTGCTCATCCGCTTGCTCCTACGATGGCGACGCCCGCGCTCACCAGAAGAATGCCTGTGACGCGCAACGGTGTCAGCTTTTCCCGGAACAGCACACGTCCGGCGATCATGATCGCGACGATGTTTACCGACGCCAGCAA
Source organism: Dyella sp. (assembly GCA_035508595.1). Taxonomy (GTDB): domain Bacteria; phylum Pseudomonadota; class Gammaproteobacteria; order Xanthomonadales; family Rhodanobacteraceae; genus Dyella_B. The sequence goes on from DATJMR010000290.1 coordinate 12,449, forward strand.
AATGCCCTGGGACAGGTCGATCAGCGAGAGAAACGCGATCCAGGACAGAAGGTGCAGCGCATACGCCAACAGACCGAGCCACAACCACGGACGGCTCGCCATGTAGCGCCAGCGCGCCATGCCGTCGCCGGCGCGCGGGTCGCTGGCGGCGGCTTTGAAAGCAAGCTGGCCCCCGGTATCGAGCGTCACGTTGACCAACCACAAAGTGGCGACGAGCGGAGACACGCGGGAGGCGACCGTCAGGCCGCGGCGCGCGCGCTGGGCGTGCAGCTGGCAGCGACTTGGGAGAAGAATTCGGCGGACCGGTCGATCAGGATGCGGCGTTCGCGATCAACCGTGATCATGTGATAGCTGTCTTCGAGCAGCAGCATTTCCACTGGGCCGGATACGGAACGCGCCACCAAGTAGGCGTTTTCCAGGCTGGCGATATCGTCTTCGGTGGCATGTGCGATCAGGCAGGGCGCGGTGACCTTCGGCAGCTGGCGCCGAACCAATGCCGCCATGTCGTACATCTCGGCCAGCGACGGCCAAGGATTGCCGGGCAGGCCTGCCGCCGCGCTGTCGCCACCCAGCATCAAACCGCTTATTTGCGCGCGCAAACGTTCGTCGCGCAAACCGTAGGGCTCACTCTCGTGCACCATGCGGCGCTGGCCGATGCCCAGGCGACGAGCCAGGGGCAACATGAAAGAAAACCGGCCGTACCACGGAATCGCCCAACCGTCGTAGCGGAACGTGGCGCCGTAGACGCCCACGCCGCGCACCCAGTCGGGGTGATCCGCCGCGAGCTTCAACGCCAGGATCGCGCCCATCGACAAACCTGCCACGAACAGGTGATCCACCTCGTGGCGCAACGATTCGGCGGCAGCTTCCACGCTGGCGTACCAATCCTTCCAGTTCGTGGCGATCAAATCGTCCACATTGCCGCAGTGGCCTGCCAACTGCATGCCGTAGACGGTGAAGCCGGCGCGATTGAGCCCCTTGCCGACCAGTCGCATTTCCATCGGCGTGCCGGTGAGACCATGAATGAGCAGCACGCCGATACGGCCACCTTCGAAGCGGAATTCGACGTTTTGAATCACAAGGGTCTCTACGGCGGACAAAGGGCGATGGGTCCGACAGTCTGTAGGGAATGGCTTTCCATGCGCTTTCGGGGGTACAAGCGCTACGGCGATGCTTGAAGCATCAGTGTCCGTTGAATCCGCCAAATCGGCTCACGCCGATGGAGACGCCCACCGAACCCGTAGGATGGTCGCAGCTGCCGGTGTTCTGAACGACGCTGACATTGCCGGACTGATAACTGCCCGTGCCGATATGGCTGCCGCTGACCACGCCCATGCCGACACTGCCGTGGACCTGAGCCTTGTTGTAGGTGGAGTCGTCGCAAACCGGAGCGGCGCCCGCATGATCGTTGCCCCGCGCTCCGCTGGTGTCGCCGTAATAGACGCCCGGAGCAGGGCTGATGGCAGCGGGATGGCCATTGACGGTCACGTTGCCCTTGTTGTTGCCGTTGTTTGACTGGGCTGGCTGAGCGGCGGTGGAGCTCGATGCGGGATAGCCCTGATACCCGCCTGCCGGCAGCTTGAGGTTCAGCGGCTGACTGGCCGTCTGCCCCCACGCGGCGGTAATCAGCATGCTCGCGACCAGGGCGGGGATGGCGCGTCTTTTCATTAACGGATGCTCCAAGTGTCTTCACGCACATAACGCACGGCAATGCCTTGCCGTGCACATGCTGTTTCGACGACTTGCGGCCTCACGAAGTTCCTTTCAACCGCTTCAGATCGCGGTTTGTTAACCGGTTGTCTCGATGTGCTCCACACGGCGCAGACCGCGCGGCAACAAACCGCCGCGCGTCGCGCGGTTGCCGCCGTACTCCACCAGATCCGACCAGCGCAGCGTGAGCTTGCGTTGCCCCGCAAACAACGTGACTTCGCCCTTGCCCTCGGTCACTACGGCGATGCCTGCCACGCGTTCCTCGCCGTTGCTCAGTTTCGCTTTCGGAATCTCGATCAGCTTGTTGCCTTTGCCTTTGTCCAGCTCCGGCAGCTCCGCCACGGAGAACATCAGCAGATGGCCGTCTGTGGTCACGACCACGATGCGATCGCGCGCGGGATCCGCGCTGACTTGCGGTGCAAGCACCCGTGCACCGTCGCCTAGCGTGATGATTTGTTTGCCCGCCTTGTTGCGACCGGTCAGCGCTTCGAAACGCGTCACGAAGCCGTAGCCGAAATCCGTGGCGAGCACGAGGCGTGTATCGTTATCGCCCGCCGCGATGGCATCGAAACGCGCGCCGGCCGGCGGCGTGAAGCGTCCGGTGAGCGGTTCGCCGTTGCCGCGCGCGGAGGGCAGCGTGTGCGCTGGCGTGGAATAGCTGCGGCCCGTGGAATCGATCACGGCGACTTGCTGTGTGGTGCGCGCTTTCACGGTCGCCAGCAAGCTGTCGCCTTCGCGATACGACAAACTTTCGCCGTCGATATCGTGTCCCTTCGCAGCGCGAATCCAGCCTTTCTGGCTCAGCACCACGGTGACGGGTTCGCTGGTGACCAGCGCGCTTTCGTCCAACGCTTGCGCGGCCTCGCGCTGCACCAGCGGCGAGCGGCGTTCGTCGCCGTATTTGGCGGCGTCGGCGCGCAATTCTTCCTTGATCAGGCCTTTGAGCTTGGCCGGGGATTTCAGCAGCACGTTGATCTTGGCGCGTTCTTCTTCGAGCTGGTCGCGCTCGGCGTTGATTTTCATTTCCTCCAAACGCGCCAGCTGGCGCAGCTTGGTTTCGAGGATGTAGTCGGTTTGCTCTTCGCTCAATGTGAAGCGCGCCATCAGCACCGGTTTGGGTTCGTCTTCGGTGCGGACGATGCGGATCACTTCGTCCAGATTCAGATACGCGATACGCAAACCTTCCAGCAAGTGCAACCGGCGCTCGACCTTGGCGAGGCGATGGTTGAGGCGGCGCGTCACCGTATCGACGCGAAAACTCAGCCATTCGGTAAGGATGCGCTTGAGATCCTTCACCTGCGGACGGCCGTCCAGGCCGATCATGTTGAGATTGACGCGGAAGCTCTTTTCCAGATCGGTAGTGGCGAACAGATGTTGCATCACTTCGTCGACGTCCACGCGGTTGGAGCGCGGCACGATCACCAGGCGGATTGGATTTTCGTGATCGGACTCGTCGCGCAGGTCTTCGATCATCGGCAGCTTTTTGGCGCGCATCTGCGCGGCGATTTGCTCGAGGATCTTCGACGGGCTTACCTGGTGCGGCAGCGCGGTGATCACGATATTGCCGTCTTCGTGCGTGTAGACGGCGCGCGCGCGAATGGAGCCGTTGCCGCTCTGGTACATCGCGATCAATTCGTTGCGCGAGGTGATGATTTCCGCCGGGGTCGGATAATCCGGGCCGCGTACGTGTTCGCACAGGTCGGCGACGGTCGCATCCGGATCATCCAGCAGGCGAATGCAGGCGCTGGCGACCTCGCGCAGATTGTGCGGCGGAATATCCGTGGCCATGCCTACCGCGATGCCCATCGAGCCGTTCAACAGCACATGCGGCAGGCGCGCCGGCAACCAGCTGGGTTCTTCCAGCGTGCCGTCGAAGTTCGCGACGAAATCCACGGTTCCCTGGCCCAGTTCGCCAAGCAGCACATCGGCGATCGGGTTGAGCTTGGATTCGGTGTAACGCATTGCGGCGAAGCTTTTCGGATCGTCTGGCGAACCGAAGTTGCCCTGGCCGTCGATCAACGGATAGCGATACGAGAACGGCTGCGCCATCAGCACCATCGCTTCGTAACAGGCACTGTCGCCATGCGGGTGGAACTTGCCGATCACGTCGCCGACGGTGCGCGCCGACTTTTTCGGCTTGGCGCTGGCGGCCAGGCCCAGTTCGCTCATCGCGTACACGATGCGTCGCTGTACCGGTTTGAGGCCATCGCCCACGAAGGGCAGGGCGCGGTCCAGCACCACGTACATCGAATAATCGAGATAGGCCCGCTCGGCGTATTCCTTGAGCGGGATCTGTTCGTAATTGGCTTGCAAGTTCATGGGGTATGTGGACTGCCGGGCGACGCCGATTGCGGCGGGAGGTGCGGGACGGCCCCGCACAAGCGGCTAGATGGTGCCAGATGCCAAGGGGCTTGGGCTAGAATGCCCGAATACCGCGCATTCCAGGGTGAGACATGCACTATCTACGCAATGCCGTCATTGCCATGGCCTGCATCCTGGCCGCAGGCTGTTCGCATCTGGCGGGACGGCATCCCTTGTTGGGGTATACGGATAAGCAGCACCCGCAATCGGATACCGCGATCGTCGCCTGCGCCGAGCAGTCGGGTTACATCTGCGGCATCACGGGCGTCAACCAAACCGCCACGTGGGAAAAATTCAACGGCGGTAAAACGCCGTGGGTGCGAGTGTTGCCCGGCAAGCAGCTCATCAAGTTGACGCTATCGAACTCGCACGTTCTCAATCGACAGCAGCTGACCATCGACAACGTGCAGGCGGGGCACGTGTATCGCATCGATATCGCTTACGACGGCAAATTGTTGACCGCGTCGTATCAGGATCTCGGTCAAGTGGATACCTACACCATCCACATGTCGCGCTTCCCGTTGCCGCCCAAAGCGATCACGGCGCACTTCTGACACGCATCGAAAGTGGACGTATGCCGCCCCGCGCAAGTCAATCTTGCTGTGCGGTAATGCCCGATTTTGCCAGTTGCGCCTGCACGCTGTCGGGACCGGCCAGATGCGCCGCGCCTACTGCGATAAATACGGTGCCGGGCTGTTTGAGCATGTCCTTGATCTTCGCCGCCCAGGCGGTATTTCGTTGCACGATCAGTTCCTGATAGAGCGCGGGTTCCTTGGTTTTCAGCTCGTCGTTTTCGAGCTTAGCGATCGCGGCGACGTGGCCCTGTTTCCAGGCGTCGATGAGCGAGAGCAATTCTTCTTTGCTCTTTTGCACATCGTGCAAGGTGTCGCGTAGGAAGCCCAGCTGCAACGGCACGGGCAGATCGGCGAGAAAGCGAACTTGCTGCTCTGCCGTTTCCAGGCCATGCACGGGTTTGCCGGCCTCGGTCATTTGCGCTCTGAGTTGTTTGTCTACGCCTTCGGCGGGATCGAGGCCCGCTTTCATCAATGGCGCGACGGAAAGCGTGAGTGCCGCCAGCCAGGGTTTCATAGGCTGTAATGTCGCTGCGCCGCCAGGCAGGCCGGCGAGTTCCGCGGCCTTGCCCAGCGCCGCATTGTCGCTTTCGCTCAATTGCGTGGAGAGCGGGTGTGCCGTGTCGAGGCCGTATTGCATGATGAGCGATGTCATGCTGGCTTGATCGTCGTCGGTAAGCTCGATATAGAGCGTGCCGCTTTGGGCGAGTGCCTGATCCAGCGCGGGAAAGCGCCAGTTCGTATCGTTTGGGAGCAGGTGCACCGTCCCGAAAAGATAGACCGTGCTGTCGCCGCTTTTGATTTGCAACAGGGCGGGATGTGCCAGCGCGTTGCCGCACACCAGCAACAGCAGCACAAGCCAAGCGGCAAACCGTCGATAATTGCGCATAAGTATGAGACTCAACGTGGAACGCGGTAACCGCCGGGCACGCCGTACGGGCTCAAGGTGAGTTGCCAGAGCTGATCGCGCCGGCTGCGGAATACGGCGGACGATACCGACAGATAGTAATGCCACATGCGCCGGAAGCGTTCGTCGTAACGAGCGCAAAGCACGGGCCACGCCGCATCGAAATTCTCGCGCCACGCGGTCAGCGTGCGATCGTAATCCGCGCCGAAATTGTGCCAGTCTTCCACCACAAACAGCCCTTCCAGCGTTGCGGCGACCTGGCTGGCGGCCGGAATCATGGAGTTGGGAAAGATGTACTTCTCGATCCAAGGATCGGGTCTTCCGGGAGCCTGATTGGTGCCGATGTTGTGCAAAAGGAACAGGCCCTCGTTGGTCAGACACCGGCGGGCGACTTCAAAGAATTCGCGGTAGTTCTTGCCGCCGACGTGTTCGAACATCCCGATCGACATGATGGCGTCGTACGATTCGTGAAGTTCGTGGTAATCCTGCAAACGGATCTCGATGGGCAAGCCTTGGCACAATTGGCGGGCCAGTTCCGCCTGCTCTTGGGACACGGTGATGCCTACGCCGCTCACGCCGTAGCGTTCTGCCGCGAACTTCAGCGCCTCGCCCCACCCGCAGCCGATGTCGAGCACGCGCATCCCGGGCTTCAAGCGAAGTTTGCGGCAGACCAGATCGAGTTTGGCTTCCTGCGCATCGTCCAAGTTCGTGGCGTGCGCCCAGTAGCCGCACGAATACACCATGCGCTTGCCGAGCATACCCTTGAACAGATCGTTGCCGCGGTCGTAGTGCGCCTTGCCGATCTCGAAAGCGTGGTCACCGCGTTGCATGTTGATGAAGCGCGCCTTCAGGTGCACGATCAGTGTGTCGAGCGTCTTGAGATGTTCGTCCAGATGGCTGCAGAGAATCTTGGTAAAAAGGCCAGGAATGTCGTCGGCGTCCCACCATCCGTCCATGTATGCCTCGCCCAATCCGAGCGACCCGTGGGCGAATACGCGCGTGTAGAACTGCTCGTTGTGCACGCGGATGTCGGTAGGCGCGGTGCCGTTGATGCGCACGCCGGCGGCTTCGAGCAAATCCGCCGCGCGTTGTCGCAAAGAATCCTGGCTCATTCTATGTCTTCCTTGCCCAAGACACCAAAATGTACGGGCGACCATGCATAGACCAGATCCACGCCCGTTTCACGGACTAGGCGCAACAACGTTTGCGCATTCGCTTCGCTAAGCAGGAATTCGATCTTCTCCGGCAGATCGTCCGCCAGCTCGAAGAACGCTTCGTGATGTAGCACGCCGTGCCTGCCGAATCCCGCCGTAGCACGAAATACCGAACCTCCACCTAGCTTGTTGCGTTTGGCCAGTTCCAACAACCATTCGGAAATCAGCAGGCCATCATGTCTGGCATGTACATGCGTGTAGAAGCGCAGAAAAATGCCGTTGGCCGGTCGGTTGTCGAACGCGGTGTCAATGCTCATGAGGTTGCCGACTCCGTATCTAGTGTTGCAGCAGGCCGCGCGTTAGGAAGATGCCGAGAATGGTCATGGCGAGGCTACCGATAAGGTGTACCGCGACATGCGCGCCAAACCAAACCAGCTGGCCACGCAGCAACAGCGTGTTCGCTTCGGCGGAAAACGTCGAGAACGTGGTCAATCCGCCAAGAAAGCCGGTCATGACGAACAGCCTCAATTCCGGCGGCAGCGTCTGGAAATGTTCGAAGATGCCCATCATGCAACCCATGATCAGGCCGCCACTGAGATTGGCCGCC
>DATJMR010000291.1:0-11362 GCA_035508595.1 Dyella sp.
CGACACCAGGTTCTTGGATTCGATCAATGCTTCACGCAGCCGCATGGGGCCGGCGAATTTGTTGTCGTCATTGCTCGGCGTCCACAGGCCGTTCGGTTGCGATGGATCGGGCAGGGCCAGCGGCGCGTCGTTGATGATCGAGGCGGGGGTGAAGCCGCGCTCGAAGGCAGCCGAATAGATGAAAGGTTTAAAGCTTGAGCCTGGCTGGCGAGCGGCCATCACGGCGCGATTGAACTTGCTGCGCTGGAAATTGAAGCCTCCAACCAGCGATTGGATCGCGCCGTCTTCGGGGCTGAGCGACACCAGGGCGGCCTGCGCCTTGGGGATCTGCGTAAGTTGCCACTCCCCTTTGTCGTCCTGAACGACGCGGACAATGTCGCCACGTTTGAGCACGGTGTCGACTTTGGTGGGCGCCGGACCGGTACGATTTTCGTTCACATAAGGACGCGCCCAATCCATGGCCTTGAGGTTAAGTACGATCGTCTGCTTCGTGGGCAGATAGACCGAGGCTTCCGAGGCCGAAGAAGCGGTGACCAGGCCCGGTGTCAGTCCGGCAACATCCATATAGCTCGACAGCAGATTGCTGTAGTCGGTGTCGCTGGCCTCTGGGGGGAGCTCCTCATGCGCTTCCGGGCCTCGCCAGCCGTGGCGGTGGTCATAGATGGCCAAACCGTCGCGCACCGCTGCCACGGCGGCTTGCTGACGAGTGCTAACCAGGGTGGTTTTGACCACGTAGCCTTCCGTCAGCGCGTCGTTGCCCAGGCGGTCGAGCGCCTGAAGGCGCGCCATTTCCGCCAGGTAAGGGGCATCCACCTGGATCGGCTGCTCGTGCGGGGCGGCATCGTCCGGCGCGTTGATGGCCTGCTCGTACTGCGCCTGGTTGATGTATCGGTGTTCCAGCATCTGGCCCAGCACCCAGTTACGGCGGGCGACCAGGCGCGAGACATTAGTCAATGGATTGACCGCCGACGGCAGCTGGAAGGTGGAGGCGATCGCGGCGCATTGGGCTATCGTGAGTTGATCCAGCCGCTTGCCGTAGTAGTACTCGGCCGCGGCGGCCACGCCGTACGAGCGGTGGCCCAGGAACATCTTATTGAGGTAAAGCTCCAGGATCTGGTCCTTGGTGAGCTCGTTCTCCATACGCAGGGCGATGAACATCTCGATCAGCTTGCGCGAATAGAGCTTTTCGGGGCTGAGAAAGAAATTGCGGGCCACCTGCTGGGTAATCGTGGAGCCGCCCTGGGTCTTGTTGCCGCCCGAGGCGAGCACGTGGAACCCCGCGCGCATGACGCCGCGCCAGTCCACCCCGGGGTGGGTATAGAAATCGGCGTCCTCGGCGGACAGCACGGCATGCTTGACCATGTCTGGCACTTGGCCGATGGCCACCGGGATACGGCGGGTCTCGCCGAAGGTCGCAATCAATTTGCCATCGGCGGTTAACACACGCAGGGGCACCTGCATGTGGTAGTCCTTGAGCACGTCTACCGAAGGGATGCGGGGGGAAACCAGCCAGTAGGCGACCCCGATGGCGGCGGTAATCAAGAGGAGTCCGCTGAAGCCCAGGATAAGCAGCCAGCGCAATAGGGCCTTCAGAATTCGCGTCATGTGCTTCTTGTAGCGAGACTTAAGTCAAAACAGCCCAGAGTATAGATGTTGCAGTATGGGCAGCATTAGCGACGGATTAGCAAAACCTTAATCGCGGCACCGGGGCGGGTTGGTCCAAATGTGCAGACCATCACGTCAAAAGTCTCGAAGAAGATCGCGTAGGCCGTTGCTATTGCGTTAATTTTTCGATCTAATGACCCAGCAATCCTGCCAGTATCTGGCGGAAGCGCCAGGGGTCAAGGGGGAACAATCGTGGGGCTCTTTACACCCAAGAAGCCGCCGCTGGTTGGCGTCGACATCAGTTCGACCGCCGTCAAGCTGCTGCAGCTCAGTCAAGCCGGAGGCCGCTATCGCGTGGAGCACTACGCGATCGAGCCGCTTCCCCCGAATGCCGTGGTCGAGAAAAACATCGTCGAGGTCGAGGCGGTGGGTGAAGCGGTGCGTCGCGCACTTGCGCGTTCTGGCGCAAAGATCAAGCACGCGGCCGCGGCGGTAGCCGGCTCGGCGGTGATCACGCGCATTGTACCGATGCCTGCCGAACTTTCCGATGAAGACCTGGAAGGCCAGATTCAAGTCGAAGCGAACCAATACATTCCGTACCCGATCGACGAAGTCAGCCTCGACTTCGAAGTGCTCGGCCCGGTTCGCGACAATCCCGAAATGAACAATGTATTGCTGGCCGCTTCGCGTACGGAAAACGTGGATATGCGCGTGGCGGCGTTGGATCTGGGCGGTCTTTCGGCGCAGGTGGTCGACGTCGAAGCGTTCGCGATGGAAAACGCGTTCACGTTGATCGCCGATCAATTGAACGTGGGGCGCGACGCACTGGTTGCCGTGGTCGATATCGGCGCCACCATGACCACACTGTCGGTGCTCAAGAACCAACGCACGATCTATTCGCGCGAACAGGTTTTCGGCGGCAAGCAGCTGACCGACGAAATCATGCGCCGCTATGGCCTCTCCTACGAGGAGGCGGGTCGAGCCAAGCGCAAGGGCGGTCTGCCGGAATCCTACGAGACGGAAGCCTTGCAGCCGTTCAAGGAATCGTTGGTGCAACAGATCAGCCGCCTGCTGCAGTTCTTCTATGCCGGTAGCGAATTCAGCAAAGTCGATCAAGTCGTCCTGGCCGGCGGTTGCGCTTCCATCGAAGGCATCAATTCGATGCTTGAAGAGCAACTGGGTCTTCCGTGCGTGGTCGCCAATCCGCTGGCCCGCATGTCGCTCTCCAGCCGGGTGCAAGCGCAGTCGCTGACTCAGGATGCCCCGGCGCTGATGATCGCGGTCGGGCTCGCCATGAGGAGTTTCGACTGATGGCACGCATCAATCTACTTCCCTGGCGTGCGGAGCGCCGTAAGATCCGCCAGCGCGAGTTCTTCATGCAGCTTGGTGCTGCGGCGTTGGTCGCTGTGGGTGCGCTGCTGTTGTGGTGGTTCTGGATGGACATGCGTATCGACAATCAGAACGAGCGCAACGCCTATCTGCAGGACCAGATCAAGCAGGTGGACGTGCGTCTGGACAAGATCAAGGATCTGGAGAAAGTTCGTGCGCAGTTGTTGGCGCGCAAGCAGATCATCGAGCAGTTGCAGGCCAACCGCTCGCAGATGGTGCACTTGTTCGACGAGCTAGTAAAAACCATACCGGGCGCGGCGCGTTTGACGTCGGTCAAGCAAGCGGGCGATCGCATGGTGCTCGATGGCGTATCGCAATCCAATGCGAGTGTGGCCGAATACATGCGCAACATCGAAGCCTCGCCGTGGATGGGGCAGGCCGATCTCAGCAAGACCGAGAACACCCACGATGCGTCGCGCATGCCATTCCAATTCGGATTGACAGTTACGTTGCAAAAACCGAAGGACGACGGAGCAGGGCAGGGTTCGGCTTCCGCGCCGGCATCGTCGAGTACGAGCGCTTCTGCCCCTGCCTCACTGCAAGCTGCACCCATCGGTACGACGCCTTCCTCAACCACCGCCGTGCCAGCTAGGCCAAGCACTGCGTCAGCCAAGGGAGGAGCCAAGTCATGAAACTTCTCGATGATTTGCGCGGGCTCGACCGCAACAACATCGGTGGTTGGCCGAAGTCGGTCAAAACCTTCTTCACCGTGCTGTTGTTTCTGGTCATTCTGTTCATCGGCTGGTATTTGGTCATTAACGATCAACAGGGCACGCTCCAGAGCCTTGGCGGTAAAGAAGAACAGCTGAAGAAAGAGTTCTCGGAAAAGCAGGCCAAGTCGGTCAATCTCGAAGCCCTGCAGCAGCAGCTGGACGAGATGAAAGACATGCTGCGCCAGTTGCTGCGCCAGTTGCCCAGCAGGACGGAAATGCCCGAGCTGCTGGTAGACGTGTCGCAAACAGCGTTGTCGGCAGGCCTTCAGCAGGAATTGTTCCAGCCCGGTACCGAAGTCCCGAAGGACTTCTACGCCGAGAAGCCGATCGAGTTGAAGATGATCGGTACCTATCATCAGTTCGGTACCTTCATCAGCGGCGTCGCATCGTTGCCGCGCGTGGTGATCCTGACCATGCACGACGTGTCGCTCACCCCGCTCAGTCAACCAGGCAAGGGCACCGAACCGGGTCCCAATCAATTGCTGGTACTGCAGGGCACGGTAAAGACCTATCGCTACCTGGACGACTCCGAAACAGCCGAGGCAAACAGCAAGGCGAAGAAAGCTGGGGGGCGGAAATGAGAGTCATGACTGCCATGAACCTTGCACGCCTGGCGAAGTTGTCGCTGCTGGTCGCTACGGCGCTCGTACTCGGCGGTTGCACACGCGGTATGTCCGATCTGCGCGATTGGGTGGCGCAAGAGAAGGCCAAGCGTGGTGCGCCGATTCCGCCGCTACCGGTGATCAAGACCTTCGAAACATTTACGTATAGCGATCAGGACAAGCGCGATCCGTTTAGCCCGAGTCAGGATGAGCTCAACCAGAACACCGGCCCCCGTCCGGATGAAGGCCGCGCTAGAGAGCCACTTGAAGCGTTTTCTTTGGATAGCTTGAGGATGGTTGGCACGATCGGTGCTGGTTCGAAGACGGAAGCGTTAATCAAGGATCCGGGTGGCGTAATCCATCGCGTTCACGTCAACGAATACATGGGCCAGAACTACGGCCGTGTCACCGCCATCAATGGTGATCGGGTGGAGCTGGTTGAAATGGTTTCCAACGGCAATGGCGGCTGGATGGAACGTCCGGCCAGCATCGCACTTGAGGCGAAATAGGAATACAGGGGCTGATGCAATGACTAATACCATCAAACCAGTCCGGAGTCGTGCCATGCACCTGGCCAGCCGTTGCCTGATGACCGTCATGGTGCTGGGCGCTGCCGCTTGGGCAAGCGCCGCCACCGCGACCGCTACGCTGCAAAACATCACCTACAAAAGCTTGCCGGGTGGTCGCGTCGAACTTCGCATGAATTTCGACAATAACCAAATTCCGCAGCCCAACATTTTCACGACGGAAACGCCGCCGCGCATCGCGATCGATCTTCCAGATACGGCGAACGATGCGGCTCGGCATCAGGATGTCGGCATCGGCACCACCTCTGGCGTATCGGCGGTCTCCGCAGGTGGACGCACGCGGGTTGTGGTCGAGCTGCTGCAAGCGTCGTCCTACAAGTCGCATGTGGAAGGCAACAGCTTGGTGCTGGTGGTCAACAACGGCACGCAATCGCAGCCGGTGACGACGGCCGCCACCATTGATCCGTCCAAGGCGTTGCCTTCGGCGATGAATGGGCCTGCCATCTCCAATATCGATTTCCAACGCGGCGCAAACGGTTCGGGCCGAGTGCTGATCAACTTCAACGGTGCGGGCGCGAACGCCAATATGCATCGCCAGGGCGACAACATCGGCGTCGACATCAGCAACGCACAGCTGCCGGCCGATCAAGCCAAACGGCTGAACGTACTCGACTTCGCGACGCCGGTGCAGTCGATCTCCCCGCGCTCCACGCCCAACGGTGCCCACATCGACATTGCCTTCAGCGGCGACGTGGAAACCTCGTCGTATCAAACGGGCAATCAGTACGTGATCGAGGTGACGCCGAACAAGCAGTCATCCAAGAACACCAACCCGGCGTCCGAAGCGCTACCGGTGTATAGCGGTAGTCGCGTGACGTTCAATTTCCAGGACATTCCGGTGCGGTCCGCGCTGCAATTGTTGGCCGACGTATCGGGATTGAACCTGGTCGCTTCCGACACGGTGGGTGGCAGCGTCACGCTGCGACTGGTCAACGTGCCGTGGGACCAGGCGCTCGATGTGATCCTGCGGGCCAAGGATCTGGACAAACGTCGCGACGGCAATGTGATTTGGATTGCGCCGCAGAAGGAGCTTGCCGATTACGAGCAGAACGTGGCCGATGCGCGTTTCAAGGCACAAGACACCGCGCCGCTGATTACGACCTATGTTCCGATCAGCTATGGCAAGGCGCAGGATATTGCCAAGCTGCTGACGACGGGGAGCATGCAAAGCATTGCCGGTGGCGCCAGTGGTGGCGGCTCTGCTGAAGCAAGCTCACACCGCGGTTTTCTGTCACCTCGCGGTAGCGTGACGTTCGATCAACGTACCAACACCTTGCTGATCAACGATACCGCCGAAAAAACCACTGAGCTGCGTGCCATTGTGGCCCAGCTGGATCGCCCGGTGCAGCAGGTGCTGATCGAATCGCGCATCGTGATCGCGACCGACGACTTCGAACGCGATCTGGGTGTTCAGTGGGGTACTGCCGCCAGACAAATCAATCCGAGCGGTCAGGTCTTGGCGGTCGGCAGCGGTGTTCCCACCAGCCAAGAGTTGTCCAGTGGCACTGTCACCAGCACGTTTCCGCTGGAGTCCGGCCTCAATGTCAATCTTCCGGCCAGTCCGACCACGGGTACCGCTTCAACGCTTGCTGCGGCGATCCTCGGCAAAAACTATGCGCTGGATCTTGAGTTGTCCGCAGCGCAGACCGAAGGTCGCAGCCAACTAGTTTCCAGCCCTCGCGTGATTACGGCCAATCAGCAAGAGGCCGATATTCGCCAGGGCCAAGAAATCGGCTATGTCACGTATCAGAACACCAGCGGTGGTAGCGGCGCGACCGGAACCGCCACTGTTGCCTTCAAGGACGCGGTGCTCGAGCTGAAGGTTACGCCCACGATCACAGCCGACAGCCGCGTCTACCTGGCCATCAACGTGAACAAAGACTCGCTCGATCACTACATCACCGTGCCGGGCAGCGGTCAGGTGCCCGTGATCGACACGCGCTCGCTCAATACGTCGGTGCTGGTCGACAACGGACAAACCGTGGTGCTTGGCGGCATCTACGAGGTCAACAAGACTACCTCGGTGAGCAAAGTCCCAGGGCTTGGAGATATCCCCGGCCTCGGCGTCCTGTTCCGCAATACGCAACGCATCAATGACAAGGACGAGCTGTTGATCTTCGTCACCCCGCGCATTCTGAGCGAAAGCCTGCAATAAGCCCGACACTGCGCACGAGTAAAAAGGGCGGCCCGCGTGCCGCCCTTTTTGCGTTGCAGCCCGCCAAGGGCCAAACTTTCTGGCCTATCGGCGGTCTCACACTTCATCAAGCAGTACAGGATTCTCGGATGGATATGCCCCAAGTCCCCACACCTGGGCGTCTTCAGCAAGCGTTTTCCGGCCTTCGCAGCGATCTGCAGCAGCAGGTCATCGGTCAACCGAAGCTGATCGATTGCCTGCTGATCGCATTGCTCGCGGACGGCCATCTCCTGGTTGAGGGCGCGCCAGGGCTAGCCAAGACCACAGCAGTCAAAGCCCTGGCCGCACGCATCGACGCCGATTTTCATCGCGTGCAATTCACCCCGGATCTGTTGCCCGCGGACCTCACCGGCACCGACGTATTCCGGCCCCAATCGGGCAGCTTCGAATTCGAGCGCGGCCCGCTATTTCATAACATCGTGCTGGCCGATGAAATCAACCGGGCCCCCGCGAAAGTGCAATCGGCGCTTCTGGAAGCGATGGCCGAGCGGCAGATCACGGTAGGACGCAACACCTGGCATTTGCCCGAGCTGTTCATGGTGATGGCCACACAGAATCCCATCGAGCAAGAAGGCACCTTTGCGCTGCCCGAAGCACAGCTCGACCGCTTCGTCATGCATGTGACAATCGGCTATCCCGACGCGGCGTCAGAGTTGGCCATTCTGCGTCTCGCGCGGCAGCAAGCCAGAGAACCTGCGCATCCGTCTGCGCCGACCGTTCCTCGGGTTACGCAAGAAGACGTGCTGGCCGCGCGCGAAGCGGTATTGAACGTTCACGTCGCCGCCGCCTTGGAGCAATATCTCACGCAGTTGGTACTCGCGACGCGCGATGCGGGACGTTACGGCCAGGAGTTGAAGCGTTGGATTGCCTGGGGCGCCAGCCCTCGCGCAACGATTGCGCTGGATCGCTGCGCCCGTGCTCACGCGTGGTTGAACGGTCGCGACTTCGCGCTACCGGAAGACGTGCATGCCGTGGTCTACGAAGTGCTGCGCCATCGCGTATTGCTCAGCTACGAAGCCGAAGCGGAAGGCATTCGCAGCGAAAAGGTCATCCATCGGCTGCTGGATCTCGTTCCGTTACCGTGAACGCCGTGGCCGCTCATCAAGCGGACGGCGACGGACGCGTCCGCGTATCGTTGGCCGAGCTCATCGCTCTGCGTGGGCGCGTCGCCCGCATGCGCATGCCGCCACAAGATAGCCGCGCGACGCGCGTGGGTACGCAGTCGAGTCGTTTGTACGGTCGCGGTATGGACTACGCGGAATCGCGCGCGTATCAGCCAGGCGACGACGTGCGACGCCTGGATTGGCGATTGACGGCGCGCAGCGGTCGCTTGCACACCAAGTTGTTCCAAGAGGAGCGCGAAGGACAGTTGCTGATACTGCTGGATCAACATCCAAGCATGCGCTTCGGCACGCGGACGCGTTTCAAATCCGTCCAGGCCGCGCGTGCCGCGGCGTTGGCCGCCTGGTACGCCGTCAAAGCAGGCGAACGCGTAGGCCTGATGGCGTTTGGCGGAGGCCGGTTTTTGCAACGCCCGCGCGGCGGTCTGCGCGGAGCGCTGGATGTCTGCGGCGCACTGGCGAAATACGATGCGCAATCGGTCGAGCAAGATGAGTCGCTGTCTTCGGCGTTGCAACATGTGATCAAGCTTCAGCAAGGCGCAAATCGCGTCTTGCTTATCAGCGACGGACAGAGCAGCGACGAATCCGCGCGAAACCGATTGCTGGAAATGATGCGACATACCGCCGTGCGCATCTTGATTGTCGCCGACGAACTGGAATTGAAGCCTGCGCCTGCGGGAAGTTATCCGATCGAGCACGATGGCGATCGTCGATATGTGGCGCTCAGGTCGCCTCAGCAACGAGAAACGTTTCAGCAGCGCCTCGGGGCTGGACAGGCCAGATTATCGGCGATCGCAACCTCATTGGGCATTCCGTTTCGTGCCATCGATACGGCGATCGATCCGTTAGACGCCGTGTCCGCCTTGCTGCGCAATGCAGGAACAAGGCGATGAATCATTATTTTCCGCCAACGCCGCCCGATCTCCCGCTGCGCGACATCCATCTTCCCCCCAATCCGTCGTGGTGGCCGCCCGCTCCAGGGTGGTGGATCGTGTTTGCGATCGTGTGTGCAGGCGGTTTATGGGCTTATCGCGTCTATCGGCGCGCCAGGCACCGACGCTTATGGCGAATGCGCGTCTTGGCGGAGGTTCGCCTCCTGTCGGACCATCATGCTCACGACGACGCGGCGTATGCGGCGTCGCTGCACCAACTTTTACGCCGTGCGGCGTGGCGGTATACCGCCGATGCGCATCATGTGCAGGGCGACTCGTGGCGGCGTGTATTGGCGCAAGTGCCTATCGATGCCGGTACGCTCGATACGTTGATGACACTCGAAGCGAGCATGTATCAGCCCCACGCCAGCTTTGATCGCATCGCTATGGAGGCGGCCGTCCAACGTTGGTTGCAGATGGCGCTGCGGCGCATGAAACCAGTGGAAACCGGCCATGTTTGAATTCGCATGGCCTTGGATATTCGTATTGTCGCCACTGCCGTGGTTGATGTGGCGCTTGTTGCACACGGCGTCGCCAGGGCAGGCATTGCGATTGCCGCATGCCTCGCTTTCGTGGGGCATGAACGACAGCGTTTCCGTGCGCAGCGTGGCGCCATGGCTGTTGGTGGTCGGCTGGTTGAGCCTGCTCGTTGCCGCCGCCAGGCCTCAGACCGTTGGACCGCCCCAAGCGCAGACGCATAGTGGACGCGCGATGATGTTGGCGGTCGATCTATCCGGCAGCATGCAGACGCCCGATATGCAACTGGGAGGGCAGCAGCTGAGCCGCTTTGACGCGGTGGAAGCGATCGCCAGCGATTTCATATCGCGCCGTAGCGGCGATGAACTGGGTCTCGTTCTGTTTGGTACGCGCGCATTTCTGGTGACGCCGCTGACCTACGATCTGAACGCGGTGCGCGCGCAACTTAAGAGCGCCGTGGTGGGGCTTCCGGGCACCGAAACGGCCATTGGCGACGCGATCGCCGTCGCGGTGAAACGTTTAGCCGCGCTGCCTCATCAAGCCCGCGTATTGATTTTGCTGACCGACGGCGTCAACAACTCCGGCAGTATTACTCCGCAAGCCGCCGCGCGTGCGGCGAAAGCGGCGGGTGTGCGCGTCTACACCATCGGCATTGGCGCAACGCGCATGACAGTTCCAGGCTTTTTTGGCGATAGCGTCATCAATCCGTCAGCCGATCTGGATGCGGACATGCTGACATATATCGCCCATGAGACCGGTGGTCAGTTCTATCGAGCCACGGACGGCAATCAGCTCGCCGATGCCTATCGTGCTATCGATGCGCTGGAGCCGATGCCGCAGCAAGGCCCTACGTTTCGCGTGCGCCACGAACTGTTTCGCGTGCCGTTGGCGATCTCGGCACTGTGTCTGTTGTCGGGTTTGCTGTGGCCGCGCTGGAAGGGTGTAGTGGCATGAGCGAGGCCCTGCGTCAATTCCATTTTCTGCAGCCAATATGGTTGCTCGGCTTGTTGGTGTTGCCGGTGCTGTTATGGTTCGGTCTGCGTGCTGACAAGTCGCATCGTGCGCTGGGTCGTCTCGTCGACGAAGCGCTGCTCCCCTACGTGGTCACCGGCAAAGCCCAACGAACGCGCTTGCCGTCGGCATTGTTGGCGTCGGGCTGGATATTGGGTGTATTGGCCTTGGCGGGGCCGACGTGGAGCCGCGTTGCCGAGCCCCTGTTTGCCGATCGCGCGGCACAAGTCGTGGCGATATCCCTGTCGCAGCATATGCAAGCACGGGATGTACCGCCCAGCCGGATCGATCGCGCGCGCTACAAGGCGCGCGATCTGCTTGCCGCCAATCATGATGGACTCAATGCGCTGATCGGTTATGCGGGCCAGTCCTTCGTGGTCGCGCCGTTGACGAGCGATGCGCATAGCCTGGACGCCTTGCTGGATGCCATGTCACCGGATGTCATGCCCGTCGACGGCGACAATGCGGCGCAAGCCATCGAACAAAGCGTCAAACTGATTCGCGGCGCCAAATTGAGCAGCGGCTCCGTCGTGTTGATCACCGACGATGCCGATGCGGCGGCACGGGCTGCCGCGCGTACGGCAAAATCGTCCGGCATTCGCGTTTCAGTATTGGGCGTCGGAACATCGCAAGGCACGCCAGTGGCGCAAGCCGACGGAAATTTTTTGCACAACGATCAGGGCGACATGGTTATCGCGCGCCGCGACGACTCAAACCTGTCTGCGCTTGCG
>DATJMR010000292.1:0-15723 GCA_035508595.1 Dyella sp.
TATGAATAAATGCCCGGATGGACTTTTTATTCTCCCGCATCGAACGACAAATTGCAAAACAGGCAGGCACTTAGATAATCGTTTCAGTACGATGGATACGGTATTTTCAGCGTAATTTTGGTGCGTAAAAAAAGGCCGCGCAGGCGGCCTTTTTTTAAAAAACGTGGCGTCGCATCAATCCAGTATTTCAAATAGCTCCTCGCGCGTAATGGCACTGCTTTCGGCGGCGGTGCGGGCACGATATTCGAGCGTGCCGGCCGCCAATCCACGCTCGCTGACGACCACGCGGTGCGGTATGCCGATCAGCTCCATGTCGGCAAACATGGCGCCCGGGCGCAGGCCGCGGTCGTCCCACACGGTTTCGATGCCACGAGCCATCAGCTCGTCGTAAAGCGACTCGGCCGCGGCCTCGACATCCGGCGAATTCTTCGGATTGATCACGCACAGGGCAACACGCCAGGGCGCCATCGCGTCGGGCCAGATGATGCCCGCCTCGTCGTGGCGCTGTTCGATAGCGGCGGCCACGATGCGGCTGACGCCGATGCCATAGCAACCCATCAGCATCACTTGCTTCTTGCCTTGGTCGTCGAGCACGGTGGCGTTGAGCGCTTCTGCATATTTCTTGCCGAGCTGGAAGATGTGGCCCACCTCGATGCCGCGCGCGATCTGCAAGTTGCCGTGACCGTCGGGCGAAGGATCGCCTGCCACGATCTGGCGAATATCTTCCACCCGCGTGATGCGCGCGTCGCGTTCCCAGTTGGCGCCCGTGTAGTGCGTGTCATTGGCGTTGCCGCCGCAGATGAAATCGGCGAGCACGGCCGCGCTGCGATCGACGATGACCGGGATGGATGCGGGCAGGCCGACCGGACCGACGAAGCCGGGGCGCGCACCGACGGCGGCCAGAATTTCTTCTTCCGTGGCGAGCACCGATTCGTCCGGCAGTTCGGGAAGCTTGCACGCCTTCACTTCGTTGATCTCGTGATCGCCGCGCAAGCACAGCGCCACCAGACCTTCGTTGCCGCGCACGAACACTGTTTTGACGATGCGATCGGCGCCGATGCCCAAGTGCTTGGTGACATCCTCGACGGTGCGCACACGCGGCGTATCCACGCGCTGCAGCGCGGCGGCCGGAGCAGGGCGAGGCGTGGCGGGCGCAAGGGCTTCGGCTTTCTCGATGTTGGCGGCGTAATCGGAACGATCGGAGAAGGCGATCAAGTCTTCGCCGGAGTCGGCCAACACCTGGAATTCGTTGCTCGCATTGCCGCCGATGGCGCCGGTGTCCGCTTGCACCGCGCGAAATTTCAGGCCGAGGCGCGTGAAGATGCGCGAATACGCCTGATACATCGCGTCGTACGTTTCGGCCAGCGATTCCTGCGTGAGATGGAAGGAGTAGGCGTCCTTCATCAGGAATTCGCGCGCGCGCATGACACCGAATCGCGGACGGATCTCGTCGCGAAACTTGGTTTGAATCTGATAGAAGTTGACCGGCAGCTGCTTGTAACTCTTCAGCTCGTTGCGTGCGAAGTCGGTGACGACTTCTTCGTGCGTTGGGCCGTAGCAGAATTCCTGCTCTTTGCGATCCTTGATCTTCAGCAGCTGGCCGCCGAATTTTTCCCAGCGGCCGGTTTCCTCCCACAGCTCGCGCGGTTGCACGGAGGGCATCAGCATTTCGATCGCACCGGCGCGGTTCATTTCCTCGCGCACGATGTTTTCCACCTTGCGCAGCACGCGCAGACCCAGCGGCGACCAGGTGTACAGACCGGCGGCAAGTTTGCGGATCATGCCCGCGCGAGTCATCAGCTGGTGGCTGGCGATCTCGGCGTCGGCAGGTACTTCCTTGACGGTGGCCAGGTGAAATCGGCTAAGGCGCATGAGGGGAGGGTCCGGCGGGTAAAGCCGTGATTATAGCCAGGCCCTCACTCCCTCTTGGAGATCGCAGATAGGCTCTTAAATCACGTCCCGCAGAACTGGCCGTACTGAGATTGGCTGGCGGTGAGCTGTTGCTTGCGTTGATCGGCATTGAGCAGTTGCTGCTGCCCGCCTGGCGCCTGCATCACCACCGGGCCGCTGCCTTGAAGCGTGGCGATGCTGGCTTTCAACGACGCGCAGAGCTTGGCGCGGTTCTCGGGAGTGTCTGCCATGGGGGCTGCCGGAGGCGCGGGGGTATTGCTCTGAGCATCGCTGTTGTTCGCGCCGGATGCGGTGGTGTTGCCGTCCGTGTTCGAAGCGGCCGGAGCGGCCGAGCCGCTGCTCACACTCACCTGGCTGTACTTGGTGCCCTGCGGCGGGGGCGATTCGGAGTAATGCGTGGTGCCGTGGGCGTCGGTCCATTTGTAGACCTGGGCGCAGGCCAATGGCGCGACCAACAGCAGCACCAGGGCAATGGATGGTCGACGCATGGGCAGGACTCCGGCAGAAGGATGGAAGAACACGCCTAGTTAACAACCGGGCCGGTCCGGACTCAAGCGGGGGGCGAGCCAAAGTGTCGATAACGTGCTTGCTCGCACGTTTGCGCGGGGTGTCTCCCGGCACCCTGCTACACTGATGAGCATCCCGTCACGGATGGATTCATGAGCGAAACGACACCAGCCCGGGTGCCGCGGCATCGCGGTATTTATCTCCTGCCGAACCTGTTCACCACCGGCGCGATGTTCGCCGGCTTCTACGCCATCGTCGCCAGCATTGCCGGGCATTTCACCGACGCGGCCGTGGCAGTGTTCGTGGCGGCGCTACTGGACGGACTCGACGGCCGCATCGCGCGCCTTACCCACACGCAGAGCGAGTTCGGCGTGCAGTACGACTCGTTGTCGGACCTGGTGAGTTTCGGTCTGGCGCCCTCGTTGGTGATGTACAACTGGTCGTTGTCGAGCCTGAAGGAATACGGACCGCTGCTGGGCAAGATCGGTTGGGCCTCGGCCTTTATCTATGCCGTTTGCGCGGCGTTGAGGTTGGCGCGCTTCAATACGCAAGTCGGCGTGGCCGACAAGCGCTACTTCCAGGGATTACCCAGCCCCGCCGCCGCGGCAGTGTGCATGTCGTTTGTGTGGAGCATGGAAAACTGGGGCTTCTCAGGCGACGAGCTCGACATGTTCATGCCGTTCATGGCCGTGATCGTCGGTTTGCTGATGGTGAGTCGTTTCCGCTACTACAGCTTCAAGTCCCTGCCGATGGGGGACAAGGTGCCGTTCTTGTGGATACTCATGGCGGTGTTGATCCTGGTGCCGTTCTTTGTCGATCCGCCGCGCGTATTGCTGGCGGTGTTTTCGCTTTACCTGTTGTCCGGGCCGATCGTCACGCTGTGGGGACTGGCCACCCATCGCAAACGCCCGCGCCGTGGCGTGACATGAGTGCCGTGGTCGCCAGCCCCGTGCATCGCGCGCGCGTATTGCGCGCGCTGGGGGTGGTGCCCTGGCGCATGCGGGGAATGGGCGCCGTGGCGGCGGAACACGCGGCCGCTCTGCAGCCTCAGCCAGCTACGGGTGAGGCGAATGTCGTGGTGGTGGTTCCGCGTGGGTGCGCCGTGCGCGAACTGGATGTGCTGGGACGCGCGCTGTCCGCTTTCGGGCCGCAACTTGCGCGTGCGCCGCGCATCGAGGCGCGAGACGACGAACCCATGCAGGTGCCGCATGCCGCCGCCTATCTGGTCTTGGGACAGGCGCAAGCGCATGCGCTCGGGCGCGCGTTATCGGCGGATGTGATGCGCGATGCTCACATCGTGCTGGCGGATGCGCCGGCCGACATTCTGGCTCAGGCCGCGTCCAAACGGCGATTGTGGCAAGCCTTGCGTGCTTTGCGCCGTGCGCTGACCAAGGGCAGGCAACCCTGATGGTTGCGGTAGCGCGCCCCTCGCTTGAGATGCGCGCGATGCGGCGCGAGGATTTGCCGCGCGTGAGCGAGTTGGAAAGCACTTCTTACGACTTTCCCTGGACGGTGGGCATTTTCGGCGATTGCCTGAAGGCGGGGCATCCGTCGTGGGTGCTTTGCATCGAAGGGCAAATCATCGGCTACGGCATTTTGTCCATCGGCGCTGGCGAAGCGCACGTATTGAACGTTTGCATCGATCCGGAACGGCGCGGCCAGGGATTCGGGCGTCATTTGATGCGACGCCTGCTGGATATCGCGCGATGGAACGGCGCCGAGCGGGTGTTTCTCGAAGTGCGACCGTCCAATCCGAATGCGCAGGCGTTGTATACGTCGCTGGGCTTTCACGAGATCGGACGGCGTCCGCGCTACTACCCGGCGCATCACGGGCGCGAAGACGCGATCGTGATGCTGTTGGATTTTCAGGTGTCGTAGGACCTGCTTTGCGCTTCGTTCGTCAGAGCGCCGCCATTCCGGCGAAGGCCGGAATCCAGTTTCAATATGTCGTGCGAAGCACTCGAAGCCATTTATGTAGAGCGCTTCGCGCAGCATGTTTTCACTGGATTCCGGCCTTCGCCGGAATGACGGTGAGGGGGTAGGCGGGAGTTTGCGAGATTGACCTCTTGCCCTACGCCTCTCCTCGGAGAGGAGAGGCGCCGCATCGCAAATTACCCCAGCTTCAGCATCTGCTCGCGCAATGCGCCAAGCTGCACGCCCCAGTCGGCGATGCGTTGACGCTCCTGCGCCACCACCTCAGCCGGTGCATTGGCCACGAAGTTGGCATTGCCCAATTTGTTCTCGCATTTTTTGATCTCGCCTTCGATGCGCGCGATCTCTTTGCCGAGGCGAGTTTTTTCCGCCCCCAGGTCGATCAACCCAGCCAGCGGAATCAGCACACGGAGCGAGCTGACCACGGCGGCCGCGGCGGCCGGTTCGTCGTTGCCCGAAGCGATCCATTGCGGTGCTTCCACGCGCGCGAGGAAGCCGATCTGCGTGGCGAACTTCGCAACGCGCACGCGATCGCTCGCGTCGCCGTCCGCAAGCAGCAGCGGAATGGTTTTGCCGGGCGCGATGTTCATTTCGGCGCGAATGCGGCGAACACCGCTGAGCACGTTCTTGAACCACTCGATCTCGGCCGTGGCCGCTTCGTCGACGGGGATCTCGCTCGCCTTCGGCCACGAACGCAGAAAAATGCTATCGGCCGCCATGCCAAGTTTCGGTGCGACCGACTGCCAGATTTCTTCCGTGATGAACGGAACGATGGGGTGCAGCGCGCGCAATACCGTTTCCAACACCACCACCAAGGTGTGGCGCGTCGATGCGGCGGCGGCTGCGTCGTCTCCATTCAGTGCGGGCTTGGAAAGCTCCAGGAACCAGTCGCAGTATTCGTTCCACACGAACTCGTACAACGCTTGCGCCAACAGATCGAAGCGATACGTGAGGAAGTGCTGCTCGACCTCGATGAGCGTGCGCTTCAGCCGTGTGAGAATCCAACGCTCCGCTTGGGTGGCCGGCGCGCCGGTCGGTGCGGGAAGCTCGCCTTCCGGCAGATTCATCAGCACGAAGCGCGCCGCGTTCCACAGCTTGTTGCAGAACGCTTTGTAACCTTCCGCACGCTTGATATCGAAGTTGATCGTGCGGCTGTAACTTGCCAACGCGGCGAAGGTGAAGCGCAGCGCGTCGGTGCCGATGGCGGGAATGCCTTGCGGATAATCCTTGCGGATGCGTTTTTCGACTTTCTCGCGCACCTGCGGAATCAGCAGCGACCTGGTGGATTTTTCCACCAGCGGTTCCAACTCGATACCATCGATCAGATCCAGCGGATCCAAAGTGTTGCCCTTGGATTTGGACATCTTTTGGCCTTCGGCATCGCGCACGATCGCGTTGATGTAAACCTCGCCAAACGGCACCTTGCCCGTGAAGTACTTGGTCGCCATCACCATGCGCGCGACCCAGAAAAAGATGATGTCGAAGCCGGTGACCAGTACGGCGCTGGGCAGAAAGATTTTGTCGTGCTCCCAGTTCGCCACGATGTCGCCGCGTTCGTTTTTCACGGGGCCGTTGGCGGGCCAGCCAAGCGTGGAAAACGGCCACAGCGCCGAGCTGAACCAGGTGTCGAGCACGTCGTCGTCTTGCTTGAGCGCACCGACGGGTGCGATGGAAGCGTGCTTGCGCGCATCGGCCTCGTCTTCGCCGACGAAAATGTTGCCCGCTTCGTCGTACCACGCCGGAATGCGATGGCCCCACCAAAGCTGGCGGCTGATGCACCAGTCCTGGATGTTTTCCAGCCATTGCGTGTACGTGGTGGTCCAGTTTTCCGGCACGAATTTGATTTCACCGGCACGCACCGCATCGAGAGCGGGTTCGGTGATCGCCCTGCGGCCGCCGGGCCGGCCATCTTTTTGTGTGTCGCTGGTGAGATCGACGAACCATTGATCGGTCAGCATCGGTTCGATCACCGCATCCGAACGCTGGCTCACCGGCACTTGCAATGTGTGCGGCTTGGTTTCGACCAGTAAGCCGGCCGCATCCAGATCGGCAAGCACGGCCTTGCGTGCTTCGTAGCGATCCATGCCTTGGTACTTCGCCGGTGCGTTGCCGTTGACTTTGGCATCGAGCGTGAAGATCTCGATCGGCGTGAGTTTGTGACGTTGACCGATGGCGTAGTCGTTGAAATCGTGCGCGGGCGTGATTTTCACGCAGCCGGTGCCGAATTCGCGATCGACGTAATCGTCCGCGATCACCGGAATCTGGCGGCCCGCGAGCGGCAAGGTCAGCGTTTTGCCGATCAGATGCTGATAACGCTCGTCTTCCGGATGCACGGCCACGGCGACGTCGCCGAGCATGGTTTCCGGACGCGTCGTCGCGACGACAACGCTTTCGTCGCTGTCGGTCACGGGGTAGCGGATCGACCACAGGTGTCCGTCGCGCTCGACGTTGTTCACTTCCAGATCGGACACCGCGGTGCCAAGCACAGGATCCCAGTTCACCAGGCGATTGCCGCGATAGATCAAGCCGGCGCGGAACCACTCCACGAACACTTTGCGCACGGCGCCCGACAGGCCTTCGTCCATGGTGAAGCGTTCGCGCGACCAATCGGCCGCGACGCCGAGACGGCGCATCTGGTTGGTGATGGTGGAGCCGGATTCTTCCTTCCACTGCCACACACGCTCGACGAACGGTTCACGGCCCAGATCGTGGCGGCTCTTGCTTTCGACGGCGAGCTGGTTCTCCACGATCTTCTGTGTGGCGATGCCGGCGTGGTCCGTGCCGACCTGCCACAGCGTGTTCATGCCGCGCATCCGTTGGTAGCGAATCAGCATGTCCATCACTGTCTGCTGGAACGCATGCCCCATGTGCAGCGTGCCGGTGACGTTCGGCGGCGGAAGCAGAATGCAGTACGGCTCGCCCGTTCCGGACGGGCGGAATACGTCGCTGGCTTCCCAGCGGGCATACCACTTCGACTCGATCGGGCGGGGCTCGAAACTCTTTTCCATCGGGGACTCGCAATGGCACGCCGGAGCGGGCGCGCGTGGATAGGCATAAAGGGCACATTGTACGGGAGGGTGAGGGCCTGCCAAAGCGCGGGTCCGGGCCTATGCGAGAATGGGCGGATGAATCTGTTAGCCCTTGAAACCGCCACCGAAGCTTGTTCCGTCGCCCTGGTGCATGGCCAAACCGTTATCGCCCGCACGGAGCTGGCGCCTCGCCGTCAAGCCGAACGCGTGCTGCCGATGGCGGATGAGTTGCTGGCGGAGGCCGGTATCGGCAAACACGCGCTGGATGCGATTGCCGTGGGGCGTGGGCCTGGCGCGTTCACCGGCGTGCGGCTGGCGGTGTCGCTGGCGCAGGGCATGGCCGTGGCGTTGGATCGCCCGGTGGTGACGGTTTCTTCATTGGCGGCGCTGGCGCTGGAAGCGCCGGAGGACGACGCGGCGATCCTTGCCGTGATCGATGCGCGCATGGGCGAGATTTACGCAGGCAGCTATCGGCGCGACAACGAAGGCGGCCTGATCGCCCTGGACGCCGAGCGCGTAAGCACGGCCGACGCCCTGGTACTGCCCGAAGCCGCGTCGTGGCATGTGGTCGGCACCGGTTGGGCGACTTATCACGATGCATTGCTTCGCCGGCTAGGTGCGACGCCGCGCTCGGCCGATGGCGCGTGTTATCCGCAAGCGCGGCATGTGGCGACGCTTGCCGTGCGCGAGTTCAAGGCCGGGCGTGCGGTTGCGCCGGAATATGCGCTTCCCGTCTATCTGCGCGACAAAGTCGCCTTGACCTTGGAAGAGCAGGGGCGCTGAGGTTTCACAGCTGCCCGATCGTCAGTTGCACCAGCAAACTGCTGATCGAAACCGCGGCCCATACACCCAGCCCCAAGAGAATCGGCCGCATGCCCGTCGATGCCATTTTGCGCAAGTTGGCGGACAGGCCGATCGCAGTGAGCGCGACGATGATCATGAATTCCGCCGCCAGATGGATCGCCGGTTGAATCGCCACCGGCACGAACCCGGCGGTGCGAATGGCCGAAGCCACCAGAAACCACAGGATGAACCAGGGGAAGATGCGGCGCAGGCTGAAGTCGCTCTTGACGCCGGCCTGTTTTGCCGCGCGCTTTTCGCGCATCGCCACGGCGATGGCAAGGATCAGGCAGATCGGAATGATCAGCGTGGCGCGCGTCAACTTCACGATGGTGGCGTAATCGCCCGCGGCGGTGCTGTAGCTGTAACCGGCTGCCACGACTGACGAGGTGTCGTTGATCGCCGTGCCGGCCCACAGTCCAAAGCCGAGGTCGGAAAGATGCAGGGCGTGTCCCAACAGCGGAAACAGCAGCACGGCGATGATGTTGAACAGGAAGATGGTGGAAATCGCAAACGCGGTATCGTGATCGTCCGGCTTGATGATCGGCGTGACCGCGGCAATCGCCGATCCGCCGCAGATCGCCGTGCCCACGCCGATCAGCACCTGCAATTTGTCGTGCACTTTCATCATGCGGCCAAGCGCAAACGCGGTGACAAAGGCGACGGTCATGGTCACCAGCGTCACGGAAAGCGACTCCAGGCCGGTCTTGGCGACTTGGGTCAGACTCAAGCCGAAGCCGAGCGCAACGATCGACCACTGCAGGATCTGCTTGCTGGCGAACTGGATGCCCGGATTGAAGCGCTCGCCCGGCGCGAGCACATTGCGCACCACGATACCGATCACGATGCCGAACACCGGTCCGCCGATCAGCGGCACCCGACGACCCAGCCACCACGCCACCAGGGCGATGCCCAAAGCCAGCAGCAGGCCCGAGGCACGGATGCGAAAGTTAGGGGCGGCGAGGGGGATGGACACAGCGTTCATGGCGGACAGCTCGTTGGGGTGAGCCTATTGTCCGATTTGTCATGTATTAGGAAAATTTGAAATATCTAATCAAAGCTATAAGATTGGCTGATGATTAACGTCAGCCTCCGTCAGCTGGATGTATTCGTTCAGATTGCCCTGCATGGCAGCGTGCGGGCCGCCGCGGAGCGGCTCCACCTCACCCAGCCGGCGGCCAGCATGGCGCTGGCGGAAATGGAGCGGCAGCTCGATGCCCCGGTGTTTGATCGCGAACGCGGACGATTGCGCCTCAACGCACGGGGACGCGAGTTGCTGCCTCTCGCGCAAGAATTGCTGGAGCGCCACGCGGAATTCGGCCGTCGCGCAACCGGCAAAACGGTGGCGCTTGCGGGCGAATTGCGGATCGGCGCGAGCAACACCGTCGGCAATTACCGCGTCGGCGAATTGTTGGGGGATTTCGTGCGCGCGCATCCGCAGGTGGCCATTCGCTTGCGCGTGGCCAACACCGACGATATTGCGGCAGCGGTGCTCGATCACAGCCTGGATGTCGGCTGCGTGGAGGGACCCGTCATGCATCCGCTGCTGGAAGTGCGCCCGTGGCGGGACGACGCGCTGCTGGTTTGCGCATCGCCGGATCATCCGTTGGCGAAAAAACACCATCTCAAACCCGAACATTTCGCCGGTGCGCGCTGGGTCGTGCGAGAACCGGGCTCCGCGACGCGCGCCACTACCGAGCGCGCGCTTGCACAGCTGCCATCCGGAGAGACGGTGATGGAGCTCGACCAGATCGAGGCGATCAAGCAGGCGGTGACGGCGGGCCTAGGTATCGCATGCCTGCCGGAAGTGGCCGTGACGGATGCGCTGGCAACGGGGAAGCTGGTGGCGTTGAAGACACCGTTCCTCGATCTGCAACGCAAGTTGTCGATCTTGCTGCACCGTGAAAAGTATCGAGGTGCGGCGCTCGACGTATTTCTCGATTTGGTGAGCTAGCGCGCCGCCGCGCCAGCGGCTACGAGTGGCCGCACGTGTCGGTGATCGAAGCGATCAACGACTCCGCTTCTTCGTGCGTGTGCGCGCGGATGATTCGTGGCGCGAAACTCCGCAATTTGGCGTGATCGAGCGTAGCCAGGCGGTCGCGCACGTGCAGAAGGCGGCTGGGATGCATGCTGAATTCGCACAAACCCAAGGCCAGCAGCAGGGCGGTGAAATTTTCGTCGCCGCCGATTTCGCCGCACAAACTCACCGGCTTGCCGGCGCGCCGACCTGCCGAAATGACATGCGACAACAGACGCAGCAACGCAGGCTGCAGCGGGTTGTAGATATTTTCCAACGCGTCGTTGCCGCGGTCGGCAGCGAGCACGTACTGCGCCAGATCGTTGGTGCCGATGGCGAGGAAATCCGAATGTTCGAGCAAGGCACGCACGTTGATCGCTGCCGCCGGCACTTCGATCATCGCGCCTAACGGAAGTTTTTCCGGCAGATCGATGTTTTCGCGCTTGAGTTCCTGTCGCGCGAGCTTGAACAGCGTACGCACCGCGATCAATTCATCCGGCTGCGTGACCATCGGCACCAGCACGCGCACCGGGCCGTAGCAGGCGGCGCGCAGAATGGCGCGTATCTGTGTGGTGAATACGGCGGGATGGCGAAGCGACAGCCGCACGCCGCGCACGCCGAGCGCGGGATTTTCCTCGCCGCGAATGGCAAGGCCGGCGGCGTCGGCTTTGTCGGCGCCCAGGTCGAGCGTGCGTATGGTTACGGGCGCGCCGCCCATGCCGAGCACCACATCGCGATACGCGTTGAACTGTTCGTCTTCCGACGGCAGTCCCTTGTGGCGCAGAAACAGGAATTCGGTGCGATACAGCCCCACGCCGTCGGCGCCGCGCGAGCGTGCGAGTGCGACGTCGCTCGCGGATTCGGCGTTGGCAAACAGGCGCACGTCCACCCCGTCGCGTGTGTGCGTCGGCGCGTTCGCCAGACTGGCGAGACGACGTCCTTCCTGGGCCGCCGCGCGCTGCCAGGCGCGATAACGGGCGAGATCTTGTGCTGTGGGGTGCACGACCGCTTCGCCGTGCTCGGTGTCGACCAGGATCAGATCGTCGTCGTGGATGGTGGATAGTGCGTCGCGCGTACCCACCAGCATCGGCAGATTGAGACTGCGCGCGAGAATCGCGCTGTGCGAGTAAGGGCTGCCGGAGCTGGTGATGACGCCAAGCAAGCCATGCCCGGCCAGATGCGCCATGTCGGCCGGCGCAATGGTGTCGGCCACCAGAATCTCGCCGACGCGCGCGGCGAGCTTGCGTTCCTCCACGCTGGTCTGGCGTTGCAGTGCGGAGATCACGCGGCCGATCACCTGGTCGACGTCTTCCATGCGGCTGCGCAGATAAGGATCGTCCATCGCGCTGAACACGCCGGCCAGTCGATCGCGCTGTTTTTTCAGTGCCGCGCCGGCGCGATAACGGCCGATGGTGATCATTTCGTCCAGACCGCGCAGCAGCTCCGCATCGTCGAGCAGCAGGCTGTGGGCGTCGATGAATTCGTTGACTTCGCGTGCCAGTGCACCGTGCAACTTGCCGCGCAGCTCGCGCAATTCCTGCCGCGCGGTGTCGAGCGCCGTATGCAGATGTTCGAGTTCGGAGGAGACTTCGTCTTCGTTTAGCGGACGCGTGTCGACCAGATAACGGCTGGGCTGCACCAAACGGGCGCGGCCCAGCGTCATGCCTCGCGATGCCATGGTGCCGGACAGGATTTGCCTCATCGGCATCCTCCGGCTGGGGCGCCGGGAACAAAGAACGGGGAGCGGGAAATATCAACGCCGCGCTGGCGCGTATTGCGCCGCGGTTGCGAGGTTCCTCGTTCTTCGTTCGGTGTTCCTTGCTTCATTCACGCCCCTTCGTCGAATTTGCGATCGAACAGTTCCACCACGGCGTTGAGCGCAGCCGATTCGTCCGGGCCGTCTGCACGAACGGTCAGCGGCGTGCCGATACCCGCTGCCAACATCATGACGCCCATGATGCTTTGCGCGTTGACTTCGCGGCCTTTGCTGATCAACCACACGGTGGATTTGAAACTTTGCACTAGCTGCACCAGCTTTGCCGATGCGCGGGCGTGCAAGCCCAGTTTGTTGGAGACGACAATATCTTTTTCAAGCATGATCGATGAAGATTCCTCCGCGACCGCCGCTGGCCGCTATTTCCGCAAGTTCGTCCAGCGGCTTATCGGCGTAGTTGAGTACGCGCAGCAGCATGGGCAGGTTCAATCCTGAAACACAACGCAGCCTTACACCCACCGTACTCAACGACAGCCCGATATTGCAGGGTGTCGCGCCATACAGATCTGCCAACACCAGCACACCGTCGCCGTGATCCAATTCACGCGCATGCTTGGCGGTAAGCGTGCGCATGACATCCGGATCGGCTCGCGCCGGTACTTCCACGGTGGCAACGCGCAGCGGCAGTTTCGGCAGCACGTGACGTGCGGCTTTCACCAGCGCCTGGCCGACCGACTCGTGGGTCATCAGAAGCACGCCGACGGTCATGACACGGCGGCTCCGATGGGGTTAAGCGCAGACTGTAAACAGACTCTAGAAGACAACATAAACATCACTCAAGTTCGCGATGGAAGGTGAGAACACCTTCGCGGGTGGCGCGATAGTGCGCCGCAAGTTTTTCCACCAGATAGACGGAGCGGTGGCGACCGCCCGTGCAACCGATGGAGATGGTCACGTAACTGCGATCGTCCGCTTCGAAGCGGGGCAGCCAGGCATCGAGCCAGCGCACGGTGTCGTCGACGTATTCGCCTACCAGGGGTTGCTGTTCGAGGAAATCGCGTACCGGTCCGTCTTTGCCGGACAGCGGGCGCAGCGTCGGTTCCCAGTGAGGATTGGGCAGGCAGCGCGCGTCGAACACGAAATCGGAATCCAACGGCAATCCGCGACGGAACGCGAACGACTGGAACATCAGCGTAAGACCGGCCGTGGTTTGCGCGTAGCCGGTTGCAATCAGGCGGCGCAACTGGTGCACGTTCAAGTCGCTGGAATCGATCACGCGCTCGGCGATCGCCATCAATGGACGCAACAATCGGCGTTCCTCGGCGATGGCGTCGGCCAGCGATCTGCCGCGCGTGGCCAACGGATGCCGGCGTCGCGTTTCGGAGAAACGCTTCGTCAATACCGCATCGCTGCAATCGATAAAGATCAAATGCACGTGCACCGTATTGGCGAGTGCCGACAGCACCTTGGGCATGTGCTGAAAATCTTCGTCGCGATTGCGGACATCCACGCCCACGGCGATGCGGCGGCGATGGCCGTCCCCGCGTGTGGCCGCTTCCACCAATTGCGGCAGCAACGCGCTTGGCAGGTTGTCGACGCAATAGAACTCGAGATCTTCCAGTGCGCGCAGCGCGACCGTTTTGCCGCCGCCGGACATGCCCGTGAGCACGACCAGGTGAACGGCATTCGGATCGTCGTTGGAAATCAGGCCTTCGTATTCACTCATGGGATGCTGTGACCCATTTTTCGGACGCGGCACCGGTGTTGTCCGTGCGCAAGCCACAGGACCGTCGGCGAAGACAGACTGGCTGTCTGTCGAGCCGGCGGGCCGAAGGCGTGCGTGCGAACAGCACCGGGCCTAGCGTATTGGATTTTAAAATGAGAGGGTGATGTCCAGAAGGCCCGCAGGCTGCGCCGCACGGCTTGACAAGGCAGCCAGTCTTCCCGGCGCCGTGCACACACCGTGCGGGCCTTCTGGACATCATGCCGCGTCCGCAAAATAGGGCAGAGCATCCCAGATCACCACGGCGGTAGCCGACGCATCTGGTGAGCTTGCCGATCCATGAAGCTCGTCGCAGGATCGATGCCCTTGCTCTTCAACATATGGCTGCGCACAGCCGCTTCTACCAGCACCGCTAGGTTGCGGCCGGGCGCCACGGGCAACGTAATCATCGGCATTTTCACGTCGAAGATGTCCCGATGGCCCACGTCGCCGGTGAGGCGCGTCAGCGCATCGGTATTTTCGCCGTCGCGCAGCGGTTTGAGGTGAATGACCAAGCGCAAATATTTGGACGTTTTTACCGAAGTGTGACCAAACATCTCGCGCACATTGAGCACGCCAAGACCGCGCACTTCCAGCAAGTCTTGCAGCAACTCCGGACAGGCGCCGTCGATTACATCCGGTGCGATCAGCGTGAATTCGGGTGCGTCGTCGGCAACCAGCCGATGGCCGCGGCTGATCAGCTCCAGCGCCAGTTCGCTCTTGCCCGAGCCTGCTTCACCGGTGATCAGCACGCCGATGGAAAACACTTCCAGCAATACGCCGTGCAATGTCAGGCGCGGCGCCATCGTACGCGCGAGGTGATATTGCATCCACGTCAACAGCTCGTGGCCGCGCTTGGAGCTGATCCACAGCGGCGTATCGGTTTCCTCCGCGACTTCGCGCAAGTCCGCGGGAATCGGCTGGTCTTTGGTGACGATGAACGCCACCGGGTGCGTGGCAGCGGCTTTGTGGATGACTTCCCACCGCTGGCGCGAATCCAGGCTGTCGAGAAAACTCAGTTCTTCGGTGCCGACGATCTGGATTTTGTTCGGATAAATAACGTTGAGATAACCCACCAGCGAAGGACGGCGGGCCGGCGTGGAACCGTATTCCAGCACGCGCGTTTCGCCGCGCATGCCCGCAACCCACCGGAGCGCCATGCGCTCGTGGATATCGTCGAAGAGTTGTCGTGCGGTAAGCCGTTCCACGGGATGCTCTGACTCATTTTGCGAAGGCGTCACCGATCCTGTCTGTCTGCATAACGTAGGGGCATCGGTGAAGGCAGACTGGCCGTCTGTCGAACCGATGGACCGAAGGTATGCGGACAGACAGAATCGGCCCCTGCACATTGGATTTTAAATGATGGGGTGATGTCCAGAAGGCTCGCCGAGTGCGCCGCGCGGCTTGGCAAGACGGCCGGTCTTCCCG
This sequence comes from Dyella sp., assembly GCA_035508595.1. GTDB lineage: Bacteria > Pseudomonadota > Gammaproteobacteria > Xanthomonadales > Rhodanobacteraceae > Dyella_B. Next base: position 15,141 of record DATJMR010000292.1, read on the forward strand.
GCGCCGCGCAACACACCCTGCGAGCCTTCTGGACATCATGCCGCCTGCGCAAAATGAGTCAGAGCATCCCATGGTTCCCTTTGCCGCAAGGCTGCCTTATCGGGGGCGGCGGCGGGAGCATTGTGCCAGTTTGGTGGCTTGAAGGGTCGTTTCGTCGCCTCGTGCCCCGCTCGGGGAGAGGGTATTTAAGTCAAAGAGGGGAGCTTGCGGCGGGTAAAAGTGATTGGAGTTTGGAGGTTTTTCAGATGGGGCCGAGATTTGGCGATTTCCAGCTATGTCGTCTTTTGTCCTATCCCTCTCCCCGTTGGAGAGAGGGACGGGAACGTTTGGAAGCGTCAGCCGAATTGGCGAATTTCGCGTACTTCGCGCTGATGTTTGTCGCACAGCTTTTCACGGTAACGACGAAGCTGATCGACGAGCTTATCGAAGAGATTGTCTATGGAGGCGTACATATCGTTCTCGGTGGCTTCGGCGTGCAGCGTACTGCCCACGACTTTGACGGTTCCCTCGGCACGTTGCTGAAGCTTGTCGACCGAGAGTACGACGTTCAGGCTGACGATGCGGTCATCGAGGCGAGTCAATC
>DATJMR010000293.1:0-9667 GCA_035508595.1 Dyella sp.
CCTGAACCGAGCCATGACATCCAGGCGTCGTGGGACGGTTATCTGTACATCGATCCGACGCATTTCGATGCCGACGTGGGCGGCGATCTGACCACGAATCGCACCAACTACATGGCCGTTTCGCAAGTCCCCGCCACCCTCGCCGCGTTTCGCGGCGTGACCGAGGCGGCGGCCTGGCACACCAAACCCAGCTGGGCCGTGGTCGCTACCGAAGACCGCGTATACAGCCCCGAACTCCAGCGCTGGATGTACCAGCGCGCCGGCTCCAAGATCGTCGAGATCAAGGGCAGCCACCTCGTCTACATCTCGCAACCCGAACAGGTCGCGCAAGTCATCGAAGACGCGGCCAAGAGCCTGAAGTAACCACCCATCACACCCCCACCTGTTTACGGAGAAATGTATGAACACTATCGCTTCCAAGTCACGCAATGGTTTCGCTGCTGCCGCCGCCATGGTTGCTCTCGCACTCGCATCGGTAAGCGTTACGACGCATGCGGCCGACCAAGGTTCGCAGAAAGATCAACCGACGCGCTGCTACGGCGTCAACACATGCAAAGGCCAGAGCCTGTGCGCCACCGCCAAGCACGATTGCAAAGGTCTCAACGACTGCAAGGGTCAAGGCGTCGTCGTGAAGACGGCTGCCCAGTGCCTTGCCGCCGGCGGCACGTTGACCGAGCCGAAGTAATTGCGGCGCCGGGCCCGCATCACGCGGGTCCGGCTTTCACCTTTTAGGAGCACCGCCATGTCGACATCACTCCCCACGTTTGCGGGCTATGGCCTGGGTTTACGCCGAGAGCATTACCGCGATTTTCTCGAGACCGACGTACCCGTCGATTTCGTCGAAGTGATTTCCGAGAACTTCATGGTCGACGGCGGTCAGCCGCTGCATATCCTGCGCCGCGTGCGTGAACGCTATCCGGTCGCGCTGCACGGCGTATCGATGTCGATCGGATCCGCGGATGGCTTGCGCCGCGATTATCTGCAACGTCTGCGCGCCTTGGTGCAGGAGATCGAGCCACTCTTCGTTTCCGATCATCTGAGCTGGTCGCGCTTCGAACAAATCAATTCGCACGACTTGCTGCCCCTTCCCTACACCGAAGAAACGCTGGCCATCGTTTGCCGCAACATCCAAATGGCGCAGGAAGCGATCGGTCGCCCCATGCTATTCGAAAATCCGTCGAGCTACGTCAGCTTCACCGCATCCACCATGACGGAATGGGAATTTCTCAGTGAGATGAGCCGGCGCACGGGGTGCGGCCTGCTGCTCGATATCAACAACGTATTTGTCAGCACGCAAAATCATGACTGGGATGCCGATGCGTATTTGCGCGGCATTCCGGCCGAGCGCGTTCGCCAGATTCATCTCGCTGGCCACACCGTTGGCGAGGAATTATTGATCGATACGCACGACCGGCCCGTCGGCGCCGATGTATGGGGCCTGTATGCGAAAGTCAGGCAGATGCTTGGCCCGGTCGCCACCATGATCGAACGCGACGACGCGATTCCTCCGCTGACAGACCTGCTCGCCGAACTCGACATCGCGCGCCGCCTCGGCGCGCAGGCACAACCCCTGCGGGAGGCTGCGTAATGCTTGTCCAGATGCAACGCGATTTCCAAGCGTGGCTTATCCGCGCCGACGACAACCCAAGCCCTCAAGAACACGTTCGCTCCACACGCGGACTTGCGGCGTATCAGAACAATTACCGCACTCAGCTGGTCAATGTGCTGCGAGCCAGCTATCCGCAATTGCAGGCATGGCTTGGCGAAGAAACATTCCTTGCCGCCGCCATCCATCATATCAACCGCCATCCGCCGTCCTCATGGACGCTGGATGTCTACGGCGAAGATTTCAGCCGCACTTTGCAGGAGCTGTACCCGCACAATCCCGATGTGCACGAACTGGCGTGGATCGAATGGGCCTTGGCCGCGGCATTCGTAGCACGCGATGCGAAAGGCGCAGCATTAGAGCACTGGGCGGACGTCGATTGGGACAACGCACGCTTGGCGCTCGCGCCAAGCTTTCGTCATCGCATCGCAACCACCAATGCCTTTGCGATCTGGTCGGCATGGCAGGATCAGGTCGATCTGCCGGAAGCAGAAATGCTCGACGATCCTGCCGGCTTGATTGTGTGGCGCGTGGGCTTTCAAACGCAGATCAAGCAAGTGGATGCCATCGAAAGCGACGCCCTGATCTCGCTACGTGACGACGGCCGCTTCAACACGCTGTGCGAAATGCTCGTGGAGCAGCTTGATGAAGAGCAAGGCATCGCTCGTGCCGGCCGCTTGCTTGCCGAATGGACCGCGGCCGGCATCGTCACAGGTTTGCTATAGAACGTCAAAGTAGCGTGCGGCCGGTTCCAAGCGCGAAAGATTGGGCATCAGCTTACGACGCGCATCTTCATAGGCCTCCCAGTCTGCCGCGTCGGGCAAAGCAGGAACGGTGAAGAGTTCGCTGTAGGTAAGCCGCGTAAGCGCATCGATGTTGAGCGCGATGATTTCGCGCATGCGACCCACCTCGGATTCAAGCAAAGGCGCCATCGCGCCCATGCCCGCATTGTTCACCAGCATGGAAATGCGCTGATCGGCACGCAGCAGATTCTCGACTTCCGTCACGTCCAACGCGTTAGTCAGGTCGGCGGAAAAATCTGAATCGAACGCCCCGTTGCGTCGACAAGGCGATGAGCCAGTTCGCTTAGACGATCGCGATTGCGCGCAACCAGAATGAGATCGTAGCCACGCCTGGCCAAGCGGTTTGCGTACACGGCACCCATGCCGGTGGACGCGCCAGTGATCAGGGCTGTGCCCTTGTTGGAACTGCTCATATCAAAATTCTCCGCAAAGACGGGCGTGTTCTAGCCAGCTACCGTTTCCAATGCGAGCGCGATGCCTTGCCCGCCGCCGATGCACAGCGTCACCACGCCGCGACGCAGTCGTTCGCGCTGCATGGCATGCAGCAAGCGCGTTGTGAGAATCGCCCCCGTGGCGCCAATGGGATGACCGTGCGCTACCGCGCCGCCCTCCACATTGACGCGCTCCATATCCAGACCCAGCTCGCGCGCGACAATGATCGCGATCGCGGCATAGGCTTCGTTGATTTCGAAACGCTCGACATCGTTGAGCTGCCAGCCGGCGCGTTGCACCGCCAGCCGTACCGCCGAGACGGGAGCGATGCCGAATACGCTCGGCTCAACCGCTGTCACAGCGAATCCGGCCAGCCGCGCCATCGGCCTCAGCCCGCGTGTTGCAGCAACGCCGCGTTCGACTACCAACATGGCTGCTGCACCGCTGTTGAGGCCAGGTGCGCTGCCTGCGGTGATCGTCCCGTTTTCGCGAAACGCAGGCTTTAATCGCGCGAGGCCTTCGAGCGTCGTGTCCGGTCGCGGCGTTTCGTCACGCTCGAATCGCTCGGTACCTTTGCGGGTTGGTACGTCGATCGGCACGATCTCGGCATCGAAGCGGCCCGCAACGCGGGCCGCGACAAAACGCTGCTGCGATCGCAGTGCCCAACGATCCTGCGCGTCGCGATCTACGTGGTGTTCTACGATGAGGTCTTCGGTATGCCAGCCTGAATGCTTTTGTGAAAAAGCGTCATGCAGACCGTCCAGCAACATGCTGTCGTAGATCTGCGCATGGCCCATGCGATAGCCCCAGCGGCCGTTGCTTACGAGGTACGGCGCGCGATCCATGTTTTCCATGCCGCCGGCGAGCATGACGTCGCCCTGCCCGGTCAAGATGTCCTGCGCGGCGCAGACGATCGCTTGCGCTCCCGAGCCGCACACGCGGTTCACCGTCATCGCCGGCACGGATACATCGAGTCCGCCGTCGATGGCGGCTTGCCGCGCCGGGTTCATGCCGCTGCCCGCCTGCACCACCTGACCCATCACCACGCCGTCGATGACATCACCCGCTAGACCGGCGCGATCCATTACCGCGCGAATCACCGATGCGCCTAGCGCGGTGGCCGGCACGTCGCGCAAGGCGCCGTTGAAGCCGCCGATGGCGGTACGCACGGGATGGCAAAGCACTATGTCGCGTTGCATAAGTGAGCTCCATCGAGAGAAAACGTATTAGCGACTCGCGGTGCGCGGATCAGCCGCCGGTGCCCAGCCACCGCCGAGTGCACGGAAGGTGGCCACCGCGGCGCGCGCGTCGTCGGCGTGCACGCGCGCCAGTTCGTCGCGCGAGGCGAGCAATTGACGATCTTCGTCCAGCACTTCGAGCAGACTGACCGCGCCGCCTTTGTAGGCATCTTCGGCTGCCGCGCGCGCTCGTTCGTGCGCGTCGACTTCCTTGATGAGCACGTCGTGCTGTTGCTCCAGTTCGCTCAGGGCGACGATTGCGTTCTCCACATCTTCGGTGGCGCGCAACATCGATTGACGATAGGTAGCCAGTGCTTCCGCATTCTTGCCCTTGGCCTGCGCCACTTCGGCATCCACGCGGCCGAAATCGAACAAACGCCAGTGCAAGCCTAGCGCCGCTTGCGGTTGGAATGCGCCGGAGGTGAACAAAGCACCGGTATTCAAGCTTTCCAGTCCAAGCAGCGCGCTCAAAGACACTTTCGGGTAGTACTCGGCCGTGGCCTCGCCAATGCGCGCATTCGATGCGGCCAACTGCCGCTCCGCCGCGATCACATCCGGACGACGACGCAGCAGCATCGCCGGTCCACCGTCGGTATCGATGGAAGGCACGACGAAGTTTTGCGCACTGCCAAGCACTTCATCGCGATACTTGCCAGGCGCCGCACCCATCAACACATCGAGACGGTTGAGCTGTTGCTCCAGCTCAGTCTGCAAGGGCGGCAAAGTGGCACGAGCCTGTAGCACCAGTGCCTCGGCCTGAGCTTGTTCGCGTTCCGTGGCCAGGCCGCCGGCGAGACGCACATGCACCAGGTCGAGCAAATGCTGTTCCGTCTCCACCTGCTGCTGTGCGAGCGCAAGACGCGATTGCGCGCCGCGTACGCGGAAATACGCATCGGCCGCCTCCGCCGCAAGCGATACACGCACGCCGACACCGGAGGCTTCCGCCGCTTGCGCTTCCGCCTGCGCCGCTTCGGCACCGCGATGCAAGCCGCCGGCAAGATCCAGCTCCCAGCTTGCGCCGGCACCGACGGTTTCCAGCGTCTGGTTGCGACGATAGCCGGGCAAATGGCTGCCGATTTCGCCGAGCGGTCCCTGGACCGATTGATACTGACGCGCCACTTGCGCATCCAGGCTGCCTTGCGGCAGCAGTGCGGCACCGGCTTCCCGCGCTGCCGCGCGCGCCTGATCGACGCGCGCCATCGCCGCAGCAAGGTCGAGGTTCTGCGCCGTCACGCGACCGATGATGTGGGCGAGTTCCGGATCGTCGAAACCTGTCCACCACGCGTCGAGCGCGGGCGCTGCGGGTGCGACATGGCGTTGCGCGAGCGCCTGCTGCGCGATGTAGTGTTCGTTCGCCGGCACGGCCGGCTTGGTGTAGTCGGGACCGACCATGCAACCGGCCAGCCCCGTGGCAGTGACGACGAGTAACGCGGTGTGCGCGAGCGATCGGCGCACAGCGGGTATAAACGGATATAGCGAACGCATCACAGCACTCCTCAATGCGCGTCGGCCGAAGGCGCAGCAGGCGGCATCACCTTGCGCATCAACGGAACCAGCACAGTAGCAATCACGAAACAGACGGCGACGGCGAGAAAGGCATCCGCATAGGAAAGCGTTTGCGCCTCGCGGAAGGCGAGCTGCCACAGCGCGTGCAGTTCACCGTTTGGGTCGCCCACGTCCGTAAAACGTCCAGAGCTTTGCGCGAGCCACTGATTCATCGCCTCGTTGGTGGTATTCAGATGCTCGGCAAGCCGGTAGAAATGCTGATTGGTGCGATCGTTAAGAATCGTCGCGCAAACGGCGATGCCGATGGCACCACCCAGATTGCGCATCAGATTGAACAACCCCGATGCAAGCCGCAGACGTGCCGGCGGCAATCCGCCAAGCGTGAGCGTCACCACCGGCGGCACCGCCAATTGTTGCGCGGCGCCGCGCAAGGCCTGCGGCAGCAACAACTGGTGCGCGCCCCAATCGTGGGTGATCGGTGTGAAATCCCACATCGACAGCGCGAATATCGCCAAACCCGCCATCATGATCCAACGCAAGTCGTAGCGTTGCGCCAGGTACGAATACAACGGAATCGTAAGAATCTGGAATATGCCCGTGGAAAACACGGCCTCGCCGATCTGCAGCGCGCTGTAGCCTTCCACGCGACCGAGGAAGAGCGGCGTGAGATAGATGGTGGTAAAAATGCCGACGCCGGTGATGAAGGAAAAAAGACAACCCAGCGCAAAGTTGAGATCGTGCAATGCACGCAGGTCCACCACGGGATGATCGTAGGTAAGGCTGCGCACGACGAACCCCACGCCGCACAAACCGGAAAGCCAGGCGGTGGTGACAATCGTGCTGTCGGTCAGCCAGTTCCAGCGCGGGCCTTCTTCGAGCGTATATTCCAGGCAGCCCAGAAACACCGCGAGCAACACCATCCCCAGATAGTCTGCGCGGCGCAACAGCGACGTATCCGGCTTATCGATGTTCACCAGCAACGGCACCGCGACGGTGACGAACAGGCCGGGCACAAGATTGATAAAAAACAACCAATGCCACGACCAGTGGTCGGTAATCCAGCCGCCCAGCGTGGGGCCAAGTGTCGGCGCAAGCGAAGCAATGGCACCGATGGTGGCCGCGGCGGTTACGCGCTGCTTGCCGACGAAAAACGCGAAGGCGGTCGTAAACACCATGGGGATCATCGACCCGCCAAGAAAACCTTGCAGCGCACGGAACACGATCATGCTCTGGATGTTCCAAGCGACACCGCACAGCAGACTGGTAATGGTGAAGCCTGCGGCCGACGCGGCGAACAGCCAGCGCGTTGAAAAGACGCGCGAGAGCCAGCCTGACAACGGAATCACGACAATTTCAGCGATCAAATAGCTCGTTTGCACCCACGCCGTTTCATCCACACCCGCCGAGAGCCCGCCGCCGATATCCCGCAACGAGGCCGATACGATCTGAATGTCGAGCAGCGCGATAAACATCCCCACGCACATGCTGGCGAAGGCGAAAATCTTCTGTGCGTTACCCAACTTGGACGGATCGATCGGCGCAGCGGCGAGGATCGCGCGGATGTTCATGGCGCGCTGCCGCCCGATGTGCGCGTATCGATGTCTGCAACGACGGAAAGACCGGGGCGCAGCAAACCAAGTGCGTCATCTTTCTTGTCCAGCGCGACGCGCACCGGCACGCGCTGCACGATCTTGGTGAAATTGCCGGTGGCGTTTTCCGGAGGAAGCACGCTGAATTCGGCGCCGGTGGCGGGCGCGAGACTGGTCACGTGGCCATGGAACACGCGGCCCGGCAGTACGTCCGCACGAATCTCCACCGGCTGACCCGGTTGCATGCGCGCCAACTGGTCTTCTTTGAAATTGGCGTCCACCCACAAGCCGTGCGCGGGCACCACCGAAAGCAACTGGGTGCCGGCCGCCGCATAAGCGCCCACTCGCGCACGGCGATTGCCGATCACGCCATCCACCGGCGCGCGCAACTCGGTATAGCTCACATTCAAGGCGGCAAGATCGCGCTCCGCCTTCGCTTGCGCCAAAGCCGCGCGCGCTTGCTGTTTCTGCGACGCAATCACATTGAGCTGGCGTTGCGCGGCGATCCCTGCGGCCTGCGCTTTGTCGGTGTTTGCACGCGCAGTTTTGTCTTCCGCATCCGCGCGCTGCGCGCTTTCCACGGAAACCGCCGCGCGCCCGGCCAGGTCGCGGTAACGCACTTCATCGTCGTGCGCGCGGGTGGCTTCGGCGCTTGCGGCGGCAATGCTGGCCTTGGCTTCGTTGATAACGGCCTGTTGCAACTGCTCGGTGGCATCGAGATTAGCCAGCAACGCTTCCTGCGCGGCGACCGCACCTTCCGCTTTCGCCAACGCGGCGCGGTAATCGCGATCGTCGATCTTCACCAGCAGATCGCCTGCGTGCACGCGCTGGTTGTCGGTGACATTCAAGGCGGTGATGTAGCCCGATACCTTGGGCCCGATCACGGTGATGTCGCCGCCGACATAGGCATCGTCGGTATCTTCGATATAGCGGCCCGAGGTCCACCAATGCGTGCCATAAACGACACCTGCCAGCAATGCAACGCCCATGGCGATATGCAGCGCGAGTTTGCGCCGCGACCTGGGCGGCGCCTCGGCCACGTCGGGAAGATCGAGCCGCTTGTCGGCTACAACGGTGTTCATAACGGTGCTCCGCAATTACTGCGATGAGGAAGTCGGCGTGGCGCGCTCGTGTGCGCGCCGCTTTAAATAGTTTTCGACGCGTGCGCGAGTGCGCTCGTCGGCGGCGGGTCCTGCGTGCAGGATGTGGCGTGCGCGATCGATCGGCGCGCCGGTCTTGGCATCGACCATCACAGGCTGCGCGACTTCGCCGGTGGTTTCGTCGATCAACTCCATCGCCGCCCCTTCCGTCGCAAATTGCCGATTGCCCCAAGCCATCAAGGCCACCAACACGGGACGGAAATCATGGCCGCGCGGCGTCAGCACATATTCGTAACGCGGCGGCTTGTCGTTGTAGCGCCGGCGTTCCAGCAATCCGGATTCAGTCAAAGCACGCAATCGGCGCGTAAGCATGTTCGGCGCAATACCGAGACTGGCCTGGAAATCGTCGAAACGCGTAATGCCGAGGAACGCATCGCGCAGCACCAGGATGCTCCACCACTCCCCCACGCGTTCGAGGCTGCGCGCGACCGGACATCGTGCATCGCTAAAGCTGGTTCGTTGCATGGCGCTTTACCACCCAGGAAAGGATTGCCTTGACGCCTATCATGCATTTGTAACTATCATTATGCAAGTAACTAGGTGCGGATCGCCCCAAGCCGGCGCCAAGAGCTTGCATAACAATATGAATTAAATGCTTTTTTTACCCAAGCGACGCGAAGAAATTCGAGGAAACGTTCGCTCGCGCGATGCACGGAGCCCTCGTGATCCGGCGCAGGCTAGTCGATCGGCAACCAGCAACCCGCCCCGAGGTTGTCCACGAAGCGGTGCGCCATCGCGTACGAATGCATTTCGCGGGTTGCCGATCGAACGAGCACCGCGAGCGCTGCGTCTTTCTCCGCACGCGTGTTGCGCGTCGCGCAATCCGGACATGATCCGTGCCATTTCTTTGGTATGGTGCAACGTCGAAAGACGTCGGCGACGCAAGTCTTGCGTCATCGACAAAACCATCACGCGATGCTCGACGTCGTCATGGGTACCCGCCATGGCCATGACGCGGGCAGGCCTTATCTCCAGGGATTGTGGTTCTCATGATTGATATCACGCGCCGCACTTTCATCATTTCAAGCATTGGATTGGTGGGCTCTTCCCTTTTACCGCGTTTCGTATGGGCCAGTAACGGCAACGCGATGGCCGCGAAACAACGTTTGATGCTGCCGCAAAACAAAACCGCCATGGCGCCGCGCGAGCAGTCGCTATTCGATTTTGGTTGGCGGTTTGCATTCGGCAATGGCGACGATCCGACCAAGGATTTTGGCTACGGATTCGGCCAGAGCGATTTTTCGAAAACGGGCACGTTCAAGATTGCCACCGCCGATTTCAACGATGCCGGCTGGCGCCATCTGAATCTGCCGCATGACTGGGCGGTCGAACT